>CAZAQC010000012.1:0-16155 GCA_964487525.1 uncultured Candidatus Saccharibacteria bacterium | reverse complement strand
CAAGTAGCTGCAGAAAAAGGTGTTACATTTGCAATAAGAGAAGGTGGTCAAACAGTAGGTCACGGAGTAATAACTGAAATTATTAAGTAGGTTAAGTATCAGAGGGCAGCTAATCTGCCCTCTGAATATAATAGTTTAATTTAGCTCTTTTAAATAGAATGGCTAATAGTACCGCAAAAATTAGAGTGAAGCTTAAGGGTTATGACTCTGTAGTGGTCGATAAGTCCGCCAGGAGTATTATAGAAACTGCTATAAGTACTGGTGCAAAAGTGGCAGGTCCTATACCTCTTCCAACCAAAAGAAGAAAGATAGCGGTTAATCGTTCGCCATTTATTTATAAAAGCTCAATTGAACATTTTGAAATAAACACACATAAAAGAATAATAGATATCATAGATCCTACCCCAAAGACGATAGATGCCTTACAACATCTTCAAATGCCTGCAGGAGTAGATATAGGAATACAATAATAAATTATTTAAGAAATTAATGAAGGCTTTAATTGGAGTAAAAAAAGGAATGACAAGAATATTTAAGGAAGACAAAGTTGTTCCTGTCACAGTTATTGATACAGAGGGATGTATGCTTTCTCACTTAGAGCCACAAGGCTTTGAATTGGGTATAGGAGAGAAAAAGCATCCTAATAAAGCTATGCTTGGAAAATATAAAGCTGTAGAAAAAGTTCCTGTTTTAAGAAGATATTTTAAAGGATCCTTAGAAGAAGGAATAAAACCAGGAGATGAATTAAAAAGTGAAATGTTTGCAATAGGAGATAAGGTTACGGTAAGTGGAGTATCAAAAGGAAAAGGATTTGCAGGCGTTGTTAAAAGATGGCACTTTGCTGGAGGACCAAGAACACATGGACAATCAGATAGAGAAAGAGCTCCTGGTTCAATAGGTGCAGGAACAGACCCTGGAAGAGTCTTGAAAGGTAAGAAGATGGGTGGAAGAATGGGTCAGGATAAAATAACTTTAAAAAACAGAGAAATAATAGATATTAAAGATAATTTAATTCTACTTTTGGGACCAGTACCAGGTTCTAAAGGAGATATAGTAACAATGTTTGAGGAATAGATATGGAAAAGAGAAAGACAACAACAATTAAAAAAGAGGTAAAGAAGGAAGAAAAACAAAAACTAAATCCATTGGTATGGGAAGTTCCATTCAATGCTGATTTAATATCTCAAGTTTTGTATGTCTATTCTTCTAACGAAAGAAAGGGTTCTGCTAAACAGAAATCAAGAGGAGAAGTATCTGGTGGTGGTAAGAAACCTTGGAAGCAGAAGGGTACAGGAAGAGCAAGACATGGATCCACAAGATCCCCATTATGGGTAGGTGGTGGAGTAAGTTTTGCAATTCATGAGAGAAATTTTGCAAAAAAGATAAATAAGAAGATGGTAAAGAAAGCAACATGTATAATGCTTTCTCAGAGATTAAGAGATAAAGAGTTGGAATTTGTTACTGTGGCAAAAGATGAGGGAAAGAAATTAAGACAGGAGCAAGAAAAGAAATTCTTGATTGTTACAAATAATAAAGATATAGAGTTAGCACTAAGAAATGTAAAGAGAGCAGATGTCGTAGATCCAGTGAAGCTAAATGCAAAACACTTGGTCTCAGCAAGAAATATAATGTTTGATAAAGATGTAGTTAAAATGTTGGAGGAAAGATTAATAAATGAGAAATAAAGAAATAAATATACAACCTTTAATATCAGAGAAAAGCTATGCAAGTGCTAATGCTGATAATAAATATACATTCTTAGTATCAAGAGGAGTTAATAAAATAGAAGTAAGTAAAGCTATAGAAGAAAAATATAAAGTTAAAGTAATAAGTGCAAATAGTATAGTAAGACCTGGAAAGATGAAAAGAGATTGGAAAACAAATAAAACAACAAGAAAATCTGATGTATTGAAAGTAATAGTTACTCTTAAAAAAGGAGATAAAATTGATGAGTTTTTAAAAGGATAAACAATGGCAATTAGAACATTTAAACCTACAACTTCGACAAGAAGAAAAACGAAATTAGGAGATAGATCTGGATTAAGTAAGACTTCAGGTCCTAGAAAGCTCTCCATATCAAAGAAACAGAGATCTGGAAGGAATAATCAAGGGAAGATAACAATAAGGCATAGAGGTGGTGGATTTAAGAGAAGAATAAGAATAGTAGATTTTAAGAGAGAGAAATATGATATTCCAGCAAAGGTAGTAGAATTCTATTTTGATCCTAATAGAACAGCTCATTTGGCACTTTTACAGTATGCAGACGGGGATAAAAGATATATAATTGCTCCTCGTGGGATAAAAATAGGAGATAAAATAATATCTGGAGAGAAAGTAGATGTTTTACCTGGAAACTCCATGAAAGTGAAAAATGTCCCATCAGGAACAATGGTACATTGTGTAGAGAATCGTCCTGGAAAAGGTGCAGTTTACGGTAGGTCTGCTGGAGAAGCAATAGTAGTACAAGGACCAGATACCTCTGGCAAGTTTGTACAAATAAAATTACCTTCAGGAGAAATTAGATTGGTATTTGCAGACTGTATGGCAACAATAGGACAGGTATGTAATGAAGAGAATTTGAATGTGAAATTAGGTAAAGCGGGAAGAAAGAGAAACTTAGGATGGAGACCGGAAGTAAGAGGAATGGCTATGCACGCAGTTGAGCATCCTCATGGTGGTGGTGAAGGAAAAGGACAGGTAGGTGGACAGGCTAAAGATATATGGGGAAATAGGGTTGGGACAAGAACTAGAAAGAATAGTAAAACAGAGATGTTTATTATAAAGAGAAGAAGAACTAAGAGCAGACCTTATGCTAAGAAATAAATTATACATAAAATAATATGTCTAGATCGTTAAAAAAAGGGCCATATACAGACAAAAAATTGATGGAGAAAGTAACTAAAGCAAGGATAGAGGGAAATATGTCCCCTATTAAAACTTGGGCTAGAGCTTCAACAATTACACCTGAAATGGTTGGAATGAAATTTTTAGTACATAACGGTAAAAAGCATGAAGAAGTTTTGGTTATAGAATCAATGATAGGACACAGATTGGGAGAGTTTTCTCAAACCAGAAAATTCAGAGGACATGCTAAGAAAGGAAAACTATCTAAAGTATATGGTAGTACAGGTAGATTTGAAGAAGAAGTAAAGAAATAAAAATATGGAAGAAAAAATAATAAAAGTAAAAGTAAAGAATATAGCACAATCACCCCTTAAGTTGAGGCTTGTTATTGATGCTGTTAGGGGAAAGAATGTTGAAAATGCATTAGATATACTAAGTTTGATGCTAAAGAAGGGAAATGAATCTGTAAAGAAGGCAATACTTTCTGGTATAGCTAACGCAAGAGAAGCATATGGTGTAGATAAAGATGAGCTAGTAATAAGTGAAATAACAGTAGATGAAGCTAGAACACTAAAAAGAACCAGATTCCAATCTAGGGGAAGAGTATCTCAGATACACAAGAGAAGATCACATCTTAATTTAGAATTAAAAGTAAAGTAATTATGGGAAGAAAAGTAAATCCAAACGCAATAAGAATGGGGATAAATAAAATTTGGGACTCTATGTGGTACTCTGATAAAAAAGACTATCCTAAGTTTTTGGCTTTAGATTTGTTAATAAACAAAAAAGTCACAAAAGCAATGAAAGATGCTGGTTTGGATTGTATCAAAGTAAACAGATCATTGAACAAGATAGAAGTAATTGCATTTGTAGCAAGGCCTGGTGTAGCAATAGGTAGAGGTGGGGAAGGAATAGATCTTTTACAGAAAGAACTGAGGAGAATAACTAAATTGGATGTAGAATTAAAAGTAAGAGAAGTTAAAAAGGCAGACCTTTCAGCAAGTATTGTTGCTAGATCGATAGCAGATGGTATTGAAAGAAGACAACCATCAAAACTTTTAGTAATGAGTGCAAAGGAGAAAATAATGCAATCGGGAGCTAAGGGCTTAAGAATTTGGGTTTCAGGTAGGATCAATAATGCGAGTCAGGCTAGAACTGTAAAAGCTACAGCCGGCTCTGTTCCTGCACAAACATTAAGAGCTGATGTAGATTACGCTAGTGAAACTGCAACTACTGCGGATGCAGGATTAATGGGAATAAAGGTTTGGATATACAAAGGAGATAAAACTGAGATAGATAGAGAGGAATAATATATTTAATTAAGGATAGCTATGTTACAACCTAAAAAAAGAAAATACAGAAAAGAAATGAGAGGTAAAATGGGAGGAATAGCATCTTCTAATAATAGGGTAGACTTCGGAGAATTTGGACTCAGATCAATGGTTAATGGTTGGATAAATGCAAGAGAAATAGAAGCAGCTAGAAGAGCTATGACAGGATTTACAAAAAGGAAAGGTAAAGTATGGGTTAAAATATTTCCACACAAACCATATACTCAGAAATCAACAAACAGTAAAATGTTAGGTGGAAAAGGTGCAGTAGAGGGATATGTAGCAGTTGTGACACCAGGAACAATACTTATGGAAATAGGTGGCGTAGACGAGAAAACAGCAAGAGAAGCATTGAAATTAGCAGGTCATAAATTTTCAGTTAAGACTAAATTTGTTGGAAGGACAGAGATATAGCTTGAGTATAATAGCAATAATTGATAGAATACAGGCCGTTATTTAAATAATAGATATATGGAAAAAGAAATAAAAAAAACAGGCAAAAAAAGGGAGATAGAGGGTGTAGTTACAGGTAATAAAATGAATAAAACTGTAAAGGTCAGAGTTGATAGTGTTGAAGCACATCCTGTTTATAAGAAAATAATAAAGAGAAAAAAAGTGTATTTTGCTCATACAGAAAAAGAGCTTAATATTGGGGATATTGTCACTATAAGAGAGAGTAGACCATATTCAAAGAAAGTAAAATGGTTAGTAATAAATAAAGGAGAATAACATGATACAAAGAGAAGCAACATTAACAATTGCAGATAATAGTGGGGGAAAGGTGGCAAAGATCATCGGTACAGTAGGATCATCTAAAAAGAGATACTGTAGTGTAGGGGATATAGTTGCAGTTGCAGTACAAAAAGCATTACCTAACACAGGAATGAAAAGACATGAAGTACATAAAGCAGTAATAGTTAGAACACATAAAGAAATAAAAAGAAAAGATGGTACATATATAAGATTTGATGATAATGCAGTAGTCATAATTGATACGAAGAATAAGGCACCTAAAGGAACTAGAATATTTGGACCCGTAGCAAGAGAACTTAAAGAAAAAGGTTTTGATAAGATAGTTTCACTTGCTTCTGAGGTACTATAATTTATATTTATAAAAATGAAGATTAAGAAAGGCGATACAGTAAAAATTTTATACGGAAAGGAAAGAGGCAAAAGAGGTTCTGTTGTTGCTGTTGATGTTAAGGCTCAAAAAGTTATTGTGGAAGGTTTGAATTTGTATAAAAGACATTTGAAAGGTGATGGAAAAACTAAGACATCCGAAATAGTAATCATAGAAAAACCATTCCCTTTATCAAAAATTATGTTAGTATGTCCTTTATGTGGAAAAGCCACAAGAGTTATGATTAAGAAGAATGAAGGAAAGATAACAAGGCTATGTAAAAAATGTGGCAAAGAAATATTAATAAACACAAAGAAAACAGTTGAAAAAGTTGAAACAAATAAGACAAGTAAAACAAAAGCTAAGAAAGCAGAATTTAAAACTAAATCTAAAACTAAAAAATAAAGATGGCTAGACTGAGAGAAGAATACAATAAAAAAATAAAAGCAGAGATGATAAAAGAAAAGGAATATAAAAATCCTATGCAGGTTCCAACTTTAAAAAAAATAACAATCAATGTGGGCGCAGGAGAATCAGTTTCTAATAGTTCTGCGTTAAGCGAGATTGTGGAAATGCTTACATTAATAAGTGGACAGAAGCCAGTTGTAAATAAAGCGAAGAAAGCAATATCAGCATTTAAAATAAGAAAAGGTATGGAAGTTGGAGTATCAGTAACATTAAGAGGTGATAGAATGTGGGAGTTCTTTGATAAGTTGGTTAATGTTGTTTTACCAAGGACTAAGGATTTCAGAGGTTTAAACCCAGAATCATTTGATGGTGCAGGTAATTACTCTATTGGAATAGAAGATCATACCGTTTTTATAGAAATCGATCCTAATAATGTTACTAAAGTAAGAAGCTTACAAGTAACACTAGTTACAACAGCGAAAAGTAATGAAGAAGGTAAATTGTTCTTAGATAAATTTGGATTCCCATTCAGCAAAGATGTCAACAGAAGCTAAAGAATACAAAGCAAGAAAATTGAAAATAAAGTCTAAATATAGCACTAGAGTTTACAATAGATGCAATATATGTGGTAGAGCAAGGGGATATATGAGACATTATGGTATGTGTAGAATTTGTTTTAGAAAATTAGCAAGTGAAGGAAAGATACCTGGAGTAAAGAAAGCAATTTGGTAATTTAATTTAAGAAAAATAAGAATGAACGATCTAATAGCAGATATGTTAATAAGAATACAAAATGCAATCATGAGGTTGAAAGACAATGTTGAAGTTGTTAATACTAAAGTTAATACTGAAATATTAAAGGTTCTTAAAGAAGAGGGGATGATTGAGGATTACGAAGATAAGGGAAGATATATTGATGTTGTATTAAAGTATGATGATAAAGAGCCTGTTATTACTCATCTTGAAAAAGTAAGTAAATCAGGACAAAGAATATATCTTACGCACAGGGAAATAATGCCAATTATGAATGGAAGAGGTATATCAATAATAAGTACATCAACAGGAGTTTTGTCTGGTGCTAGGGCCAAAAGTAAAAACCTAGGTGGTGAATTAATCTGTAAAGTTTGGTAATCAAATGTCTAGAATAGGATTAGAATATATAAAAATTGAAGAAGGGGTCACTGTCGAAAAGGATAAAAACGTTGTAACCATTAAAGGTGCTTTGGGAGAAATGAAAATTTCATTCCCAGAGGATATAGATGTAGAAGTAAGTGAGAATGAAATAAAAGTATTGAGAAAAGCTGAAACTAAACAGGCTAAATCAAATCATGGAACATACAGGGTGTTACTAAGTAATGCAGTCACAGGAGTGAAAAACGGCTTTTCAAGGAATTTGGAGTTGGTGGGTGTAGGATATAGAGCAAGAATGGAAGGAAATACCTTGGTAATGAGTTTGGGATTGAACCATCCTGTCAAAGTAGAGCCATTAGAGGGAATAAAGGTTGAAGTTCCAGAAGAAACTAAGATTACAATAAAAGGTTTTGATAAGCAAAAAGTTGGGGAATTTGCAGCAAAGGTTAGAGAGATGAGAAAACCTGAACCTTACAAAGGTAAGGGTATTAGATATGAAAATGAATATGTAAGAAGAAAGAGTTCTAAGTCTAATTTAGGTGCAGCATAAGATAAGTAAATATAAAAATGGTAAAGAAAAATAAACAACAAAGAAGAGAAAGAAGAAAACTACACATCAGAAAGAGTGTTAATGGTACTGCTGTTAAACCTAGGGTTTTTGTATTCAAAAGTAATAGATATTTCTATGCAGGATTGTCAAATGATGAAAAGAACCTTGTTATAAAATCCTTTATGTGTAAAAGAACAAGTGGTGATATAATAACCATGTCAAAGAAGTTTGCAAAAGAAGCATTAAAGAGTGAAAGTTTAGTTTTTGACAGAAGTGGATATAGGTATCATGGATTAGTAAAGATATTCGTAGAAGAATTAAGAAAGCAAAAAGTTAAAATTTAGAAAAAAATTAATGTACGAAGATTTTAGGAACAAAAGAAATAATTACGAAAACAGAATGTATGAAAAGAAAGCTCTTCCTGTTCGAAGAGTAGCTAAAGTTACTAAAGGTGGAAAGAGACTAAGATTTAGTACAGTAGTTGTTGTTGGTGATAAAAAGGGATCTGTAGGAGTAGCTTTAGGCAGAGGGGCAGATGTTAAAAGTGCTGTAGAGCAGGGTGAGAGGTTAGCAACTAAGGGGATAAAGAAGATAGAATTGATAGGAGATACCATACCTCATGAAATAGAATTTAAGTATGGGGCTGCGAAGGTACTTTTAAGACCTGCTAGACCAGGTACTGGAGTAATTGCAGGGTCATCTGTTAGAACTGTATTAGAATTAGCTGGAGTTGATAATGTATATGGAAAGATATTAGGAAGTCCAGGATCAAATGCGAATGCTTACTGCACATTTAGAGCTCTTCAGAAATTAAGGAGATCTAGAGTATTGAGAAAAATGAGTAAAATGAGAGATAGAATAGCTCTAAAGGAAGAGATGGATAAGGATAAGAAGATAAAAGATGAAAAGAAGAGGAAAGAGCAGAAAAAGAAAAAAGCTACAAGAAGACAAGATAACAAACGACCTAGAAATAATAAAGTTAATAAGGCAAAATAATGTATTTAGAAAATATTCCAAAAAGAAATAAAAGAGTGATGAAGGCTAAAAGAATTGGAAGAGGATATGGATCTGGTGTTGGAGGACATACAGTTGGAAGAGGTCAGAAAGGCCAGAAATCTAGATCTGGGCATAAATCATTAGTAGCTTTTGAAGGTGGAAATGTACCTTTGTTTAGAAGAATGCCAAAGTACAAAGGGTTTAAGAGCACATCAACAATTGATACTCAGGTAGTTAACGTAGATATATTAGCAAAGAATTTCAAAGAGGGTGCAACAATAACTGCTGATATCTTAAAAGAAACGGGGCTAGTAAGAAAAAGTGCTGGAAATATTAAAGTCTTAGCAAAGGGAGAAGTAACAAAGAAATTCATAATAGAAGGATTAAAAATGTCACCTTCTGCAAAAGAGAAAATAGAGAAAGCTGGTGGTAGTGTAAAATAGATTCACACTAAATGAAAAACATAAAAGACAGTATCAAATCAATATTTAAGACTAAGGAAATTAGAGAAAAAATCGTTTTCTCTCTTTTGATATTACTTTTCTACAGAGTTCTCTCCGCTGTTCCTGTTTCTGGTATACCTGCAGAAGCAATAGTTAAACTATTTGAAGGAACTGGATTTGGAGATATACTTTCAACAGTTTCAGGAGGAGTTTTAGAAACAGCATCCATAGTTGCAATAGGATTAGTACCATACATAAATGCATCAATCATATTTCAACTCTTAGGAACAGTTATTCCACAATTGGAGGAATTGGGAAAGGAAGGAGCAGAAGGAAGAAGAAAAATATCTATGTACACTCGTATAGCGACAGTACCATTAGCAATACTTCAATCATTTGTAATATATTCAACCTTGAGAGGTTTTGGATTAATAGAAACGCTTGGAACATTAGAGCTTGTTACTATGTCAGCCACATTAACAGCAGGTTCAGTAATCATGATGTGGTTTGGAGAATTACTATCGGAGGATGGTTTAGGTGGAGGATCTTCATATTTAATAATGTTAGGAATCCTATCAGGATTACCTGGAACTATAAGATCAAACTTCTTAACTATGGATACATTTCAAAAAACTGTATTCATAGTACTATCAATTGTTCTTGTTATTGCAGTAATAATAATTACTCAAGCAGAAAGACAGGTTAAGATACAGTATTCTAGAAGGGTTAGAACAGGTGGTGCTTTAGAAAGCTATCTTCCAATTAAACTAACCCAATCAGGTGTTATGCCTGTTATCTTTGCTATGTCATTTCTTTCATTTCCACAGTTAATAGGTAAATTCTTAATTAGTAAAAACTTTAATCAAACAGTTACGTCTGTAACTGAAAAAATAATGAGTCTTCTTGAAAATCGTTTGATATTTAATTCCATAGCGTTTGTCTTAATTATTGCTTTCTCATTTTTTTACTTAACAGTTGTATTTAAGACTGATGAGTTAGCTGAAAACCTACAGAAGCAAGGAGCATTCATACAAGGAATCCGTCCAGGTGAGAATACGGCAAAGTATTTAAGGAACGTAAGTTTTAGACTTACCGCAGTAGGTGCAGTCTTTCTAGCTTTGTTATCAATACTTCCAGACATATTTGTTACAGTTGGAATTATACCTACAGCAGTTTTCTCAGGAACAGGTCTTTTAATCATAGTAGGTGTTATCTTAGATATGAAAAGGCAGGTAGAATCAATGGTTACTGTTCGAAGCTATGATAAATACCTCTAGGTTATCAATTTCAATCAAACTATTTTTTGTGTTAGAATAAGTCAACTAAGTTGGATTTATTTAAACTAAGCATATATGAATATACTATTCCACGGGCTCTCTGGATGCGGTAAGGACACACAATCTGATCTTTTGGTGTCTAAGTACGATTTTCAAAGTATTGGAACTGGAGAGATGTTTAGGAAAATGTATGCAAATGGTGATCTAGATGCAATTAAGGCACATGAATACTGGTCTAAGGGTGTTTTTGTACCAAATGAATTAGTGTACAAAATGCTATCAAGATGGTTAAATGAGTATGACGAATCCAAAGATTGGCTTTTTATATCAGTTGTAAGAGATGTAGGACAGATTGAGATGTTTGATGCCCTTTTAGAAGAGAGGAAAAAGAAACTAGACTATTTTGTACATTTTACTCTAGATGAACAGAGTGCAATTGAAAGAATGTCCTTAAGGAAAGTTTGTATGAACTGTGGAGCTACATATCATAGTAAATACAAAAAGGAGAAAATAGAGGGATATTGTGATAAATGCGGTACGATACTGTCCCAAAGAGAAGATGACAAGCCAGAAAAAATTGTTCTAAGGTTAAAGGAATACAACAGAACCATTGGGCCAATACTCGAAGAATACCGCAATAGAGGCATTCTAGTAGAGATAGATGCTAGGCCAAGTATAGAGGAAATACATCAAAATGTAGTTAAGGTACTGAACTTGTAAATCTTTCTCTTTTTTGTTATGCTTTCTCTGTTGCTATGGGAGTATGAATATTACCAATATTTAACGAGTTTTTGTTGAATTAAAGGTATTCCTTTGATATAATTCTGAGGATTCTATTTACATAGAGTAAAATGAGTGTTCTATGAAAGAAAGTAAAAAAGTGTTTGAATTTGATGGAATAGTGAAAGAGTGTCTACCAAATACTCAGTTCATTATAGAAATCGATGTAGAAGGATCTAAGCATGTTGTAACGGGGTATCTATCTGGAAAGATGAGAATGCATTACATTCGTATTCTTGAAGGAGATAAAGTTAGAATAGAGATGACACCATACGACAAAGAAAAGGGCCGTATAACATATAGATATATGAATTAATAAACATTATGAAAGTTCAAGCTTCAGTCAAAAAAAGATGTCCTGATTGTTACTCGGTTAAGAGGAACAGGAGAGTGTATGTTTACTGTAAAAAGAATCCTAAGCATAACCAAAGGCAAGGATAATTTAATTAATTTATTTTTATTTTTAAATGGCAAGAATCGCTGGTATTGAAATATCAAATGAAAAGAGAGTTTGGGTTTCTCTTTTAGGTGTATACGGTATTGGTGAGAAAAAAGCTAAGGAACTTTGTAAAAAGACCAATATAGATGAAAATAAGTTTGTTAAAGATTTAACTGAAGTAGAGTTGGAAGTTGCAAGAAAATATATTGAGGAAAATTTTAAAGTTGAGGGCGAATTAAGACAGGGTATTTTTAGAGATATTAAAAGATTAAAAGATATACGAAGCTATAGAGGTATTAGGCATAAGCTTGGATTACCAGTTAGAGGTCAGAGAACCAGGCGTAATGCTAGAACGAGAAAAGGAAAGAGTATGGCTGTTGGTGGTCTTAAACATAAATTAGAAAAAACATAGCAGAATGGCAACAAATAAAACGAAAGCTAAGAAAAGTATTCAAACAGGGATTGCAACTATACAATCTACTTTCAATAATACGATAATTAGTTTAACAGACAGTGAGGGTGAAGTTCTTGGACAAGGAAGTCCAGCTAGAGTTGGATTTAAAGGGGCAAAGAGAAGCACAGCATTTGCTGCAACTAAAGCAGCTATGGAAGTCGCAGATAGAGTAATAAAGAAATATGGATTAAAAGAGGTAAAGGTTTTTGTTAAAGGTCCTGGAGCTGGAAGAAATGCTGCAGTTAAGGGCTTGGATTCTGCAGGTTTAAGAATTACTACTTTGATAGATAGGACCCCTATTCCACATAATGGATGTAGACCAAGAAAAGCTCCAAGAAAATAGTTAACATATATATTATTAATAAATGGGAAGACATACTGGACCAAAAGAAAAATTAAGTAGAAGAGAGGGTGTAAACTTACATCTTAAGGGTGCTAGATCTTTCTCTGAGAAAAATGGATTAGAGAGAAAACCATTTCCTCCTGGTCAACATGGGAATCAAAGAAGAGCAAGATTGTCTAACTATGGTTTTCAGTTAAGAGAGAAGCAAAAAGTGAAAAGAATGTATGGATTAAGAGAGAAGAAAATGAAATTGGGATACAAGGAAGCTGATAGGAGATCAAAATTGTTTAACTCAGATAAAGGTTTAGAATTTTTAAGAATATTAGAATTAAGATTGGATAATATAATCTACCTAGCTGGTTTAGCTCCTTCTAGAGCAGCAGCAAGGCAGTATGTTACCCATGGACATGTGAAGGTTAATGGTAAGAAGATATCAATACCATCTCTAGAATTAAAAGAGAATGATACAGTAGAACTTGTAAAGGCTAAATTAGCTCCAGGGGAGAAGTTCTTTACAACACCGGATTGGATAGAGAGTAAAGGAGTTGAATGTAAAGTCTCAAGATTACCAGTAAGAGACGATATAGACGAAGGAATTAAAGAGAACTTAATAATTGAGTTCTACTCTAGATAATTTTATTTTAAATCTAAATGGAATCATTTAAGGACATTAAGGTTACAATCAAGGAAGAAAAAGACAGTTATGGTCTTTTTGAAATATCTCCTCTACCTAGGGGATATGGACATACTTTAGGTAATGCATTGAGAAGAATTCTTTACTCAAGTTTGAGAGGAACGGGAATCACTGCTATTCAAGTAAAGGGAGTTGATCATGAATATTCTACTTTAGATGGAGTAAAGGAGTCTGTTGTTGATATGATTTTGAATCTGAAAGAAATTAAATTCAAAACAAACTTAGATGAAGTCTTTGCGTGTAAATTAAATGTTAAAGGAAAGAAAATTGTTACAGCAGGTGATATCGAGGTTACAGGTGACTTAGAAGTAGTAAACAAAGATGTAGTTATTGCTGAATTAACAGATTCTTCTTCTGAATTAAACATGACTATAGTTGTAGAATCAGGAGTTGGATACAAAAAAGTTGATTCTGGAGAAAGAAAAGAAGTTGGTTTAATTCCTTTAGATTGTGATTTTACACCAATAGAAAAAATAAGTATGAGTGTAGAACAAGCTCGTAAGGGTCAGGAAACAGACTTGGATGCAGTTTTAATTGGAGTAACAACGGACGGAAGTGTTTCTCCTAAAGATGCATTAGTTGAATCATCAAAAATACTTCAAGAGTTCGCAGGCAAGGTTATGGTAGCTATGGGAATGTCTGAATTGGAAGTAGTAGAGTTGGCAGAGGAAGCAAACAAGATTGAAGTAGTAGAAGAGGTATCCAACCAAGAAAATGATGAAATTGGAAATTGGAAAATAGAAGAGCTTCCAATATCAAAAAGATCTAAGACTGGATTACTAACAGGTGGATTTAAGACAGTAGCAGATTTAAGAAACACTACAGCTACAGAGCTTCTTAACTTACCAGGATTTGGTAACAAATCTTTAAATGAAGTTTTAGAGCTATTAACAGAGTACGGAATTAATATAAAGGGAGCATAGTTTAAGAATGTATAAGAGAATCAAGAGAAAAAAATTAGGAAGAACAAAGCCACATAGAGAATCTTTGATTAGAAATCTCTTAAGATCTTTGTTTGATAATAACTATGTTGTAACAACTACACCAAAGGCTAAAGTATTGAAACAGGAAGCTTCATCCTTAATCAGTAAGGGTAAAACTAAAGAGGAAGATCTTTCTTTTAGAAGAGAGCTTCAAAGAATTTTAGGAAAAGACTCTTTAGTGAAGAACTTTAAAGAATATATGAAGAAAGAAAAAGTTGGAGTAGGCTTTGTTAGAGTAGGATTTAGAAGTGGAGATAATGCTGAACTTTCAAGAGTATTCTTGTTAGGTCTTGATAAGAAGAAGGATAAGGTTACAAAAGAGGAAGATTCAAGTAAAAATGTAAAAGAGAAAGTAGAGAAAAAGAAAATGAATTTGGAAGTTGATAAGAAGGTAGATAAGACAGCAGTTATTAAGAAGACAGGAAGAGCTACAAGTAGAGCAGGTATTTAATTAATATATCTAAAAAATGAAGTACAAAACAGAGTGGACAAAAAAAGAAGATATACAAAGAAGTTGGTATTTAATAGATGTTAAAGATCAGATACTTGGTAGAGTTGCTACTAAGATAGCTTCACTATTAATAGGAAAGGGAAACCCAGAGATAGTCCCTGATGTAGATTGTGGAGATTATGTTGTTGTAATAAATAGTGATTTGGTAAAATTAACAAGAGGTAAGGAGAAGAAGAAAATGTATTATAGACACTCAACTTATCCAGGTGGATTAAAGGAAACAAGGTTTGATGAACAGATGAAAATGGATTCTAGGAAGGTAGTATTGGATGCAGTAAAGAATATGTTACCTCAAAACAAGTTGAGAGATATAAGGATAGTAAGATTAATCGTTTACAAAGATTCTGAATATAAAAATACTGCTCAAAAACTAGTAGAGATTAAATTATAAATTAATAAATTGTGGAGAAATATACAGAAGGAATAGGAAGAAGAAAAACATCTACATCAAGAGTTAGATTATATAAAGGTGATAAGGCTTCGTCAGTTAATGGTAAGGCTATATCAGAGTATTTTGTAACAGAGGGAGAGGTGGAGAATATTGTTAAAAGACCTTTAATAGTTGTAGGGTTAGAAGAAAAATATTACTTTACAGCAAAAGTGTCTGGTGGTGGAGTAACAGGACAGATGGAATCAGTAAGGTTAGGTTTAGCAAGAGCACTGTATGAGATGAATCCTGAATTAAAACCAGTACTTAGAAAAGAAAATCTTGTTTCTAGGGATCCTAGAGCAGTTGAGAGAAAGAAATATCATCACGTTAAGGCTAGAAAGAAACCTCAGTTCTCAAAGAGATAGTTCTCATTGAAAGTTTTTTCTGTATGTCCTATCATTTAGGATAATTTAATCAATCTTTCAAATGGAGAACAAAAAAGTTTTTAAAGTGATTTTAATCATTGGATCTGTTTTTGTTACCTTCTGCTTAATATTCATAGCAGGTTTCTGGGTTTACAGAGCGAAATTTGTAGCAACAGAATTAACAGATGACTATTACGGAGGGACATTTTTAGATTCCTCTCTTTCTTCCAAAGGTATGCCAGAATCTGTAGCTCCAGTAGCTGAAGAAAGTCGTAGTAGTGGAGAATATGACTATACAGCTGAGGAGAGAAGTATAATTAGGTCTGGAGAGATTTCTGTATCTGTTGATAATATAGATACTACTTTATATAGTATAGATGTTGTAAGAGGTAAATATAATGCTTTATTAACCAATTTGAATGATAGTGGAAAGGGTAGAGATAGAATAGTAAGTTTAACGATTAAGGTTGAAGAGTCAAAATTTGAAGAGATATATAATGAGTTTAAAGAGCTCGAAGGTGAGTTTGAAGGTTCTTCAATATATGAAAGCGATGTGACAGATACAGTCGTTGATTTAGAAGCTAGGTTAAAAAACTACAAAGGTGTTGAAACTCAGTTTTTGAGTATATTAGAAACTGCAGAGAGTATTGAGGATACGCTAGCAGTATACAAAGAATTAAATGATGTAAGGTTAAATATAGAGAGAGTACAGGGAGAGTTGGATAATATTGGAAAACAAACAGAATATTCTTACATATATATTACTTTGTCACAGAGTAGTACAGGTTCTGAAATAGCGGATGAAGAGTGGAAACCAGCCGGTATATTCAGAGATGCTACTAGAGCTTTAGTTGGTTTCGCAAAGTTCATAGGTAGTGCATTAATATGGGTTGTTGTCTTTATCCCTGTAATTGCATTAATAGTAGTACCAGTAGTATTGGTTCAAAAAAAATCTAAAAAATAGTATAATAGCAACGCGCAAGTATTACTAGATGATTGCGCTTACTTTTTAAGTAAGTGAGGAAAGTCCGGACTCCTTAAAAGGGTGCCAACGAG
>CAZAQC010000011.1:0-16404 GCA_964487525.1 uncultured Candidatus Saccharibacteria bacterium | reverse complement strand
CTCATGGCCAATTCCTACATACAATATTACAAAAGATTTTGATTGGGAGAATAAAGAGTACAAACCAATATGGGATATGACAGCTAAATATGGTATTCCTTACTTTTCTAATTTTGTAAATTCAGATATGAGTCCAGATGATGCAAGATCTATGTGTTGTAGATTAAGAATAGATAACAGAGAGCTTAAAAAGAAAGGTGGAGGTCTGTTTGGAGCTAATCCATTAACTGGGAGTGTTGGTGTCGTTACTATTAATCTACCTAGAATTGGTTATACCTCTAAATCGAAGAAAGAGTATTTTGAAAGATTGGACTATCTAATGGATTTGGCTAAGAAAAGTTTAGTAATAAAGAGAAAGTTCATAGAAAAATATATGGAAATTGGTCTTTATCCATATTCTCGTTTCTATCTTTCAAACATTAAAAAAAGATTTAAACAGTATTACAAGAATCATTTTAATACCATTGGTATATTAGGTATGAATGAATCTATGATGAATTACTTCAAGGACAAAAATAAAGGAATAACGTCAGAGGAAGGAAGGGCCTTTGCATTAGAAATTATGGACCATATGAGAGAGAGGTTAATGAAATACCAAAAAGAAACTAATGATTTGTTTAATTTGGAAGCAACACCTGGAGAGGGTGCTACATACAAATTTGCAAAGGCAGATAAAAAGAAATTTGGAGATGCTATTTTAACTGCTCTTGATCTTAGTGATAACAAAAAGATGGCACCTTACTATACTAATAGTACTCAGTTGCCTGTTGGATTAACAAATGATCTGTTTGAGGCATTAGATTTACAGGATGAATTTCAGTGTAAATATACAGGAGGAACAGTATTACATATATTTCTTGGGGAAAAGCTTTCTTCAGGAGAAGCAGTAAAGAATCTTGTAAAGAAGATCTCTTCCAATTACAAACTCCCCTACTTCTCTATCACCCCTACTTTCAGTATATGTCCAAAGCATGGGTATATTTCAGGAGAGCATAAATACTGTCCTATTTGTGATTCAGAGTTAGGTTACAAGGATGGTATGTCTTTCGATGAAAAGAATTAACTTATTTAAATTATTTATATATTAAAATGCCCAGAAAGAAAATAACAAGACAGAAGTGCGAGATATATTCTAGAGTTGTAGGATATTTAAGTCCTCTTTCACAATGGAATGTTGGAAAACAATCGGAATGGAAAGATCGTAAGGTATTTAATACTAGCAGCTTTTAAATCTAAATGGTCAAAATAGGAGGTTTAGAGAAATCTTCTTTGTTGGACTATCCTAACAAAGTATCTGCAGTTATATTTACATATGGTTGTAATCTTAGATGTCCATATTGCCATAATCCAGAATTAGTTATTGAGAAAGCCAATAGAAAGACCCTCATATCCTCTAAATATCTATTTGAATTTCTAAAGAACAGAGTAAACAAGTTAGATGGGGTCGTTATAACCGGTGGAGAACCTCTAATATATGATGACTTAGATAAGTTTATTCTTAAAATTAAAAAATTAGGCTACCTTGTTAAATTAGATACTAATGGATTTTGTCCTGAAAATCTCAAACGATTAATAAAGAAGAACTTAGTAGATTACATAGCTATGGATGTTAAGTACCCTAAGAGTGATTACATTAAGATATCCGGTAAAAAAACTGCATATGACAAAATCTCTAAATCAATCCAATTAATAATGAATTCAGGTATAGACTATGAATTTAGAACTACATATATTAATAAATTTCATGATTACGATTCTGCTGAGAAGATAGGAAAGATGATAAAGGGCTCTAAGAGATACTATATCCAAAACTTTAGACCTGGAAAAACAATAGACTCAACTCTTTCCTCTGATTTCTCATTTAAGAAAAGTGAATTAAACAAAATCAAAAAGATTATCAAAAAGTATGTAAAAAAAGTATATATTAGATAGAAGGATTATCTAATACCTTTACCACCTTTCCATTAAACACACTATCTGTTTCCTTATTTAAGAAAATAGGTTGATTCAAAGGATTGTTTGATTGTGGATACAATACAACCATATCTTTCTCCCTTTTTAATCTCTTGACTGTTGCACTATTTTCTATAACTGCGACTACAACATCTCCATCTTCTATGTTTACATCCTTTTGTACGATTATATAGCTTCCTTCGGTAATATTTTTACCATCAATATTTGCTAAATTCATCGAGTCACCTTTGACTATTAAGGCAAACAGATTCTTTTTCTTCCCGATTAAAGCCTTATCTATCTTTAATACTCCTAAATTCTCTTCTTCAGCACTAACTAAAGGTGTTCCAGCATTAGCATACCCAAGAATTGGAACCCCTATTAGATAGTTATATACAACTTCATCATCATTTTCTACCATATGTATACCCCTAGGCTCTCCTGTTCTAAAAATATATCCTTTTTTCTCCAAAGCAATCAAGTGATTTACTACTCCTCTCTTGGTTGCTATGCCCAAACCCTCTTGTAGCTCTGTTAAAGATGGTGCGTACCCATTTTCTAGATAGCATTTTCTAATAACCTTAAGAACCAGTTCTTGTTTATCTGTTAGTATACCACCCATATTTTTACAGCTAAATTTATTACATTCTAGTATACCCATATACCAAAATGGTATACAAGTACCCATAGTGGTATATCTTGCGTAATAGAATATTAAGAACTATACTAAATAAATAAATTAATTATTATTTATGTTATGGCAGAAGAGAAACAAGCTAAGAAAGTCTTCACATTAGAAGAAATTAAATTCAACGAAGCAAATAAGGTAATGGCTATTGTAGCCTGTATTCCTATTGTTGGATTAATCCTTCTTTTTGTTGAGAAAGACGATAACTTCGTAAGATATATGGGAGCTCAATATGCAATATTAGGTGCAGTACAGATGGTTATAAGCTTCATTCCAATCATAGGATGGGCTATTTCCTCAATACTTGCATTATTAGTATTTGTATTGATAATAATGGGAATGGTCAAGGCTTCACAAGGAGAAAGATTTGATATCCCTATGATTTCAGAGTGGGCTTTGAAATTGATGGGTTCAGTCTAATATCTTAACAAGTAATTAGAAAAGGGGAGAGTGTTCTCCCCTTTTTTTGTTTATTATGATAGAATTCCATAGTTATTTAACGGGGAGTAGTTCAGTTGGCTAGAACGCTGCGTTTGGGACGCAGAGGTCGCAGGTTCAAGTCCTGTCTCCCCGATTTGTAAATAGAACGAAGAATACTGCTCAGCCTAACTAATTATGAAATTAAAAACTATTGTTAGGAAGTTAAAAAGTAAAAGATACTATTATCTTGATGCCATACTAATATTCATACTATCTGTTTTTATTTCCAGCCTTGGCAGTAAGAATTACACATTTCCAAACTCCTCATACAGTAACTTAGGAAATCCTGAGAACAGCCTCGGTATGTTCTTTAATGTTGGATTTATATTATCAATTATATTTATATCTATATATGTACGATTTATAACTATTAAATTATTCAAACACTCCGAAATCTTCAGAATTAGCTATATTATCCCTATCATCAGTGCAATATTTATAGGGCTTTTCCCTCAACAAGAAGGAAAAGAACTACATGGATTAGCTGTTTTAATAAATATTATATTATTAGCAGTATTGACCCCTATCAATTTCGTTGGATTATGGCAAAGAAGTAAAAAACTTCTATTGGGGATTGTTGGTATAAGTCTTTTCTTTTCATTAATTATTTCGTTAATACTATTTATAATTCCATTTAATTGGAAGGAATTGGGCCTACTAGAGACATCTGTAATACTATACATTCTGTCAATATGTGTTCTCCTAGATGTTTTTATTTTTAGAAAAAGAAAATTTTCTACATAAATATCCTATATTTTCTCTTGCAAATGGCATACAAACCTTCTAAAATATATTTATTAAATTAAGTATCTATTATTATGATATACGCAGTTGGAGCACTAGTACTTTTAGCTGTTATCTTGGTTGGGCTTTACAACAAATTAGCAAAACAAAAAATTGTTGTTGAAGAAGCATCTGCCGATATTGAAACATTCCTAAAACAAAGATACGATATGATCCCAAATCTTGTAGAAATTGTTAAGGGATATGCAAAACATGAGCAAGAAACTTTCAAGCAGATAACAGAAATGAGAGCAAAAGCTATGTCAGCTGGCTCCCTATCTGAAAAGATGGAAGTAGAGGATCAACTAACAAAGGCTGTTTCTAAGATTATTGCTGTTGCAGAGAACTATCCTGAATTAAAAGCTAATACTAATTTCTTAGATCTTCAAACAAGTTTGAAAGGATTGGAAGATGATATTCAGAAATCTAGAAGGTTCTACAATGGTGCTGCTAGAGATTTCAATACACTGATAGCTGTATTTCCAAACAACTTACTTTCAGGAATATTTGGATTCTCTAAGTTACCATTCTTTGAGGCTTCAGAGGATGAGAAAAAGAATGTAGAGATCAAATTCTAAAGGAGAACTATATGAAAAGAGTATTTAAGTATCTTTTATTAAGTATATTTTGTATTCCTTTTCTTTATGTTAATAATGTAAATGCTCAAGAGGAGGGATCATTTACTGAAGAGATTACTCTTTTTAAATCTGATATTGAGCTTAAAAAGAATACGGATATAACAATTACAGAAGAGATACATTACTATTTTCCAGGTTACAAGCATGGAATTATTAGAGAAATTCCAGTAGATTACAAAGTTCAAGCTGGTTTTAAGAGACCTACAACCCTAGCATTGAATGATCTCTACTATTACAGAAGTGATTCTCCTGAAAGTAAATACAATACATACGAAAGAAGTAGCTCTAATGGTTATGCAATATTTAAAATAGGAGATGCTGAAGTTACTATACAGGGTGAGTATGTATTTGTAATAAGCTATACATTAAAAAATGCCGTTAATTTCTTTGATGAACATGATGAGCTATACCTAAATATAACTGGGAATGGATGGACAGTCCCTATAAGGCAGGCAACTGCAAATATTATGGTACCAGGCGATATTACTGAAAAAGTTTGCTATACAGGAGCAACTGGATCAACTGTATCCAACTGTGTTTTTGAAGAAGTATCCGCACAGGAGGTTAATCTGTCTGTAACTACTCCTTTAAATGGCTTAGAAGGGTACACAGTGGCTTTAAAAATGCCTAAGGGTACTCTCGATGATACTAGTAACAAACAGATGTTGGCATTCTTAATAAGCAACCTTGGAATACTCTTGCCTATTCCTGTCTTCATATTTCTCTTAGGAATTGTTCATAGAAATGGTAAGAATAAGAAAATAACAGTATTCCCACATTATGAACCAGAGAAGGATATATATCCTTTAATTGGAGGGTACATATATTTAAAAAGATTAGATAACAAGCATATTACTGCACAAATAATACAGTTGGCTATTGATGGACATATAAAGATTAAACAAGAAGGAAAGAAAGACTATCTACTAATAAAGGATAATATTGAGAAGGAAATAGCTATGGAAGCTCCAAGATCACTGTATGCTGGATTATTTAAAGGGTCCGATTCTGTAAATACTAAGAAAATATCTTCCGATTTCTACATTACTGTAGCTGATATAAATAAAAAAATAAACAAAGAGGTTTATGAAAAAGAATATTTCGATACTAAAAGAAGAAAATTAAAAACTACGATGATTCTTTTAGGCTCGATATCTTTATTCCTTTCATTTGTACTAATGGCTCCTCTGTCCTTTTTGGCAGCTGGTGCTTGGGCTACAGGGTTAACTGTCTCTTCTATTCTTGCAATTCTCTTTTCCTTTGGAATTGATCTAAGGGGTAAAACTGGGAATGAGTTGTATTATGGTTTAGAAGGCCTCAAAATGTATATAAATACAGCGGAAAAGAAAAGAATTGAGTTTCATAATGACCCTGAAAAGTACAAAGAGGTATTTGAGACATTACTTCCATATGCCATTATATTTGGACTAGAAAAGAAGTGGGCTAAAGAATTTGAAGATATATACAATGAACCTCCATCATGGTATCAAGGAGATATGAATACATTTAACTCTTACCTTTTGACAAATTCCATTTCTAATATTAGTAAGAATGTACAATCTAAATCTGTAGCTCCTAACAGTGCTGGTGGATTTTCATCAAGTCACGGAGCATCAGGAGGAAGTGGTTTTAGTGGAGGAAGTAGCGGTGGTGGATTTGGTGGTGGTGGAGGAAGCAGTTGGTAATACTACCACTTAATTGTGTACCCCTTTATAGTTGTTCTAAACCAAGAATATAGATAATACACAAAGTATTTCAACTTATTCATAGCATAATCTCTACTGTGCATATATGTCACTTTGGTACCTCCTAAACTTTGCTTAAAGTCATTTACTCCTCTCCAAGGATGCTTCTTCTCCTCATAACCAACTGGTACAACCCCACCAAACAGATCTAAGGTCTCACATCCTAATTCTTTACCTAATTTAAGTGCTTCCCAGAATAGTAGATATGAAATATTGATGTTCTTATTCCTAAATTCAGTATCTGTACCTGCTTGATACAAATGCATATTCTTACCATATACCGTACATTGCCATATACCAATTGGCTTACCAGTATAGTAACCAACTATCATATAACACATTTCTTTAGATATCTGCTCACTTAGTTCACTCAATAAAAGATTAATTGGCTTATCTGTATATCCTTTTAATTTTGTCGTTTGTTCATGAAAATCCTTAAAAACCTCAAACTGGGAATCATCACTAAACACCTTCACAGAAATATCTCCATCTGACAAAGATCTATTTAGTAAATTCCTCTTAGTTTTATTCATATCCTTCCTTAACTCCTCAATATCCTTACTTAAATCTATATGTTGTGATATCAAAGCATCTACATTGTGAATGGGAGCCTCAACAAACTTGTTTAAAGAATAGAATTTCAGTAACTCTTCATCATTTTCAACTAATGGAGAAAACCTTAGTAAAAAACATTTGTTTTCTTTCGATATATTCTTACAAAAATCAAAAATCTCATCCCAATACTCTACCCTACTTTCCAAAAGAATAGGGGAGTGCTTACATTCCATAAAATTTCCAAATATTTTTGAGCTACCAATCGAAATAGATATAATGCCTAAAAACATCTCTCCCTTAAATATTGCATATCTAAAAGCTCTCACACCTACTCTCTCGTTATATCTAAACCTTGCACTACTGTTCAAAAAAGAATAGCTGGGGAGCTTCTTAACATAACTATCCCACTCTGTATCATTTTGTATATCCAAAAAATTCAAATTCATTAGAATATATTATTAAAATTTAGAAGGATTAGCAAAGGTATTCACAATATCCAATATATCATTTACATCACTCTCTGTAGTTTCAATATTTGTAGGTAAATTAAATATTGATTTAGCACACATTTCGGCATTAGGACAATCTCCAGCAGTGTAATTTACCAAATCAAGATTATTTACTAAAGGAAATACTACAGTACTATACCAAATTCCCCCTATTATCCCCTTCTTCTTTAATTTTTCCTTCACTTCTTCCCTGTTACTTATTAATATCGGATACCTTAAAAGAGGATTATCTATACTATTGAACCTTAACTCATCTTTTATTCTAGTATTATACATATCCACTATTCTCTCTCTATACTTATTTAGTTCTTCTGATTTTCCTAATTGATTTAAAAGCAAACAAGCCTGTACTTCACTTAGTTTCTTAGGTTCACTAAACATTAACGTGTCGCTAGATGCTTGCTTCTTTATTATTCCAAGCAACCTAAAAAGTATTATTAAAATTCTTCCCAAGGTAATATTTGTAAAAGGAACCACTCTTCTGAAATATGATTCTTTGATCCTATTCCACAGTATAATGTATTTTGCATTGTACATAGCTTCACTTAATGATAACTCTTTTACCAAAACATACTCTTTTTGAGCCTTAGTAAGTAGAACAGGGTCTTTTACAACAAGCATAGCTCCTTGGGTACAGCTAATGGCCTTGTCCTGCGAGAAACTAAAAAAAAATGTATCGCTGTATTCACCAATATTTAATTCAGAAAAATTGTTTGTAAAAAGGTGTGCACAATCCTCAATGATATATATTTTTCTTTCTTCTTCCCTTTCGTTATTCACCTCATCAACAAATTCTCTAACTCTTCTAACATCTACAAGGTTTCCAAAAGTATGTTGTACTAAGATAACTCTTGTTTTCTCGGATATCTTCTCTCTAAGCAAAACCAGATCCATATTGAATGATTTAGGATCAATATCTACATACACAGGCCTAGCTTTAGACCAAAGAATTGGGGCAACTACAGCTACACATGTAAATGCTTGTATCAAAACTTCATCATCCTCTTTAAGATTCAACAGATTTAGGAAGAAGAAAAGCGAATCTCTCCCTCTATTAAAAAGAAACGTTTCCTCATCAAATTTGCTTTTTAATTCGTCAATTGACCCATTAATATTTTTCCTTCCATTGAGAATATCCTTAGCTAAAAGAAGATCATCTGTCTGAATATTAGGTGTAGATCCAATAAATACGGGCATATTATTTATTTATTAAAAATAGACAAGGTTTTTTATCTAAAGATACATTTGTTTTCTTCCACTCTGCGATTCTTTTTGTAACTATATATTCATCGTCACCCATAACATTCATAGCAATACAAAGATGAGTATTGTCTTCACATACATCCAATATATCTTCAAACATATGCTGATTCTTATATGGTGTTTCCATAAATATCTGTGTTTGATTACTTCCTAAAGCTATTCTTTCCAATGATTTAATTTTCTTTCTTTTCAAACCATTCTCCTTTGGCAAATATCCATTAAAAGAAAAGCTCTGCCCATTTAATCCTGAAGCCATTAATGACAAAAGTATTGAAGATGGCCCTACAAAAGGTACAATTTGAATACCAGCCCTTTGTGCTAAGGAAACTAATCTGTATCCTGGATCTGCTATAGTTGGGACTCCAGCATCGGACATTACTCCAAGATTATGTCCTTCCATAATGGGTTGAAGTAGTTCAGATATCTCTACATCCTCTGTATGTTCACTTAATTCAGACATTTTAATATCCTGCATTTTTCTTTTTAAGGGAATATCTTTTAAAAAAGCTCTAGCTGTTTTAGGAGATTCTGTTACAAAATATTCTAAGTCGGAAAGTATATCTAAATACATAGGTGGCAAAATATCAAACATCGTTCTATTACTACTAATTGGTGTTGGTATCAAATATATTATTCCTTTGTTCATTAATATGTTCTTTCAAAATTATTATCTATCTCCTCAATGGTCAATTTCCAAACAGCAGGTCTTCCATGAGGACAACTATATGGATTATCACACTTTGAGAGTTTGTTATAAAGGTCTAACATAGTTTCTCTATCTAACTTTTGACCACTTCTTACACTATTGTGGCAAGATATTGTTGCTAAGACATCATCTTTTAACTTCTTAAAGTTCTTCTTTAAAGTAGAAATATCTTCTTCTAAAGAAAATATTTCTTGAAATACCAATTTGAAATCAGAATTTGCAAATTCTACTGGAACTGTTTTTAAAACGAGTTTGTTATTTTTAATATCATATAGTATCCCGAGCTCTTCAAAAAACTTACTATTCTCTTTTAGAAAAAGTATCTCTTCTTTTTTCATTTCTACTTCTACTGGTACAAGAAAATTTTGAATATCGAGATTATCTTTTCTACTTTTAGATAGTTTCTCAAAATTTATCCTTTCTGCTGCTGCATGTTGATCAATAATCCATAGCCTATTATCTGTAAATTCAATGACTATATATTTATTGAAAATCTGAAATATATTTGTAACTTGACCCTTACCTTCCCACGGTAATTCCTCTGTGTGTATATCGGAAAGCAATTCTTTAGAGAACAGTAAAGTATCTTTTACAGAGGAGGATTTATTCTTTAAATACAGGTTATCTGACTTATACTCATTAGAAGGAGTTGTTCTTTGATTAAATTTATCCCTAATTGATGAAAAACTATTTGTAGTAGATGGTTGAGATACAGATGTACTTTCAAAAGAAAGCTCTTTCTCTAATACATGCTTTACAGCCTCTTCTACTGCACTGTATACCCTAAAAGGATTTTCAAATCGTACCTCTTCTTTTCTTGGATGAACATTTACATCTACCAATTCTGGTTTAATTGAAATATTTATAACAAAATCTATTCTTTCACCATGTGGTAAATATCTAGAATATCCTTCATATATTGCTCTCATTATTCCTCTATCTACAATTGGCCTGTTATTAATGAAGATGTATGATTTTGATAGTTTTGATCTATGAGATAATGGATGACCTAAATATCCATCCATCTTTATACCTGAACCATCATAGTGTAGTTTTAAAAATTGAGTCGAAGATCCTAAAACTTCATTTACTCTCTGTTCTAGAATTTCTCCTCTTGATGAGTTTGGTATAGAGGGAAGGTTTACTACAACCTTTCCATCTTTTTCTAACACAAAATGGATATTTGGATATACTAAGAAATAGTTATTTAGTAATTCATATATCTTCCTGTATTCTGTTTGTGCTGTTTTTAAATATTTTCTTCTTGCAGGAATATTGTAAAAAACATTTTCAACTCTAACAGTAGTTCCTTGTTCTTTTGCTACTTTTTTAACATCTGATTTACCTTTTTCATTAAATTGTATTTCATTACCAAATTGCTCTTCTATATATTTAGACATTAATGAAACATTCGCTACAGAAGTTATAGTGGAAAGAGCTTCACCCCTGAAACCCATACTAAGAAGAGAGTTAAGATCTTCGATACTAAACAGTTTAGATGTAGTATGTGGATTAAACACAGAACCAATATTATCCTTAGGTATACCATAACCATTGTCTGAAACCTCTATAACATCTATGCCCCCATTTCTAATCTTTATATTTATCTTTGTAGTGTCTGCATCAATGGAATTATCTACTAATTCCTTAACTATTGAACTAGGCCTTTCAATTACCTCTCCTGCCGCTATTTGATTTACTACTTCTTGGGATAGTTTGTTTAGCTTTACTGTTTTCATACCTATCATTCTAACACATCCATATATTTGCTAGAATACGGTATGGAACAATTTAAATTACAATCTACATATTCTGCATCTAGCGATCAAACAAAAGCCATACAGGAGATTACAGATGGAATTACAAAAGGAAACAAAAAGCAGACTCTCTTGGGAGTAACTGGTTCTGGAAAGACCTTTGTAATGGCAAACATCATAGACAAGCTAAATAGACCAGCATTGATAATATCACATAATAAAACATTGGCAGCTCAATTGTATGAAGAGTTCAAAGAGTTTTTTCCAGATAACTCAGTGAAATATTTTGTATCCTACTATGATTACTACCAACCTGAAGCATATATTCCCGCAAAGGATCTTTACATTGAAAAAGAATCAGAAGTTAACAAAGAGATTGAAAATCTTAGATTTGGAGCTATGAATTCGGCATTAACTAGAAGAGATACCATAGTGGTAGCTTCTGTATCATGTATTTACAATATTGGTAATCCAGAGAATTATGAAAACAAAAGTTTTTCTTTTTTTGTTGGACAAGAGATAGATATCTCAAAATTAGCGTTAGAATTGGTATCTATGAGATATACCAGAGATACTTTTGATTTTACTAATGGTGTTTTTAGAATAAATGGAGATATCATTGAGATATTCCCTCCATACGAAGAACTCTCTTTCCGTATTGAGTTGTGGGGTAACAAAGTAGAAAATATTTCTAAGGTACATCCTCTTACAAAGCAGAAAATAGCCGATCTTAATGAACTTTTAGTATTTCCTGCAACATCATTGGTATATTCATCTGATGTCATTAAGAATGCAGTTGAGAATATACAAAGAGACTTAGAAAAGAGAGTTGCTTTCTTGAAAAATATTGGAAAAGATATTGAGGCATACAGATTAGAACAGAAGACAAATTACGATATTGAGATGCTACAAGAGGTTGGTTACTGTAAAAGTATGGAAAACTACAGTATATATTTTGATGGAAGAAAAAGCGGTGAGCCTCCATACACATTACTTGATTATTTCCCTAAAGATTACCTTATGTTCATAGATGAATCCCATATTACAATTCCACAAATTGGTGGAATGTACAATGGCGACAAAGCTAGAAAGGATAATCTCATAGAGTATGGGTTTAGATTACCAACAGCAAGAGATAATAGACCATTGAATTTTAATGAGTTTAGAAAAAAACAGTATGATTCCGTATATATTTCAGCAACTCCATCTGAATGGGAGATTACAGATAGTAACAAGAACGTTATTGAGCTTCTTACGAGGCCTACAGGCCTTCTAGATCCAAGTGTGGAGGTTAGAGAGAGTAAGAATCAAATAGATGATGTGATATCGGAGATAAACAAGAATATTGCAATTAAACAGAGGGTATTGGTAACTACATTAACTAAGAGAATGGCAGAGGATTTAACTTCATTCCTTAAAGATTTAGATATTAAAGTTCAGTATTTACATTCAGATATAGATACTGTTGAGAGGGTTGATATCTTAAGAGACTTAAGATTAGGAGAATATGATGTTGTTGTAGGAATAAATCTATTAAGAGAAGGAATCGATTTACCAGAGGTATCCCTAGTAATTATACTAGATGCTGACAAAGAGGGTTTTCTACGATCGAAAGTAAGTTTAGTACAAACTATTGGAAGAGCAGCTAGACATGTAAATGGTCGCGTCATTATGTATGCAGACCATATGACTGAAAGTATGAAATATGCCATAGAGGAGACAAACAGAAGAAGAGCATATCAATTGGAGTATAATAAAAAAAACAATATAACACCAAAAAGTATTGAGAAAGAGATAAGAGGAAGGTTAGTAGATACGGAGAAGGAAAAGATGGAAGTAGATTTGGATATTGAGAAATTGGATGAAAAACAAAAAAGATTATTAATTAGAGATCTAGAAAAGAAGATGCTAATAGCGGCAGATAATCTTCAATTTGAAAAAGCTGCAAACTTAAGAGATGAAATTAAAGAAATTAAAAGTAGTATTCAATAATTATGAAAATAAAGTACTTAGTAAGTAAAGACAAGAGAGTAAAACTTTTTAATAAATTTGTAGAGACAAACTTTCCACAGTTAATAGAAGAAAAGAATCCAGACATTCTCCTTGTAGCAGGAGGAGATGGGGCAATGTTACATGCTATCCATGAAAGTATAGATAGAGGGATACCATATTTAGGGAAAGCTATGGGAACTTTCAATTTTCTTATGAATTATTTTGAAGATGACAAAAAAATCATATCTGAGCTGTTAAATAATGAAAGAAAAATTGACATATTTCAATCAAACGCAATTGTTGCTTTCCTTGATGGTGTGAAGTTAGGAGAAGCAGTAAATGATGTAATACTAGGTGACAAATTAGCTGGTTATCACTCTTTTAATATATCTACAAAATTAGGTGATTTTACAAATTTTGAAATAAAAGGATCTGGAATATGTATAAGTACTGCAATTGGATCTACTGCATTCAACTATAATAACAATGGAAGAATACTACCACTAGATTCCGACTTATTATCAATAACAGGAGTAGTATGTAATAGATATCTAAACGATATAGTACCTTTTAAAGAAATTAAAATCAGAAGTAACGGTGCTAAAATATATCTTACCAATGTAGAATCTCAAATTCTTAAAGAAGGTTCAGAATTAATCTTAAAAAAAGGTTCCAAGATTAATATAGGGTTTCTAGATAAAAAAGACTTTTTAAGAAAAAGAATTGAGATTGCACATAGGTTTAGAAAATAATTTTATACTTTTAATTATGCAAAGAGGAACATTAGTGTTAACAAAAGAAGAATTAATAGAGTTGGTAAAACATGTTGAATTTGAGAAGCTAAATATTGCCTTAAACGATATTAAAGATGAAAACAGGATATTTATTAATGAAGAAGAACTTGAGAGTATTCTAGATGAGATTGGAATAAACAACGAAAACAGCATTATTCAAAATATCTCAAAAAAACTGTCTGATCTGTTACTTTCTTTCAGAAACTAACTACGATTCTCAGATTAAGGTTCGTATCTATCTGATGGATCTTTACCAGTGTCTACAGTTTCAAGAGAGAATCCTTTTTCCACCAATCCATCTACAATTAAATTTGCCTGCATATAATCGTAGCGTCTGAACATATGTGACAGTACAATTGAACCAGGTTTAACTGCCCATAAGACCTTTTGATAAGTATCAGGTACTAAACCGTTGCTACCTGTGGACCAATATACATGTTGTAATCCAAATTGTGCAGCAATATTTAATATTCTCTCGCTACTAACTCCATCTCCATAAGGCATTCTGAAATATTTCATTTTATAATCAGGTATAATTTTTTCAAGAGTTGATATATTCAAATCAAACCATCTCTTAATTCTATCCGAAGACAGAGTTGACATTTGAGAATGATTCCAGAAATGTGAACCCAACAGATGGCCTTCATCTACAATCTTCTGTATTGATTTAGAACTTCTTTCAAGTTTGTCTCCCAAGTAAAAGAAAGTAGCCTTGCAGTCAGGATAGGGCCGATAAGCTGCTAAAATTTTCTCAATTTGCTCTTCACTACCCATATCATCGTATGTCATCATTACTACATTTCTACTGGTATCTCCTTCGGCAATTTCATGTTTAGCTATAAACTCAATTTCGGATTCGCTAAGTTCATTTGAAGTAGCCGTCTTTGAATTCTCAAAAGTATTTTTAATAACAGGCCGAGCAAAAGCAGCAGCAACTAATGTCGCAGATTTCCCTAGAAATTCTCTTCTACTGATTGGTTCATCACCCATTGGGAATGTTTCTTTATCATCCATAAAAATGTTTCTGATAACCTATAATTCTATAAATTCTGGTTGCGGGACATGGAATCGAACCATGATTGACGGCTTCAAAGGCCGGTGTCCTACCATTAGACGATCCCGCAGTAAAAGAAATTATACTATATGTGTATATTAAATAGAAATGAAATAATGTAATATAATCGATACATATGTCACTATTCAAGAAGAAGAAAAATTTGACTAGACCAAACCAACAGGTTTACATGCCATATAAAAAGAATTCCATAACTCCTGTAAAAAGAAAAAAGAAGTTTAGACTTAGTAACAAGAAATCTTCTTCATTAAAAAGAAATAAAAAACAATTTAATATATCTGGACTATTCTTCTATTTTGTCTTACCAATAATTCTTCTCTCCCTACTCTATGCCTCTGCCCTATTTGTCATAAAAATGAGAAATGGTGGTAATGAGAATGAGTATGAAGAAAAATATGTGATAGGTATAGAAGGAGTACCATCTTACCCTGATTCTGTTTTCATTTTTGAAAACAATTTCAACGAACCTTCTGTAGCTAATTTTATTAGTTCGGGGAATTCTGCATACAGATTACCACAAGGCATATCAATAACAGACGCATATGAGTACTATACTGAAACTCTTCCCTCAAAAGGATGGACCTTTGTTCTGTCGGTTGATACAGGTTCTGAAGAAATGAAAGATGGAGAGTACTGGATTAAAGATGGTGATGGTTTAAGAATATACTCAAAATTTAATGATATTTGGTACGAATTAATTACCCCTGAGCAGGCTAATACTGGGTTAAGAGAGAGAGTTGAGAGAGAAATTGAGAGAGATTTACTGCTAGCAAATCAAGAATTACAAGACCTTCTTCCTGATTTGGCTTGGGTTATTAAGATTCCAAAGGAGTATATTATTTCATACAAAGCATCTAGTTTTAAAAATCTTAGACTGATTGAATTTAAAAAGTTAGGAACTGAAGAAAAAACAACTCTAACTCCCGTAGGGGATCTTGGAACAAAGGTCTTGGATAATTTCCTAAGAGATTATATAGAAATAATTAATGAAAATACTCAACGAGAATGGGGAATAAGTAATACCATTCTTACTTATACTAACTATGGTAGTGCTTTAAAAGGTAGTATAAATTCAGATGGGGAATTTCATGATGTAGCTGTTATGCCAAACACTTTTGATAATATTGTTTATGTTCTTGATTCAAACAAGGTTGATGATCCTTTCTTTGAGTATCTTTTTTCTAATTTAGAACCCCAAGACACGTCTAAGGATTAAAATGCTTCAGTATTTCTTTGACTACCCTTTTGTTATTTATAATCTTCATTAATTCTTCCTGTGTAGCATTCTTAATCTTCTCTGTGTTTTTAAAATGGGTAAGTAATATTTTCCTCCTTTTAGCTCCTACTCCTACAATATTATCTATGTCCGAACCTTTTGCACTCTTAAGTCTTGCTCTCCTATGATGTAGGATTGCAAAACGATGTGCTTCATCTCTTAAATCTATAAGTATGGATTTATTTTCTAT
>CAZAQC010000010.1:8983-16674 GCA_964487525.1 uncultured Candidatus Saccharibacteria bacterium | reverse complement strand
AGTTTAGTTCATTAGCAGAGAGTAAGGCAGATTTGGATAAACAGATGGCAGATTTGGATAGTCAGAGGAAGGGTTTAGATGATGCACATGAGTTATTAGCAAATGAAAAGATTAAATTACAGGCAGAGTTAAGTAAACAGGTAGCGACAAAGAGTGGTCTTAGTTCCGAGATAACAGATTTAACCAAGAAAGTTTCCCAATTACAAGCGGCATTGATAGCTGCTAGAAGTGCAGGGTTAATCTCAAGTGGAGGATATACAGGAACGGAGGATGGGACTTCTATATCACAAGCACCATCAGGGTCTTTCGGTGTGTTCTCTATTGGAGCATATACCCATAGAAATGGTATGAGTCAGTGGGGCGCAAGAGCAAGGGCTGATGCTGGACAATCGTATACTCAAATACTTAGTTTCTATTATCCAGGTACGGTTCTTGGAACAGGTTCTGTAGTTATTAATGGAGTAGAGGAATCCCTTATGCAAAATATTAGTATAGATGGTTATGGGGTTAATAGTTTCGAAGATTATTACCTCATGGGTATAAAAGAGATGCCCGAAGATTGGCATATGGAAGTTCTTAAGGCTCAGGCTATTGCAGCAAGAACCTTTGCAGTGAGGCATACATCAAATGGGAGAGGAAGTATATGTACAACTCAATCTTGTCAGGTGTTTAATACTCCTCTTAAAACAGGTAGATGGAAAGAGGCAGTCTTAGCAACAAGGGGAGTAATTTTAGTTGATGGTGGAGGGAATCCAGTATCTACTCAATATGCAGCAGTACATGGGGGATGGGTAAATAATGTTGGATGGGATACTCAGAGTGGAGGTGGAGGAAATTGGTTTAATGATGCATGGGAAAAACTGTCTAAGGTCACATGGTTTTATAAATCATGGTATCGCTATGGCGACAAACCCGATGGAGAGACTTGTGGTCATTCTCCGTGGTTGTCTCCTCAGGAAATGGCTGATATAGTAAATGCCTATTTAATAAAGAACAATATAGGATTGAGTAGAACTCCCGACAAATCGAGATTACTTCCAAGTGACTACGGAATTTGTCCAGGTAGGCTAGACTATGGAAGAACGGATAAGGTGCCCTATTCCTCTGCAGAGTTAAGAAGTTTCTTGTTAAGTCCAGTAAGTGCGGTATACAGTGTGTCTACAGCTCTTTCTAATGGATCAACAACTAATGTTTCATTTAGTACGGATAGAGGAGTTGTGAATATTTTGGGAATGAGTTTCAAGGATATATATAATCAAATGGCCCCGGGACATATGAGAATTCAACAGCAATCGCATTATTGGTTTTTCAATGTAGAGAAAAGAATGTAAAAGGCAGGTAAAAACTCTCTCTATTCTTGTTATATAGCTTGTTCTATGATATCTTTAGATACATATGGCTAAAAGAGAAAATCCAAATTTGATACCAAAGAAATTTAGAAAATTAAAGAAATCTTTTCTAGATAATTTACAAGAAAACAATAATAGTTCTTTTAGATCTTTTCCTAAGGAATTAACATTCCATGGTAAAGAAAAAAATGAAAATGTTATCCTCATTGTAAGATCTCATTGGATTATATACTTACCATACGCAGCTATGGCCTTTGTAATATTACTAATCCCTGTATTTCTTCAGATTATACTATCTGATTTAGCAAATAGTGGTTCTTTTTTTCTAGGATTATTCCTATCCTGTTTTACAATCTCCTTAACTGTAATTATGTTTGCGTTTTTAAGATGGTTTTACAATGTAAACATCATTACTGATGAAAGAGTAATAGATGTAGATTTTTCTAGTATAGTATCACATAGTGTATCTGAAGCTAGGTTGGAGAGGATAGAGGATGTTACACATAAACAGTTTGGAGCATTAGGAAGTATATTTGATATTGGAACGGTGTATATTCAAACAGCAGGCGCTACGGCAGAGATAGAGTTTGATAATATACCTAGACCAAGAGAGGTACAGGATATTTTGTATGATTTACTAGAGTCTAAAGAGAAAGGAGAAATATAATGGATATAGATGAATTTTTAAATAGTTTAGGGGCAGGTAGTAATATAATATCTTTTAATATTACATCCCTTCTTAAGGTTCCAATAATACTGGTTTTAATAGGGAATATATTGTTTTCCCTTCTGTTATTTCTTAGAGTAAGGATACTCTCTGACACATTCAAGGATCCCCAGAACAAGATAGTAAAAACGGTAACTCTACTGTACATGGCGATTGTATTAGTAGGATCTTTACTCTCTTTGATGTTTGTAATTCTTACATAACTATGAAGACAACTGCTCAACAATACGTATCCAACAGTAAGGAAGAAAACTCCTATGTAACGGTGTTTAGACACTACTATGGAAGTACAGACAAGAAGGTAAACAAACAGGGAGATGTATATGCTCTTCTTAACATTTCGGCGGAAAAAAGTATAAATGCAGAGAGAATATCAAAATTTGTTTGGGATAGCATAATCGACGGATACCTGTATTCTGCGTCCTCAACAACAAATGAATCATTAAAAGATGCCATAGAAGAGGGTGTAAAAAAGGTTAAAGACCTAATTACAGATGACAAAGAATTGGGGCAGATTGGAATAAACATTAGTTTTGCAATACTCCTAGTTAAAGAGGAGGGAGTATATGTTGGAGTCTTTGGTGAAAATGATGTATATGCTTTCAAAAAGGGTTCCGTAGTAAATATCTCGGACATATTAGAAGAGAAGAGAGCAAATACAGCGGGTATAACTCTCGATGATGAAGATGTCATAATGGTTTCTACCAATGAATTACTAAGTAATAATTTCTCAAGATTATCTGTTCTCAAAAAGAAAGAGGATTTCTTAAGAACACTGGATGCCATAGGTGCAAATTTAAATGGAACTAAATCCTTGTTGTATTTTGCTAAGGGAGAGGAAAGAAAGAATATTGTAAAACAAAGAAAAAGAATTATTCCAAATATGGAAGAGATGAAATCTAGTGCAGAAAAGTTTCTTAAGCCCATTGCTAGGGTAGAGAGGATAAAGAAGCCTAAGGACCAAAAAATCTTTAGTAATTTTGAAGGAAAAGGAAAGTTAAAAGAGATATTTCTTAAGGTTAAAAATATCATTCTTCCAATATATGAAAAGACAAAGATTTTGCTATTAAAAGTTGGAGAAATTTTTAAGGAGAAATGGGGCATATTGATGGATAGTATAACTGAGAATTTGGGTAAAAAGAGGTGGTACAAAAAGCTAGCATCCAGATTTTCGGAGATAAGAATTACTAAACGAAAATCTGTAGGGGTTGCAGGCATGAGAATAGACGATTACAAGGTTAGAGATTTAAGAGGAAGAAGGTTTAAAGTACTACTTATGGTTGCCTTGGTAATAACTTTGTTAGCCTTGGGTATTAATTTTACAATTAAAATGAGGCATGAGAGAGAGATTAGTGAATTAGCTGGAGAATCATTTACGCAGATAGAGGATTTAATTAGAAAAAGCGAAGAAAACTCTGTAGTGGATAGGGCTACTGCTGAGACATATCTTTTCCAAGCAGAAAATCTTCTAAATGAAGTTCCTAAAGAATTAAACGAAGAAGATTCAGTAAAGTTTAATGAATTAGAGAGTTTAGTGTTAGGGGTAGGAGATTCTTTGTACAAGAGGATAGGGATAACAGATAACGATGGAAAATTGGCAACCTTTTTAGATACGAGGTTAGCTTTTGGTGAAGGTTCTGATGTTGTAGATGTTGCATCGTACAAGGATAATTCAGGTAATGAGTACATGGTTGTTGCAGACAAAGGGAAGAAGAGTGTGTTCAGGATCTCCATGTATGACAAAAGCGTTAAGGCCTTGCCAGACAATGAAGGTTTAGTTCAGGACCCCCAGCATGTATATGTAGGGGTAAACGGTGTCTATGTGTATGATTTGAAAGAAGGCATGTTGAAAGCTTCCTTTGATGAAGAGGGTTGGTTCTCTGCGTTTGCTAGACTTTCAGGGTTGGGAGTGGATGATGTCGACGTTACAGATATTGTAGAAATGACTGTATGGACAGATTCCGACAATGTATATTTCCTTTCAAAGGATAAGAAATCATTGCTTAAATCTACACCTGCGTATGGGGATAGGTACGGTTTAACATACTCTTACTTTGGGGATGAGAGTATGGCTTTAGCTACGGATATGGTTGCTGACTTAAGTATATATATAACAATTTCTGAGGAGCCACATATTGTAAGATTTAATTACAGCTTCTATGAGAACAAATATTACAATGCTCCACTAAGTGCGATTAACTTTGATGGGAATTACGGTAATTTAACTAAAGCGTTCACAGGAGATAGTATGGAGTTTGGACTCTATCTATTTGATTCAGAAGGGAAAAGATTCCTTAGATTTGAGAAACCAATAGAATCTGGTGCTGATGAAAAGCATCCTAACCAAATATCTTTGCTAGGTCAGTATTTATACAGGGGTGACAAAGATACCGTATTTGGTGATGTAAGAAATTTTGTGGTTGATACAGAAGAAAGTAGTATGTATATTCTTGACGGTTCTGTTATCTGGAAGCTAGGGTTGTAGTATAATACTCTCATGAAAATAAAGAACAAGAAGGCATTTTTTAATTATGAAATATCAGATAGTTTTGAGGCTGGTGTAATTCTAACAGGTGCTGAGGTAAAAACAATTAAGTCAGGGAGGATAAATTTGTCGGATTCTTTTGTAAAGATTGTTGGAGGAGAGCTATGGTTAGTTAATGCTGATATACCAAAGTACCAATTTGATGGTAGAGAAGGGTATGATTCCAGAAGATCAAGGAAACTTTTAGTTAGTAGTAAAGAGTTAATAGAGTTAGATAGTAAATTAAAACAGAAAAACCTTACACTTATTCCCGTGTCTGTGTATACTACAAGAGGGAAGATAAAAGTAGAGGTAGGTTTTGGAAAGGGAAGGAAGAGGCATGAGAAAAAAGAGAGAGAGAAGGAAAGAGATTTAGATAGGGAATTGTTGCAGGAGAAAAGGAAATTTATTGGGTAAAAAACTATTTAATTTAAATAAGTAGTAATTAGATGGAAGAAATCCCCAAAAGACCAAAAGGTTTATTTTCAAAAAAAGGATTCACTATATTTCTCATAGTATTAATACTAATTCTTTATGGATATATAAAGACCTCATATTATGGTTTTGAAGAGCCCACTCTAAAATTCTCTTCTAATAATCCGAGAACTATTTTAAATGAGTTAGTATATTTTGCTAATAATGAGTCCTATGATTTTTATTATAAATTTGAAAAGGATTCAGAAAGTGATGCTTATGTTTCTGAAATAGAAGATTTTAGATGGCGAACAGAAGAAGGTTACTCAGTAAAGGCTAACGGTTTCATCACTGGTGCTATAGAATCTCCTAACTCTGTTGATCCTAAGGAGGGTTTAGCTTCTGACTATAATGTTAGGTATTTTGTGGATAGCCTTTCTGGAATATTTGAAGACAATTTGTTTATTAAGGATATTAACAATTCGTCAATTGATTATACGGGCTTGCCTTTTTATGATTACTCTAGATCATACGTAAGGGAAGAGGTTCGATGTCAAATACAAGTGCTTAGCGACTTAAGTCCGTCTGGGAGGATTCAAACAGAGGTCAAATGTTCGAACAAAGTTGATGAGGCAATTTCTCAACAACTTGGATATTTAAAAGCTTTGGAAAAATTCTGGGAAGAGGAATCTCCAGATTCTAAATTTTCAAAGGAGAATACATTTGTAGAAATATCCAAGGAAGCAGATAAGTATTTCAATATGATAGTTAGTAGTTATCCTGGTGGGGGATATCTTGTAGTGGGAATGAAAAAAGGTGATGATTTGGAGATTTTATATTCATTTCAAGATTACATTTTATGCGAATCAATAGATGGGTACGAAATTCCCAAGGAGGTATATGAGAATTGCTACGAAAATTGTGATGATGAATATAATTGTCGTCTAAGATTTGAAGAGTAATGGTGGGGCTCCTAAAATGAATACACGTGTGATATAATATTATAGGTTATGAGTAATATGAATCCAACAATAGAACAAAATAATAAGCCTTTATCAGAGTTGAGACAACCTTCTTTGGAAGCAGATTTAAATGTAACTCCTATGATAGAAGGAGAAATTAATCAAGAATCAAATATTATTCCTGTGACTGGAAGTCAGACGATAGAGGCAATAAAGGATGTCCCTGTAATATCTGATGGAGCATTAACAGTTGGTACGGGTTATGAATTAGGGAGTATAGGAGAAACAACAGAAAATAATTTGTTTGATATTGTAAATAAGGCCTTGGTATCAAAAATGAGACGTGAGAAAGCTCCAGTAGAGTAGTTTTGATATATATACCCCTGTGTGATATTCTTTAGCATAAGATTCTACTGTCCTATTATGAATTCAGATGGTTTTACGTATTCACAATTGATAGGTCCAGTTCCAACAGAGGAGCCAGAGATAGAAACTGGTTCTAACGTTGTCTATTCAAATGATTCCTACAATGAGTACTATGGAAATAATAATATATCTATTCCATGGGGATGGATCATTCTCTTTGTCTTTTTAATAGGGTTACTGATTGTAGGTTTTTTGTATGTACAGAAGAAACTAAGGAAAAAAGATAGAAATGAAAAATCTTCGGATGGTATTTTAATGGAGGTGCGAGTTCCTAGAAACAATGAATTGGAAATAGGGGTAGCTGAGCAAATGTTTGCAAATCTCTATGGTATAGGGGGAAAAGCAGAAGGTTTAGCAGAGAAATTTAGTGTAACCAACTGTGTGAGTTTTGAAATGATAGGGCTTCCTGGAGAAATACGTTTCTTTGTACATTGCCCTAAGAAGCTAGCAGATCTAGTGGAGAAGCAAATATTGGGATCCTACCAAGAAGCAGATGTTGCCATAGTTAACGAATACAATATATTTGCTCCTAACTCTGAGATAGCTTATGCAAAATTAGGTTTGGATGATGATACCTATTGTCCAATAAGGAGTGCAGAAAACTTTACAGGAGATCCTATGGCTAATGTTCTGAGTACATTAAGTAAAATGTCAGAGAAAGAAGGAGCTCTAGTTCAGTTAATAGTTGCTCCGTCTGATTCAAATTGGCAAAAGAATGGTGCAAAGTTTGTTCAGAAAGTAGAGAACAACAATTCTGATCCAGAAAAGAAGAAGATAGGAGTATCACAAGAGAAGCTTCAAGCTATAAGTAAGAAGGTTTCTAAACCTGGACTAATGGCAGAGATACGTATTATTACCAGTGCTCCGGATAAAGGAATTGCAAAGATGCATCTAGATAACATCATTGGTGCATTTGATCAGTATAGTAATCCTGGAATTAACAAATTGAAGAAGAGGAAAATCCCAAAGACTCAGGAAAAGAGTTTTATGTATGACGTAATATATAGGAGGACCCCAGAGGATGAAAAAACAGTATTCAACCTAGAAGAACTAGCTGCTTTATACCACTTTCCGAATAAAAATATATCTACGCCAAATATTAATTGGCTATTATCCAAAGAGTTGGTTGCAAGTAACGAGATTAGCTCCGATGTTAATTCTAAAGATAGTATATGGGTAGGAAACAACTATTTTAGAGGCAAGAAAAAGGTCATATGTTTTGAGAGGGATGATAGAAGGAGACATTCATATATTCTTGGACAAACAGGTACAGGTAAATCATGGTTAAT
>CAZAQC010000010.1:0-8973 GCA_964487525.1 uncultured Candidatus Saccharibacteria bacterium | reverse complement strand
CTTCAAGATATATACAATGGGGATGGTGTGTGTTTTGTAGATCCTCATGGTCAAGCAGCAGAAATGATATTGGAAAGAATCCCTGCAGATAGGGCAGAGGATGTTATATATTTTGATGCTGGAGATTTTGAAAGACCATTCGGTATTAATATAATGGAATATTACAATGAACAGCATAAGCATCAGATAGTTAATAGTTTCATAGCCCTGCTTATTCGTCTATTCGATCCACATAATCAAGGTTATGCTGGACCAGCGTTTCAACAAGCAGTAAGAAACTCTATGCTTACAGCAATGTCCAAGAAAGATTCCACATTGATAGAGGTTGTAAGGATACTTCAGGATGAGGATTGGGTTATGAGCCATTGGTTACCATTAATAAAAGATGATTTAGTTAGAAGATATTGGACAGATCAAGTTGCTAAGACAGACAAGAAGACAAAGTCTGAAGCATTAACATACTTCATTTCAAAGTTTGATAAATTTACGACAAATCTTGCTATTAGAAATATTATTGGACAATCTGAATCATCCTTTGATTTCAGAGATGTTATGGATAAGGGGAAGATATTAATAATTAATCTTTCTAAAGGGAAATTAGGAGAAGAGAATATGTCATTCCTTGGTCTTCTTCTTGTTCAAAAAATGTTGGCGGCAGCATTAAGTAGAGAAAATATTCAAGAGGAAGAGAGGCGAGATTTCTTCTTCTATGCTGATGAGTTCCAGAATTTTGCCACAGAGGAGTTTAATTCAATACTGTCAGAAGCGAGAAAGTATAGGCTCAATCTTACGTTGGCTCATCAATATATTGGTCAGTTACCAGAAGATATTAGAAATGCTGTATTTGGTAATGTAGGTTCTTTGTTTATATATAGATGTAGTGCAGAAGATGCTGAATTTTTAGAAACACAGTTTGAATCATATATAAGTGCCTCTGACATTGTTAATCAGGGCATAGGGCATTGTTATGTTAAACTTTTAGCAAATGGTTCGTATCCATCACCTTTCTCCTTAAGTAGTTTGTATGGGCCGAAATATCCAGACTCTGGTTTCGATTTGCCCGTTAACAAGGAAATAGCAAATATAGTTAAAGAGATATCCAGAAGAAAATATGGCAGAGATTTAAATGTAGTTAACGATGATATTAGGGTTAGATCTCAACTAGATAGGGTAGAGGAAAAACCACAAATGCCTAATGGGGGTTTTCCACCAATGGGCTTCTAAAATACTCTTTATTTTGGTAGAATCTTCTAGTTATGGGAATATAGCTCAGGTGGTTAGAGCGCGGTTCTTATAAAGCCGTGGTCGGTGGTTCGAGTCCACCTATTCCCATGTTTGTCCAATGAAGTGTTTGAATTTCAGATTACAACTCTTTTAAGCTTTTCTCTTCCTCTATCTGCATCTTAACTAGGTTAAGATATTTCTCAGTAGTTGATAATCTTTTGTGTCCTACTAATTTTGAAACAGTAACTAGACTTACACCATTTGATAGGTGATGAGCTATGAAAGTATTTCTCAAATCATTTACCTTAGCATTCTTTATTCCTGCTTTCTCAAATGCTTTGTCTATTGCAGTTCTAATATTTCTAACTAATAAAGGTCTTCCATTTTTAGTTACAAAAAGAGTCTCATCTTCTGTTTCTGGTCTAACCTGAACATATTCATCGATAGCCTTCTTAGCAGATTTGTTTAGAGGAACTTTTCTGGAAGGATGGCTTCCTGCTGCTTTTATGTACAAGAAATCTATCTTACTATCCTTTGACTGTCTTAGATCATCCAATGTTAATCCTGCTAATTCTCCTATTCTTATCCCCGTTTGTAACAGTATTTCAACGATGGAATATAGCCTTACATCAACTCTACTGACATCTCTTAATGCTCTGTATTCCATCTCGGTAAGAACCCTAGGAGGTTTAGTTTCAAATTTTGGATGTGCTAACTTCTCGGAAGGATTGTCAGATATGCTGGAATTATCTAAGAGATATCTGAAGAATGTTCTGGTACTATTTATCTTCCTGGAAATACTCTTAGGTGTATAGTTGTTATCCTGTAGGCTTTGCTTATATTTTTCTAAGTTCTCTGTGGTTACATCTCCTAATGCACTAATGCCTTCCTTCGAAAAGAAATTTAATAACTGTTCAATATCTTTTGAATAAGCAATAATTGTAGATTCTGAGCGACCTTTTGACTGTAAGTCTGTTACGAATTCTTGGCTTCTTTTCTCAAAATTTGGATTATTTATTGAACTCACGGTTATTTTTTCCTAAGTTTATATAGCTTTTTTGTATATAGAAAAAATTATATCACCCCTTGAGGGGAAGAGCAATAATAAAAGTATATGGGACCTTTGAATAAAAGATAACATATTGCTAATATCTATTCATGGATAGATTCATTTACAGAAAAGAAAGTTCGCGCAATGAGAAGAAGAGTCTGCCTCCAATGGGATTCCTCTTCAATAATGTTCTTTCCAAATTAGTTCTCTTAATTATCTCTGTTTTTCTTTTGTACAATGTCGGACACTCTGTAGATATAACTATACAAAAACTAAATATTTTAAGGAGGGCTAAGGTAGAAGTAGATGAATTAAGATTGAAAAATTTGGAATTGGCTTTGTTGTTGGATAATATGCAAAGTGAAGAATATCTTGAGATTCAGGCTAGGGATAGGTTAAATTTTGCTGGAGAGAAAGAGTATATCTTTGTAATTCCAGAGAACCTTTTGAATAATGCTGAAGAAAATATGGATAGATTGCTAGGAGAAGGTGATGCAGAAGAGAAAAGATCTTCGTATGAAGAGTGGAAAGATTTTCTTGTTAATGGAATTTGAATAAAAAAGGCTTTGTTAGTATAATAAACCTATTCTTAACGCGGGGTAGAGTAGTGGAAGCTCGTCAGGCTCATAACCTGAAGGTCGTCGGTTCGAATCCGACCCCCGCAACCAAAAAATTTCAACATGATATAAGCAGTGGTCCCTCTTGGAATAGAGCTTTTGTTGTGTTAAAATCACTTTTGCTACTAACTTTTTATGAAAAGAATATGCCATTAACAGTACAGCCAGTAAAGGGAATGTATATCCTAGAGAATAATAGGGTATTCCATTTGATAGATAGAAAATTGAAAACACAGGGTAGGCAGGGTGGTTTAATAATAATGAAAAAGAAAGCCTTGGATAATGGGCAGGTATTAACAGAAACAATAAAGGCTGGAACTAGGGTAGAGTATATAAATCCAGAGACAAAAGAAATGCAATATCTGTACTCCGATAACGAAGGTTGTTACTTTATGGATTCTCAAACATACGAAACTGAAATGATATCAAAGGAAGTCATAGGGAGTTATGTGAATTTTCTTAAAGAGGGAACCACACACTTGATTATGGAATATGAAGGAAAAGTCCTTTCCATAAAGGAAAATCCTACAGTAAATTTAGAAGTAACAGATGCTCAAGATGCAGTTAAAGGTAATACTTCCAATTCTGCTACCAAGCAAGTTACCGTTGAGACGGGATATAAATTACAAGTCCCAATGTTCATAAAAAACGGTGATATTTTAAAGATTAACACAGAGACGGGATCTTACTCTGGGAAGGTTAATTAAATACCTTTTTACTATTCTGTTTGATATAATAAGTGGAATCTCTGGTGGGATAGCTCAGTTGGTTAGAGCATGGGATTCATAAACCCAAGGTCACTGGTTCGATCCCAGTTCCCACTATAAAAAATATTAAATTATGTTTCCTCAAGATGGATAAATCTAAAAAAGATAATGCAGAACCTAAGGTTGTTAAGATCGATATAAGAAGTATTCCTAAAAAGAAGATGGGAGTTCCTAGTTTAGTTGCTACATTAATTCTTTCTGTACTTTTAACTGCAGGAATATATTTAATCAAAGTAATCAATTACAAAGGAGAAGAGGTTTCTGTAAGTCAAATAGTAACTGAAATTTCAGAGAAAAAATATGAAAAAATCATTTTGAAAGATGATATGGTACTTTTGGAGAATAAGAAAGATGTTGATGGGGTAGAGGTTTTGGTTAGGAGATATGCTCTCTTGCCTGCTGATACTGATTTCTATCAAATCCTTACAAATGCCAACATAAATGTTAAAGATTTAGAAAATGATTTTTACGAGCCTAAACTAGGTATTACATTTGGAGATGTCCTTACATTCATATTCTTAGGTGCGGCACTAATTTTGGTCTATGTTATGGTAAAAAACATGCAAGCTTCTGGAGGTAAAATTTTGGACTTTGGAGAAAGTAAAGCGAGATTGTTAATGGGGAAGAGAACTGGAATAACATTTGATGATGTTGCAGGAATAGAGGAAGTTAAAGAAGAGCTAACAGAGATAATAGATTTTCTTAAGTACCCAAAGAAATATAGAGACATGGGAGCAAGAATACCAAGAGGTGTGCTTTTAGCAGGGGATCCAGGAACTGGAAAGACTCTCTTAGCGAAGGCAGTAGCCGGTGAAGCGGGTGTTCCATTCTTCCATACTTCTGGTTCAGAATTTGAAGAAATGCTTGTTGGTGCAGGAGCTTCTAGGGTTAGAGATCTTTTCAAAAAAGCAAGAAGAACATCACCATGTATAGTTTTCATAGATGAAATTGATGCTGTTGCTAAAAAAAGAGGAACGGTGCTTCATTCAGGAGCTGGAGAGCAAACATTGAATCAGATCTTGGTAGAGATGGATGGTTTAGAAGAGAGAGAAAATGTCATAATTCTAGCTGCTACAAACAGGCCTGATGTTTTGGATCCGGCAATTTTAAGACCAGGAAGATTTGATAGAACTGTGGTTGTTCCAATGCCTGATTTTACTGGGAGGAGAGCCATATTGGATGTTCATGCAAGGAACAAGAAATTTGAGGAGAGTGCAGATTTAAATACTTTAGCTAAGAAAACAGTAGGATATTCTGGTGCAGATTTAGAAAACCTTTTAAATGAGGCTGCAATAATGGCAGTAAAAGAGGGAAGGAAGAAAATATCTCAAGAGGATTTAATGGAATCATATCTTAAGGTTAAATTAGGGAGAAAGAAAAAGGGTGACAAAGAGTTGGATGATATTGAAAAAACAGCATATCATGAGGCTGGGCATGCAATAGTAGCAAAGTTCACTGCAGGGGCAGATCCAGTTGAACAGATATCTGTAATATCCAGAGGTGCAAGTGGTGGAGTCACGGTATATTTACCTGAGAAAGATAGAAAATTCCTCTACAGGAATCAAATGTTGGCTTGGTTAAGAACAGGGATAGGTGGTAGGGTAGCGGAAGAGATCTTCTTAGGAGATATCTCTACAGGTGCTTCTAACGATATTCAGCAAATTACTAGTATTGCTAGAGAGATGATAATGGATTACGGGATGAGTGATAAGTTAGGCATGGTTAAGTACGGAGATTTGGAAGAAACTAAGCATCTCGGATATTCATATGGTGGAGGGAAAGAATATAGCGAGGATACTGCAAAGATGATAGATTCTGAGGTTAAAAGATTAATTGATGAGGCATATGTAGATGCAAAGAATTTGCTAAATGAAAAGAAGGAATATGTTAAAAAGTTAGTAGATATCCTTCTTGAGAAAGAAGTTGTGACAGGAGATGAGTTTGAGACATTGTTTAAGTAGATGTAGAATTGAAATATGAACTTAGTTAAAACACACAAGGACAGGTTCTTGGCAATAGATGCTAATGCAATAATTCATAGGGCATTTCATGCATATCCACCAACTCTACAAACAGAGGATGGCCTTCAGGTTAATGCTGTATACGGTTTTACAGTTATGTTACTTTCTGCTTTAAAGACATTTGATCCCAAATATGTCCTATGTGCATTTGATACCCACAAACCAACGTTTAGGCACTTAGAATATGTAGATTACAAAGCAACACGAAAGCCCACAGACCAGTCTTTAATAGATCAATTTCCGTTGGTAGAGGAGATTCTCAAAGCTTTCAATATTCCAATTGTTAAAAAGGATGGGTTTGAGGGGGACGATATATTGGGAACAATTGCAAAATATGTAAGAAGTAGTAAATGGAGTAATGAGAACCTAGAACTATATATTCTTAGTGGGGATAGGGATCTCTTGCAATTAGTGGATGAGAATATTAAGGTGTGTCTTCCGGCTGGAAGTTTTAAAGACTTGGTAGCATATGATAGGGAGGGGACATTTAAGTACTTGGGTCTGTATCCTGAACAATTAGTTGATTACAAGGGGATTGCAGGGGACTCCTCCGATAATATCCCAGGAATCAAGGGTGTTGGTAGTAAAACGGCACTGGATTTACTAAAAAAGTATGGTGATATGGATGGTATTTACAAAAATTTAAAGGATATTAAGCCTAGGTATGCCAATTTGCTTCAAGAGGGTGTAGAGCAGGCTGAGTTAAGTAGAAAATTGGCTAAGATAGAGCAGGAGGTTGGTGTAGATGTCCGTTTAGAAGAGGCATTGTTAAAAGATTTTGATAAAGCAAGAGTTGTTGAGATATTTAAAAAATATTCTTTTAAATCGTTGATAAGTAGGTTAGATGATATAAAGGAGGACGAAAAGGTTGTTGCTTCGAACCAGTTAGATATTTTTTCTACAGCTACTGAAGATATAGTGTGGAGTGAGAGTGTTGATGTTAATAAAAAGATTACTAGTGCTTCAAAACTAACCTTTGTGTATATTAGTACTGTGGAGTCTGCAACTGGAGAGTCTTACTTCATGATTAGAATTGTGGACAAAAAGGGTGAAAAGGGGGACTACTTAGTTAAAAACTTTAGTTGCACGGAATCCCTAGCTTGTGAAACCATATTTTACTACCTAGAGGATGCAGTTTCACAATTTAAAGATATTTCGATAGAAAATTCTTACGATATCGGACTTTTTGCTCATTTAGTAAACTCCGAAAGAAGTAAGTATACCCTAAAAGATCTAGCCTTTGACTACTCTAATCAAACATTGGGAGAAAAAATATTTCCTAATGAATTAGAAAAAGTGCTTGATACTGTAGAAGAAATAAGAGCTTGTCAAACTGAAAAGGCAAACCAAATAGAGCTATATGACTACACAAAAAGTAGTATTGAATCATTCCTAGGTGTTAGGAAGGATTACTTTCTAAATGTATTAAGAAAGATAGAAATTCCAATTGCAATGGTTCTCTATGAAATGGAGAGTAGGGGAATAGCAGTTGATATACAACATTTAGAAAAGATAAATGAGGAGCTATCTAAGAGTATAAGTAGCATTTCAAAGGAAATATATGATACTGTAGGCCATGAATTTAATATTAATTCTCCAAAACAGCTTTCAGACATACTTTTTAATGAACTTGGTCTCCCATCTAACAAAAAAGCATCTACAAAAGAATCAGTCTTGAGTGAATTGAAAGATGCACATCCCTGTGTTGCGAAGATACTTGAATACAGAGAGTTGAACAAGGTGTATACCACGTATACCATTCCTCTTCTAGAAATGGCTAAGGCAAACGAAGATCACTCCATACATACTGACTTTAAACAAACAGGAACTACATCTGGAAGGTTTTCTTCAGTTAATCCAAATATGCAAAATCTTCCTTTACAGGGAGAATGGGCTGAAAAATTAAGGAAATCATTTGTGGCTAGGAAGGGATTTGAACTAGTGGCCATGGACTATTCTCAAATGGAGTTAAGGATAATGGCTGATATATCTAAAGATGATCTGTTAATAGCTGACTTTAAAGACAATTTGGATATACATAAGGCTACAGCGTCTAGGTTGCTAAACAAAGAGATGGAGGATGTTACTAAGCAGGAGAGGAGTATTGGCAAGACAGTAAATTTTGGAATCCTTTTTGGGCAAACAGCTTACGGTTTGGCTAGTATGTTAGGTATAGACAGTAGTTTGGCGTCGGAATACATTCAAAGCTATTTTGGTCACTACAAAGGGGTAGAAGAATATATTAGGAATCTAGAGAAGGAGGCTTACAAAAGAGGCTATGTACAAAGTATGTTTGGTACTACAAGAAATATTAGGGGGCTTAGATCAAAGAATATAAGGATGATGAAAGCGGCTCAGAGGGAAGCTGTTAATATGCCCATACAAGGAAGTGAAGCGGATATTATGAAGTTGGCAATGATTAAATTGGATGAGGAAATACAGAAAAATTTTAAAGACGAGGCATATATTCTTCTTCAGATACATGATGAATTAGTATTTGAGGTTAGGGAGAATAGGGTGGGCGACTTCGTAGAGATTTCTCAAAAGATTATGGAAGAAGCTATTTTTTTTGAGGTTCCTTTACTAGTACATGCTTCAGTTGGAGATAATATGTCCGAATTGAAATAGTCCTTTGAATCTAATCCAGTACCTCCGGAGACTTAAAATAGGATTTAACAAGTTCTGATTTAAAATATATAATGTATGTTATGAAAACCTCTGAAGAAAATAACAGCTCCTTTCTGTTCAATTTAATAACTCTTCTGACTTTTGGATTGGCCCTTTTTTTGATTATATTTTTAAAACAGAAGAAGAGTAAAGAAACTGATCATGTAGTTTTTGATGAAAACGAAGAAGAGGGTAGAGTAAAAATATCTCACAATAAAATTACATTGGATTTAAGCCTTAATGAAAGGCAGATGAAAATCCTAGAGAGGATTAGACAAGAGGGTAGAATGGATCCAAGTGAGATATATAGCCTAATTCCAAATGTCTCAACAAGAACAATTAGACGAGACATGGATGTGTTAGTTGGTAAAGGGATAGTGTCTCAGGAGGGGTTAACAAAATCTACCTCATATATCTATACTCCTTCGTAGTATGAAAAACGTAACATTCAGTCGTGTATGTGAAATCTTCAACAATTTAGAGAATACAGCCTCTCGGAATGAGATGACTACTATTTTAGCTTCTTTCTACAAAGATCTGAACAAGGAGGATTTCCAAATTCTTTCCTACTTAATACTTGGAAGGGTTGTACCTTTCTTTGTAAACAAAGAATTTAACTATTCTGA
>CAZAQC010000009.1:0-17965 GCA_964487525.1 uncultured Candidatus Saccharibacteria bacterium | reverse complement strand
AAAAGAGAATTTAGATATGGAAGAAGTGTTGGGTATACAGCACGATGATGAGGAATTGTTAATATTACCTAAAACTGCAAAGAGATATTATGAATATTAAAATAACAATACCTGAATATGTACAAAAAGTTGCAAGAATCCTTGTGAAGGAAGGCTATGATTGCTATTTAGTTGGTGGAGCATTAAGAGATACTGTTTTGGGTAAAATACCTCATGATTATGATTTAGCGACAAATGCATTGCCTGATGAAATGTTAAATATTTTCCCTAAATCTGTATCAACTGGAGCAAAATTTGGAACCATAATAGTCTTAATGCAAGATAAGCAAGGGGAAACGCATGAAATTGAGGTTACGACTTTTAGAAGTGAATCCGAATATGTTGATGGAAGATGGCCTACAGATGTTAAATTTGTAGATGATATAGACAAGGATTTAGGCAGGAGAGATTTCACTTTCAATGCAATGGCTTTAGATCTTTCTCAATTAGATATGGAAGGGGTAGAAGAAGAAATGAATGGTGAATTACATGATCCTTTTGATGGAGTGGGAGATATTGGTAAGAAATTAGTTAGGGCAGTTGGAACACCGATTGAAAGATTTAAAGAAGATGGTTTAAGAGCATTTAAGGCATGTAGGGTTGCATCCCAATTAGGATTTAGTATTGAAAAGAACACATTAGAAGCAATGAAAGAATCTTTACCTGTTGCATCGCAGGTATCAATGGAGAGGGTAAGGGATGAATTTATGAAAATGATTCTTAATTCTTCAAAGCCTTCTGTTGGTATTGAATTAATGAGACAGGTTGGATTATTAAATCTCTTCATGCCCGAACTTTCAGAGGGTGTTGATGTTGAACAGAAACTGTATCATGCGCACGATGTATATTGGCATAGTCTTGGTACTTGTGATGTGGCTCATGATAGTGTTAAGTTAGCAGCTCTTTTGCATGATATCGCAAAACCTAGGACAGATATGGGTAATGGTCATTTCTATGGTCATGACAAAATGGGTGCAGACATAGCTGAACAGATAATGAAAAGGATGAAATTCTCTCAATCAGAGATAAAGAGAGTAAAGATATTAATAGAGAATCATATGTTCTACTATCCTCATATCCAAGATGGGATGTCTGAGGAGGAGAGAGAAAACATTGAGATGCATCAGTGGTCTGATTCGGCTGTTAGAAGATTCATACAGAGGGTAGGTGAGGAAAATATTGATGATCTTTTTAAACTTAGGATGGCAGATGCTCAATCTAATCCTTCTACAGCGTTTAAGCCAGATGAAATAACCATATTACAGAAAAGAATATCAGAAGTAAGGAAAGAGGATATGGCATTAAAGATTACAGATCTGAAGGTAACAGGGGACGAATTAATTAGTGTAGGTATAGAGAAAGGGCCTAAGTTGGGAATAATTCTAAAGGAGCTATTAGATATGGTTTTAGATGATCCAATGTTAAATACTAAAGAGAAATTAATAGAGAAAGCTAAGGAGTTAGCAAAAATTTAAATTAATTGTATTAATAATAAAATGAGAAGGATAGACAAGAAAACATGGCCGGAATATTTTGAGAGAATTCTAAAGGGAGAAAAAACATATGATGTTAGGTTGGCAGATTTTGAATGTGAAAAAGGAGATATTTTGGTCTTGAAAGAATGGGATCCAAATAAAAAAGAATATACAGGGAGAGAAATAGAGAAAGAAGTTACATACACATTCAATACAAAGGATGTGAAATTTTGGAGTAAAGAAGAAATTGAGAAATACGGACTAATCTTTATGTCTATAAAATAATAGGGTTGTCATTTGTCGTGCACTTGCATTATCATATATACATAAATTACTTGAAACATTACTGCCCAAATGAAAATACAATTTATAGGAGCAACTAAAACAGTAACAGGCTCTTGTTTTTATATTGAAACTGAAACTACAAAATTCTTGGTTGATTGTGGAGCATTTCAAGGACCAGATGAATTGGAAGAGAAAAATTACAAACCATTTCCATTCAATCCTGCTGAATTAGATTTTGTTTTTCTTACTCATGCACACTATGACCATAGTGGAAGGATTCCTGTACTCGTTAAACAAGGATTTAAAGGAAGAATAATATCTACCCAACCAACTAGAGATTTGACCAAAATAATACTTTTAGATTCAGCTAATTTACAGAAGGAAGAATTTGACAGATGGGAGTCCAGACCTAACAATTCTAAAGAAATGGGTTCTTCAGATTTCAAAAAACCTCTATTTACAGAACAGGATGTAGAAGAAGCTATGAGATTTTTTGAAGTATACCCATATGGAAGCTCTGTAAATATCACTAAGGAATGCGAATTTAGAATGAGAGATGCAGGTCATATATTAGGTTCTGCAATATTGGAAGTTTGGATAGGTAATGAAGCAGGAAGAACTAGAAAACTTGTCTTCTCAGGGGATCTAGGACAGCCTGGAGCTAGAATTGTAAGGGATCCAGACTTAATCAGGGAAGCAGATTATGTAATATGTGAGTCTACGTATGGAAACAGATTGCATAAAGATAGAAATGAAACTGTTTTAGAACTACTCTCTGCATTGCAAAGTGCTCAAAAACAGGGAGGTAATCTATTGATCCCATCCTTCGCTATTGAAAGAACGCAAGAAATTCTCTATGAAATTAACCTTTTTATTGAGAAACATTTAATTTCAGGTATCCCCATATATCTAGATAGCCCAATGGCTTCTAAAGCTACTGAGGTATTTAGACAGTATCCAGATTTTTATGATGAAGATGCAAAAAGACTATTAGAAAAGGGAGATGATCCATTTGATTTCCCTGATTTGCACAAAATAGATTCTGCAGAAGAATCTAAAAGATTAGCTGCAAAAAAAGGTATAGCGATAATTGCAGGAAGTGGAATGTGTACAGGGGGAAGAATATTACATCATTTAAAAAACAACATAGAGAATCCCTCAACTCACTTAGTTATAGTAGGCTATCAGGTAATGGGTACATTAGGTAGAAGATTGGTTGAAGGAGAAAAAACAGTAAAAATAATGGGGGATGAGTATCAGAATAATGCTAAACTCTTTACTTTGGGAGGATTTTCAGGACATGGAGATCAAAGAGATTTAAGATATTGGCTTAGAAGCTTTGGACATACTCCAAGGAAGATATTCTTGGTTCATGGAGAAGAGGATATTATTAATGATTTCTCAAAGAATTTGATAGAAGAATTTAAAATTGATTTACATATACCTAACGAGGGAGAGGTAGTTAATTTGGAATAATTAAAATGGAAAAATACCCAGAGATAGAAAAAATTTATGATGATATACAAAAGTTGAACATACAAGGTGCGACTAATGTATGCATTGCTACGTTCGAGGGGATGAAGTTATACATACAATCTAGTAAGGAACAGGACAAGGATCTGTTTTACAAAGGGTTTATAGAGATAGGAGAGAGGCTTTCACTTGCACGAATGAATGAACCATTAGCTAGGAATGGAATTAAATATGTAAAATATTTTTTTAAAGAACAGTTTTCTGTTTTACCAGAGCTTAGTACTATGAAACGAGAGCTCAATGAACTATGTGATAAGTATTTGGACATGGTAGAGCAATCTAAGAAGGATTTAGTTCAAAAATCATCTGGATTTCTTAGTAATTTAGATAAAGTATTTACACATTGTCACTCATCCACAGTTGTTGAATTAATTGTATCAATAAGTAAGGGAGACGAAAATTTTGAGGTTGTGTGTACAGAAACAAGGCCATTGTATCAAGGAAGAATAACTGCAAAAAGTTTGTTAAATGCAGGAATAAAAACAACCATGATAGCAGATAGTGCTGGAGAATCATTCATAATTGGTAGAGGTTCTGTTCCTGTAGATGTTGTCTTTATAGGTTGTGATCAAATTACTTCTAAGGGTCATGCTATAAATAAAATAGGAAGTTGGGGATTAGGTGTTGCCGCTCACTATATGGGGAAACCTTTCTATGTTATAACTCCTCTTTTAAAGATGGATACAGAATCGTTCATTCATGATGTAAAGATAGAAGTAAGAGAGGATGAAGAGCTATGGAAAGAAGCTCCAAAAGGTTTGGAAATGTTTAATCCTGCATTTGAAATCGTTGACAACACACTAATAACGGGATATGTAACAGAGTTAGGAATTATTAAACCTAGTGATATAGATAGGGTAGTTAAAGAATCATATCCTTGGTTATTAAAAGATTAAATTAATATATTTACCAGTATGTCATTCTACTTAAGAAGCAAAAATTTAGATATCGGAGAAGATAATGATTTCAATATTGTATTAAACAGAAAAGATGCAGAGAGATTAGGTGTAAGAGAAGGTGAAATAGCGGTAGTGGGGATGGGAGAAATCGAGCTATATGCAAATGTAATGGAAACAGATTCTAAGGTTGCAGAGGGTGAGATAGGTTTGTTTGAGGAGATATGGAAACAGTATGACATAGATAATGGATATTCTGTTTTCATAGATATCCCTGAACCAAGTAAGTCCTTGGAAGCCATAAGTAAAAAGCTCCTAGGACATGATTTAACACAGGAAGATTTGGAGATGATAATGAATGATATTGGTTCGAGGAAATTAAGAGAAACAGAGATAGCATTTTTCATTTCTACGTTCTTTAACCCTGGATTTAATGATAGTGAAATATACTGGATGACCAAAGGAATGGCCGAATCAGGAGATATACTATCTTTCAAAGGTATAAGAGGTAATGGAGACCTTGTTGCAGACAAACATTCCATAGGTGGAGTGGCTGGCAAGGCTATAACTCCAACATTAGTTCCTTTGTTAGTAGCAGGTGGATTGATAGTTCCTAATACATCTACAAGGGCTATAACATCTCCAGCAGGTACATCAGATATCTTAGAGGTTGTAATGCCGGTATCTCTTTCAAAAGAAAAAGTTATGGAGGTTGTTAAGAAGACTGGAGGATGTATGTTCTGGGGTGGATCTTTAGAACTATCTCCTGCAGATGATGTAATTATCAATGTTGAAAGAAGTTTAAGAATACAAGAATTTCAAAAAGTATTAGTAAGTATTGTTGCTAAGAAGATTTCTATGGGAGTAACTAATATCTTGATTGATCTACCATATGGTAAAGGATCGAAGGTAGAAAAAGCAGATGATGTAGTTATGCTAGACAGAGAATTTAAGAAACTGTTTAAGAAATTTAACATTGAATGTGAAACGATAAGGAGAGTGATAAAAGGACCAGATGGGAGAAGTGTTGGTCCAAATTTAGAGATTAGGGAAGCACTTCGTATACTTGAGAGGGATGAACATAGGTCTATGGAGTTGGAGGGTTCGGTGATAGAGATGGCAACTAGACTGTTTGAAAGTACAAAGATAGTAGAAAGAGGGAGGGGGAAGAAATTTGCTCAAGAAATATTGAATTCAGGAAAAGCTTTAGAAAAATTCTGGGAAATAGCATTTGCTCAGGGAGCAGTAAAGAAGATGAAATCATCAGACATACGATATGCAACATTGGAATACGATTTGCTTTCTGATAGGAGTGGATTAATCAAATCTATAGATAATACGCAATTAGTCTCGATAGCAAGAGGTCTTGGTAATCCAAAAATAAAGGAAGCTGGTTTGTATATTCATAAGATGCCAGGAGAGAGTGTTAAGAAAAAAGACAAACTAATTACTATATATGCTACTACGGAAGGAAGATTGCAGAATGGAAAAGCACTCCTAAATATAGATAAGATATTTAGTTTTAAATAGCTGCTTTCTTGCTTCTTACTTTTTTAATTGTATGGGAAATAAGGGATATTAAAAATATCAAAACAACCAATGTTATCAAGATAGGTACTGTTATTATTAATGCTTTCCCTATGGTAGTAGTTTTCAATATTGTATTACCTAGTGTCCAGATATTTGGAGAGGTATTTTCAGATATTTCTTCCTTTGAAACTAAATCTGCATAAGATTGTAGATTGTTTAGATCTACACCATCCTTTGCTCCATAAATACTTATGTTATATCCCTCAGAGGTTAGGTTCTTAATGTTGTTTGCAGAGTATATTCTAATATTGGACAGGGAATTCTCATTAAAGACATCCCACAGGATTCTATCTATCATTTGTCCTATCTTCATATTATTACTCTCAAAAGTTGGATCTATGGATAACCAGCCGTAATCAGGCACCCAAACCTGTACCCATTGATGTCTCACTTGGTCATTGGGTTTGTCTTGTTTTAAATTAGCATATCCAATAGCTGCTCTAGAAGGTATACCTTGAGCTCTAAGTAGAGCTATCATCACATCGGCATATTCCATACATACAGATGCTCCTCCCTGTAAAGCTTCTTTAGCACCAATTCTTTCGTTCTCAGAAGTAGCCTTCTGTTGATCATATTCTAGACTGTTGTTAATGTATCTGTAATCTGCTTTTATAATATCCAATAGGGTAGTGAGGTCTTTACTTAACTTCTCTGCTTCCTGTCTAATATAGTCATCATTTACTTCCCAGTATTTTGTAGCACCTAGATATCTTCTAATGTATTCACTTTCCTCTATTTTTTGTAAATAATCTGTAAAATTGATATCAAAAGATTCCATATCTTCACTCCATTCGTCCTGTTCTACTGATATATATCCTTCAACCTTTATACTACTATCTTGATTAGCTTCTACCTCAAAGAGTGCCATTATATTACCTTCTGCATCTTTGTATATATCTTTTGGTAATGGTTCAACCTTTTCAAAATATACCTTCTGGTTTGTTTCCGAAAACTCTCTTGGTAAAGAAAGTTCATATATATTTGTAGATAGGGCTTTAAAAACATCTGTATATTTCTCAGGAATAAAGGAGTCTGTCTTCGGAGTTATATACTCTAATTCAAATCTGTACAGAGCAATGGTTCCAAACTCTAAGTAAGGAGAGTTTAATATTCTATCTGTTTGTTTGAAATCATAATATGTTTTATCCTCCTTGACAGTTTTGGTAAATTCAGGAAAAGCCTTTGCTAGAGGAGATATGGTGCTATCTGTAACGACAGAAAGGTTGTAATTAAAAGTAGTTAATGTACCATTTTCTTCATCTATTTTACTGAAGATTGTATCCTTAGGTAAAGATGTTCCAATTATGTTAACAAAAGTACCAATTTTTAGGATGTAATCATGAGTGTTGTAGGAAAATATTACTGTATATGGAGATGTAGAAGTTGTAGATCTGTAGTTTGGAATAGTGATATATATCCCTTCCTCCATCTCTTTCTCTTCAACCGTATAGGTAAGCTTTTGTCCTTTTTCATTCGTAACAGAAAGAGAGGATAGCTTGTAAGCCCTCTCTGTAGCAATTTCTTCGTTACTAGAATCAGAAATGTCCGGAATATGAAAAAGCTTCTCTCCAGTTGCTGGAAAATAGTAGCTACTGTTTTTAACTGTTCTTAGATACTCAGTAGTTACAGTTACATAATCCAAACCTGTGGTATATGATATTTCTGTATTAGTATCTACAATAAAATCTTCGTTTGCAGCGTATATAGAATTAGTTGATAGGAGTATTAAGAAAAAAGAAAAGAATGCTATTAATATTTTTGAAAATCTTTTCATTAGCTAGGCAGTCAAGTTAAGTTAAATAATAGTATATATCATATCCAACTTTATTATTATATAATCCTCTCATGTCAATAAAACAGTCACATTCATTTTCTCTTGGAATAGTGGGATTACCAAATGTTGGAAAGTCCACTATATTTAATGCACTAACAGAAATGTCTGTACCAGCGGAGAATTTTCCTTTTTGTACAATAGATAAAAATGTTGGTGTGGTAGAAATCCCTGATGAAAGATTAAAGAGAATGGCTGATCATTTTAAAGCGGAGAAAGTGATTCCTTCTGCGATGACATTTGTAGATATTGCAGGATTGGTTAAGGGAGCATCAAAGGGAGAAGGGTTAGGAAATCAATTTCTCTCACATATTAGGGAGGTGGATGTGATAATGTATGTTCTTAGAGCTTTTGAAAGTGAGCAGATATCTCATGTATATAACAGAATAGACCCAATGGAGGATTTTGGGATAGTTCAGTCAGAATTAATTCTAAAAGATATTGAAAGTGTAGAGAAGAGAATCTCGAGTACAGAAAAGATGAGTAGAATAGGGGATAAGGACGCAGGAAAGGAGTATGAGGTTTTAAAGAAAATATTAGCTTCTCTCAATGATGATATCCCAGTTATAGATATGAAATTATCTAACGAAGAGAATGAAATAATTCATGATTTGTGGTTACTAACAAACAAAAAGAGACTATTTGTCCTAAATACAAAGGCAGGTTTAGATGAGGAGAGGACAAATGCATGGAAGAAAGAATTAGAAGAAAAAACAGGAGATATGGTTTTAGTAGTAGATGTAAAATTAATAGGGGATATGGTTGGGATGACAGAGGAGGAAATTGGTGAGTATGTAGAATTACTTAATGAGAAGCCAACAACAATATCGGATATAATACATGCTGCTTTTGAATGTTTGAATTTAATAACCTTCTATACTGGTTCTTCTAAAGAGTGTAATGCATGGAGTATTGTTAAGGGTAGCACAGCAAAGGAAGCTGCTGGAGCAATACATACAGATTTGGAAGAAGGTTTTGTAACGGCGGATGTTGTTAATGTTGAAAAAATGTTAGATGCAGGAGGTTGGGTAGCTGCAAAGGAAATAGGGTTGATAAAGAATCATGGAAAGGAATATATTGTTGAGGATGGAGACTATATTATTATTCTTTCTAATAAGTAAGATAGTGATTGTTGTACAAAGTAACATTTTCTGCTAAAATCCATCTCGTTATACTTAAATATTAGTTAATAACTAAATGTCGGTAAAAAAGGTTAAAAATCTGAAAAATTATGAAATGATAGTTGCTTTAAAGCCATTACTTCCTGATGATCTTAGAAAAGAAATACATAAAGAATTCTCAGATTCTATTAAGAAATATGGTGGGGAAGTACTTGATGTTGATGTTTGGGGTAAGAGATATTTAGCATACAAAATTAATGGTCACAATGAAGGTTACTATATAGTGTATGACTTTAAGGTTTTCCCAGCCAGTATAAGAGAGATAAAGAGGCAGATGCAATTAAAGCAGGAAATTTTGCGATTTATGATAGTAGAGATGGAAGATGTTAGTAAGATAGGGAAAAGTATAAAGAAGAAGGAATTGGAGATTTAATAGGAATTTAATAATTAGGGAGTATAGTTAAGGGTAAGTTAAATTATAATATATATAAACAAAATGGCGTCAAGATCATTAAATAAAGTTATCCTAATAGGAAACTTAACAAGGGATCCAGAAATGAGATATACAAATTCTGGAACACCAGTAGTTACATTTGGTATGGCTACAAATAAGTCTTGGAAAGATGCAGGCGGAGAAACAAAAGAACTTGCAGAGTTCCATAATTTGGTTGCTTGGAATAAGATGGCAGAAATATGTCAGCAATTACTTTCTTCAGGAATGAAAGTCTACATAGAGGGATCCTTAAATACTAGATCATGGGAGGGAGAAGATGGGGTCAAAAAATACAAAACAGAAATAAGGATTGATGATATGATTCTACTTGATAGTAAAGGTAAACAGGGTGCAGGAATGCCAGAAGGAGAAGCAGTAGAGAAGAAAGAAGAAAAGGTTGAGGAGGAGAAAGAGGAAGTTGTTGAAGAGGTAAAAGAAGAAGAGACAACAGAAGTAGATGATCCTTTAGAGGAAGATTTACCCTTTTAATTTTAGAAATATTTAGATGGCAGAGGAAGTAAAAAAAATAGACACACAAATGGTCAAACCAGTATTGGATGATGTATATGATGATACAAAAGTTGCCGATGACGATGAAGTTGTCGAGCATAAGAGGAATACAAGAAGAAGAAAGAAAATAATACAAAACTTGAAATGTCCTCTTTGTGAATCAGGTGTTAAGAATGTTACATACAAAGATGTTTATCAATTAAAGAAATTTACTTCTGTAAGAGGAAAAATTATTTCCACAGAAAAATCAGGAGTATGTCATACACACCAAAGACAATTAACAAGTGCTATAAAAAGAGCTAGATATATGGCATTGCTTCCATATTCTTCTAACGAATAGTCTAAATATGCTTTGAAAGTAAAAAGGGGGTTGAAAGATCCCCTTTTTTGTTGAAAAAAGAGCTGGTTTTAAGTAATATATTAAAACAATGTCAAAACTGTCCTTGTTAGAAAAAAATGCATATTTAAGCATCGTAATTAAAGACAATGGTATATGGGCTCACTTGTCATATACTGATCATAATGCAAATAGGGAATATATTGTTTCTGATTTTACTGATTTAAATCCACTAAGATATAGATTAGATGATGATGTGTTTTCAAAAGGTTTTTGGTTTGAATATTTTGATAATCTTGAGAAAGTATTTAATTGGGATTTAGTAGATAAAAATAAATTAACAATATTCACGTTTAGAAAATTCAAGAACGAAGGGGATGGTTTAACCGGTATAAGAATACAGATAGATGATAATCAGAAATTCTTTGACAAAATATTCTCTTCTCTTAGGGATTTTTCTAGAGATATATCATTAAGAGTAATAGATGACCTCTATGTACAGAATATTCTTAATGGTTTGATAGAAAAAAGTGAATATGAGGATTTGATTTATGTAGATATGGATTTGTTGGATTTCTCAATATTTAGGGTAAAGAAAGTCTATGATAACAAAAAGAAAAAGGAAGGATTTGTTTTTTCAAGATCAAAGTTAAAATGGAATAATGAATTTCTTGCAATTGATTCTGTTAAAGATAATAGATTTAAAGCATTCTTAGCTACGGACTTAAGTGCGAAAGAGATATTTAATTACTGGAGCAACTTTATCCTAAACAGAGTTTTTTCATCAGATGATCCAAACCTTATGGATATATTAAGATCCTATTCCACTATACAAAACCATTCAATATACCGAGATAATAAAGAGAAACTAGAAGGTTTTGGTATATCAAAGGGAGAAAGTGCAATCATAGTTTCAGGATATATACCAAGGATATTAGGTAAATCTAAATCTCTTCTTACATTAATAGATGGTTTGGAACTTGGAGGAAAGTTTGATTGTTATTGGGATTTGGACTTGAAACTACTTTCGTATGGTAGAAGTTACATTAATGGTATTAATTCAACAGATATTATTCTGACAAGAAAAGAAGTTATGTCTCTAAGTACAAGAGTTTTGTTGCCATATACTAAAGTAGAGAAAACATCGAATAGGGTCCTTTTTGCTGGTAATATACAATCCATAAATATGGGTAAAAATGAGTTCTTTGCTATGTCCCCAGAATATACATATATTGAATTACCTAAACATGAGGATAAATTAATAATAGAGGGAGAATTTAAAAATGGAGCATATACATTACCTGATAAAGGCAAATCAGTAGGATTTGTTTCAACCCCTGGAGGAAAAGAGTATGAATCTTTGCTTATAGATGGAAGACCGAGACCAGTTGTCTATGGCCCAGATAGCTATTCTAATAAATTAAAATTACAGGCGTGGATTAAATGATAATAAGACATAGGGTTTTTGAAAAATATGGTGATTACAAATTCAATATTCCATACAAAACAGGAGATAAGGTATTAGTTAGCAATGGAGATAGGGTGAAGAATGGTACGGACCTAATAAAAAAAAATGGGAGTAGTATTAAATACTCTTTCTATTTACCAGAACAGATAAATGTGGAAATATCAAAACTTTCAGAATACATTACATGTATAGATGGAGAATTTGTTAACAAGGGTGATGTATTGGCTGAAAAGGTAGTTAGGGGGGGATTAAATATCAAGAGAGTTGTATCTCCAGCACAGGGAGTAGTAGATTTATCAAGATTGAAGAATGGATATTTAGACCTATTAGGGGAGGAAAATGAAGTAACTGTAAAAAGTACCTTTAATGGATCAATAGTGGGAGTAGATCCAATGGATGGGATAGATGTAGTATCTAATTCATATGCATTAGATCTTCTTTCAATCTCTGATTCTCATTTAAGAAAAGATAGAGAGAAAAAATTGTTTGGAGAGTTTATAGTACTTGGGGAAGGTAAAGATTTAGTCTTAGAAGCTGAAGATTTAAACTATCAGGATAAAGTTGTTTTTGTAGGAAAGTATCTACATACAGAACTTTTGCATGATCTTTTTGAGAAAGGTGCTCTTTTTGTACTAACATACTCTATGGATTATGAAGACTTCAGAAGACAAGGATTACCCGTTGGTGTAGTAGGTGGATTCGGAGAGATATATTCTAGTAATAGTATTAATGCTCTTATATCTTCAATGAATAATAAATTTGTAGTTGTAGATTATGATGAAAACCAGCTCTTTTTCATAACAGATGACAGTGCATACAAGGTAAAGGATGATTTTTTTGTTAAATCTGCAGTTGGTAGTATGGTAATTTCTCGCTCACTTAGTAACTATGGTATGGTTGGAAAAATAATTGAAATGGAAGAAGAAAACCTTTATGTAACAGTAGAATGGGAGGGTGGTCAAAAAAGTATGATTAACATAGGAAGTATAGAATTCATCTCTTTTTAGAGTATAATCGATATAGATTTTAATTAACTGAATACTGCTGTGGAATCAAAAAAACAACAAAATAGTTCCAAAAATATTCTTGGTTTAGGAATTCTCTTAGTATGTGTATTTACCTTGGGACTATTAGTCGGAAGAAATGTAGAGGGTGGTAGTAATATTCTTAATCTAGGAAATACTGAGAAATTAGATTTAACAATGTTCTGGAGAGTTCTTGATATTACCAAAGGGGATTATGTTGGTTCTAAAGATATAGAGGATGAAGAGTTGGTATATGGTGCTATAAAAGGTATGGTTAGTTCCTTAGATGATTCAGCAACAGTATTTTTAACACCAGAAGAGACAGAAGAGTTTAATTCTGCAAGTGAAGGGAAATATTTCGAAGGTATAGGGGCTGAATTAGGATATGAAGGCGGTCAGATTATAGTAGTTACTCCATTAGAGGGATCTCCGGCAAAAGAGGCAGGTATAAGGCCTGGTGACTATATATTTAAAATTGATGATTATGAGATAAAGTCCACAGATACAGTATATGATGCCGTAGCAAAGATAAGGGGAGAGTCTGGAACTGATGTAGTATTACACATATTGCATAAAGGTGATTTAGAGCCTGTTGATATCAAAATAACTAGAAGGGAGATAACAGTTCCTAGCATGACTTTAGAATATGTCGGTGAGAATGAAGACATTGCATTACTAAAAGTAGGTAGGTTCACAGAATCTACATATATGGAATGGGTTTCTGTTTGGAACTCAAAAGTTGATGAGATAGTTGCTTCAGGAGCAAATAAAATGGTTTTGGATTTAAGAGGTAATCCAGGAGGTTTTTTTGATGCAGCAATATATGCATCGGATGATTTTTTGGATGGAGGAATAATAATATCAAAACAGAAGGATAGTAAAGAAAATATTAAAGAGTATACCTCTACAGATGGGGGAAAACTTATGGATATAGAATTAGTCATCTTGGTTAACTCTGGTAGTGCTTCTGCATCTGAGATACTAGCTGGCGCATTGAAGGCGGAGGGAAGAGCAAAGATAATAGGAGAAAAAACATTTGGAAAAGGTACTGCACAAAAGATCTATGATTTGTCTGATGGATCGACTTTGCATTTAACAATTTTAAGATGGTTATTGCCAGATGGGACTCAGATAGATAGGGATAATTCAGTTACTCCTGATATAGAGGTAAAATTAACTAATGATGATTTTGTTAAAGGTACGGATCCTCAGTTGGATAAAGCCTTAGAGGAGCTATCAAAATAATTTATTAATATAAAATAATATGGAAGAGAAAAAAACAGTGGAAAAGAAACCAATGATTAAAAGATCTAAAAAATATCTTTATGTGTTCTTAGGAATTTTTCTTGTAATTATCTTTACAGTATCTATAGTTGCTGTATCAGGATATTTTGCTATTAAATACTCTTCATTTGTACAGGAGTCTTTGTCTAAGATAATAAACAAAGAAGAAGATAATAACAAAATAGTTATTACAGATAGTGAGAACAGTGTAATTGAGATAGTTAAAAATGCTAGCTCATCTGTTGTAAGTATAGCTATCTCTAAGCTCACATTATCGCAGAATCAAGGATTAATAGACCAGAGTAGTAATATCGGTACAGGATTTATTGTTGATAAAGAAGGGATAATCGTCACCAATCAACATGTTGTTTCTGATTTGGAGGCTGAGTATAAGGTAGTTACAGAGGAAGGGGAGGAGTATGAGGTTGTTGAGATCTTAAGAGATGATCTTAATGATTTAGCAGTTATAAAGATTGATCCAAAAGATTTGGAATTAAATGAGCTTGTCTTGGGAGATTCAGATAATCTTCTTGTTGGGCAGAATGTTATAGCAATTGGAACTCCACTTGGTGAATATGCAGGTAGTGTTACTACTGGAATAATAAGTGGTCTTGATAGATCAGTATCTGCTGGTTCAGGATGGTTTGGTACTACATCAAAAACATATGAAAATGTAATACAGACAGATGCTGCAGTTAATCCTGGTAATTCAGGAGGGCCATTATTGAATTCACAAGGAGAGGTCATAGGGATTAACTTTGCTACAACATCTAATGCTGATAACATATCTTTCGCTATACCTATAAATAAGGTAAAAAGCAGATTAGAAGAATACAGAACATATGGGAAATTCATAAGGCCATATCTTGGAGTAACATATCAAATGATTTCAGAATACGAGGCATTGTACTATTCAGATGTAGTTGCTGGAGCGTTGGTCTTAAGAGTTGATCCTACATCTCCTGCATACAGAAGTGGGATTGAAAGAGGAGATATAATTACAAAATTTGATGATATAGCTGTTGATAGATCTTTAGGAGAGATAATACAGGAGCATGATGTAGATCAAGAGGTAAATATAACAGTAATGAGAGATGGGGAGGAGAAAAGCTTTAAGGTAACATTAGGAGAGATGGATTAAAACAAACCTATCAAGCTCTCTGTAATCCTTAAGAACTTCAATATCCTTGTTAATTATCTTCTTTAAATCTTCTAATGTTGATGGTTCTATTTCAAAGAGTAGGGTGACTTTGTATTTTAGAAGATTCCTTTCCTCTATCTGTTTCAATAATTCCTTGTAATATTTCAACCCATCAGCACCTCCATCTAGAGAAGTTTTAGGCTCATAATCTATCACACTTTTATCCAAACTTTTATAAATCTTTGTAGGTATGTAGGGTAGGTTGGCGATTATTAATACGTTGTTGTTAATATCTATACCATTTAGCTGATTACCCTTTAAAAAGGATATCCTTTCGTTAACTTTGTGTAACATGGAGTTTTCTTTTGCAACCTTCAAAGCTTCTGAATTTATATCAGTTGCAAAAAATTTGAAACTATTTTTGATACACAAATTTTTGACAAGGGAAATAATTATACACCCTGATCCTGTACCTACATCTATCACATATTTGTAGTCATTATCTTTTGTTAATAGCTCCGTAACTATGGATACTAACTGCTCTGTTTCAACCCTCGGAATCAATGTGTTTTTATTTACTAGAAAACGATTATTTAAGAACTCTGTCTCTCCCTTTATATACTCCCAGGGTTCGTAAGCTTTGATTCTTTTTAGAACATTTTTTAATTTACTATCACTACCTTCACAATATTCCACTATTTCTGCTGATATCCTAGATATGTCAAAATATCCATATTGCTCTAAAGTCTTTTGAATTTGATATATATCCTTAAGATTATTCTCCACTTTCTTCCATCTCCTCTAATAATTCGTTCATAATCCCTTCTCTAACATCACTTATTAGCTCATCAAGGCTACCACTTAAGATAGATTCCATGTTAAACCAAGATTTTTTAATCCTATGATCTGTAATACGGTTCTGTGGGAAGTTGTATGTTCTAATCTTTTCTGCTCTCATTGCAGAACCAATTAGTTTAGATCTCATAGATCCTCTTTTACTATCTTCTTCTTCTTTCTTCTTGTCATATAGTCTGGCTCTAAGAATAGCCATAGCTTTTTCTCTATTCTGTGCTTGATGCTTTGTTTCCTGACAACTTACAACGATACCAGATGGTAAATGCGTTATTCTTACAGCAGAGTCAGTTTTATTCACACATTGACCACCCGCTCCAGAAGCTCTCATAACATCTATTTTTAAATCAGAGGGGTCAATCTGAATATCTACCTCTTTTGCCTCAGGTAGAATAGCTACAGAAGCGGTAGAGGTATGAATACGACCTGAGGACTCTGTAGAGGGAACTCTCTGAACTCTATGAACACCACTTTCATACTTTAAATCCCTAAATACATTCTTCCCAGTAATTTGTGCTATTACTTCCTTGTAACCACTTGCTTCTGAAATACTACTTTCTATTATTTCAAGATTCCAACCTTTGTTTATGGAATATCCTTTGTACATTCTGAACAGATCAGCAGCAAAAAGGGAAGCTTCCTCACCACCGGCACCTGCTCTAATCTCAATAATTGCTGATTTATCATCATCCTCATGTACAAACTGTTTTGATATTTTTAGTTTTCTAATATTTTTATCCAAAGAAAGAATATCTTCTTCTAAAGTAGTAATCTCTTCTGAAGCAAGCTCCTTTATCTCAGGATCACTCTCATTCTCTAATATGGATTTGGCATCTTTTAACCCCTTAATATCTTTCTGTATTTTTGAAATATTTGAAGAAAGTTCAGAGAAATATGAAAGGTCACTACTTAATTTGGAAATTAAACGATTATCTCCTCCTCCAACAGAAAGTTTCTGTTCCAATTCATGGACTTTTTCTTGAGCTTCATTGTTATTATATTTTTTTTCAAATGCAAGTATATCCATATTGGATGATAGCACTAAAAATTATTAATGGGAATTTGTTACTTAGAAACTTTTGCGTTCTCTAACATATCTCTAAGAGTGAGAGTAGAGGCAGGTTTGTTACCTGCATCACCAAACTTTTGTCTTCTTTTTTCCATCTTCTCTTTCTTAGATTTAAAAGAAAGTTTTTTGGCTTTTTCAACCCTTTCTTCATACTTTCTAACAAGATTATTTGTATCAACAATCTTCTGTTCACCAGTATAGAATGGATGACATTTTGAACATATTTCAATTGATATGCTATCCTGTTCAAGGGTAGATCCTGTTACAAATGAATTACCACATGAACACTTTATTTCTAAATTGTTATTATACTTTGGATGTATGTCTTTTTTCATAACGAATGTGATTATATCAGAAGGTAGATACACTGTCTAGAATTCCTTTAAATAATATGTTAGTTTAGAAAGATGAGTAAAGAATTTTTTAAAAAAAGTAAGAATATTCTTCTGTTATCAATAACAATAGATGTGCTATTAATTGTTTTTCATATTATATTCTCCGGAAACTATCTATTCAATCTAGATGCCGAATTTAATATCCCAACGATATATCAGGGTCTTAAATTAATATCGATAGGGATATTGGCACTTATGATTATCCTGAAAATATATTCTAAGAAAGAATCTTTAATTAAATCATGGTTTTGGATCTTTTGGAGTGGCATGTTTCTTTTTCTTGGAATAGATGAGATTGGTCAGGTACATGAGAATGTTTCTGAATTTATGAAGAAGCTCTTAGGAACAGGTGCTGTTGACTACGAATCTTCACTAGTAGAATTGGGGTATTCCTCAACTACATGGTTACCGTACTATGCAATATTGTTTGTTATCGCGACAGCCATAGTAGCCTTTTTCGTAAAGAAGGAGTATGTAAAAAACAAAAAGAATACTAAAATTTTAATCATAGGTTGGTTACTTCTTTTAGCCGTTATTGTAGTTGAATATATTAATACAATGACCGCCATTATGTTCCAACAAGGATATGGATCTCTAGTTGTTTTAGAAGAATCACTCGAA
>CAZAQC010000008.1:0-18096 GCA_964487525.1 uncultured Candidatus Saccharibacteria bacterium | reverse complement strand
GACGAATGGTTTAAACATTTCTAAAGCAACTGATTTTGGTAATCCACACTGATCAAATTTCAAACTTGGATCTCCTTCAATAACTGCTCTTCCTGAATAATCTACTCTTTTTCCAAGAAGATTCTTTCTGAAGATTCCTTTCTTTCCTCTCAAATCATCTGTTAATGACTGATATGGCAATCTCTTACTATTCATCATTGGCTTTGATGGCCTATGGGAATTATCAATCAATGCATCAACGGACTCCTGCAACATTCTCTTTTCATTTCTCAAGATAACATCAGGAGCTCCTATTTCTATCAATTTTGACAATCTATTATTTCTATTAATAATTCTTCTGTAGAGGTCGTTTAAGTCTGAAGTTGCAAATTTACCTCCTGAAAGAGGTATTATTGGCCTTAACTCTGGTGGTAAAACAGGTAATGTTTCCAAAACCATCCATGCAGGATTTATATTATTCTGTTTGAATCCCTCAAGATATTGTATCCTCCTTATTGTAACTGATCTCTTATCTCCCTTTTCTTTTTCTGCTCTCTTTCTTAATTTTTTAATCTCTTTCTCTATATCTAACTGTTCAAGAAGTTTCTTAATTGCTTCTGCTCCCATCATCGCTTCAAAGAAGACCAAATCTCTTTCTACAAGATCCATATATTCATCTTCTGAAAGTACTGTTCCTACATGTAATTTGTCAATTATCTGATTAATTCTTGTATAGAAGGAATCAATTTGTTCCTCTTTTTCTGCAAATTCTTTTCTAGTTTTGGCTAATGCCTGATTTCTTTTGTGCTCAATCTGACTTGTCTTAAAATCATTTCCTTTATCTTTAGATTTCTTAATCTCTTCTAATTGAGTACTATATTGATCCTCAGTAACTTTTAGCTCTTCCTGCAATTGAGTTTCTAATCCTTTTACTTCCTCTTCTTTCAACTGTACTGCTTTCTCAACTATTTCTGTTTTCTTATCCTTTTCTACATTTACTACCATATATCTGGTGTAGTAAACAACTGAAAGAATCTTTTTGTGTGAGATATCCAAAACTATGGACATTTTATTAGGGATTCCATATGCAAACCAAACATGTGCAACTGGAACTGACAGTTCAATATGTCCCATTCTCTCTCTTCTTGAATCTTGGGTTGTTACTTCAACTCCACACTTATCACATACTATTCCCTTATATCTAATCTTTTTATATTTTCCACAATAGCATTCATAGTTCTTTGTTGGACCAAATATCTTTTCACAGAAGAGTCCATCAGGTTCAGCTCTGAATGTTCTATAGTTGATGGTCTCTGCCTTTGTGACTTCACCATATGACCAATCCAATATCTGGTCAGGAGAAGCTAATGTAAGCTTTAAGACATCAAAATCATCAAACCCATTCTTAATTTTCTTCATTATCGATTACCTCCTCTGCTTTATTTGTTAGCGTTGAAATTAAATCAAGATTAAGACAAAGAGCATTTAGTTCTTTAACTAATACCTTAAATGACTCTGGTATATTTACATTCTCTATTTTATCTCCATGTATAATGGCCTTGTAAGCTGCAGATCTTCCTTTAATGTCATCTGATTTTATTGTTAACATCTCTTGTAAGGCGTAAGGAGCACTATGTGCTTCTAATGCCCAAACTTCCATCTCTCCAAATCTCTGTCCACCCATCTGTGCTTTTCCACCTAAAGGCTGTTGTGATACTGCAGTGTATGGTCCTGTAGATCTAGCATGTACTTTTTCATCTGCAATGTGGTGTAACTTAAGAACATATTTAGTTCCTACAGTTATCTTGTTAGGGAACTTCTTACCAGTTCTTCCATCGTAAAGATCTACTTTCTCTGACATATCAGCACCAATCTTTTCCAATTCCTTCTTTACCCACTCCAAATTCTCTCCTTCGAATATTGGGAATGCCAACTTCTCATTTAAAAGTTTTGCATATCTACCAAAGTGTATTTCTTCTGCCTGACCCATGTTCATACGTTTTAGGAATGTTGGTGTAAGAACAATGTCTACTGGTTCTCCATCGTCCGTAAATGGCATATCTTCAATTGGTCTAATAGCAGCTATGGTGTTCTTGTCTCCATGTCTTCCTGCAATTTTGTCTCCAAAATCGATCTTTTTAGTGTCTGCTACCCATACTTTTACTTCATACAATACTCCTGGTTGCAATTTATCACCCTTACTTGCAGAGAGTGTCTGACTTCTAACAACTATTCCTTCCTCACCGTGAGGAATTCTTAAAGAGTTATCTCTAACATCACTTGCTGATTCTCCAAAGATAGCTCTTAAAAGCCTTTCTTCTGCAGTAAGTTCTTTCTCTCCTCTTGGTGCTACAACTCCAACCAAAATATCTCCTGATTTTACTCTTACACCCGATCTAACTATTCCAAGTGAATCTAATTTTTTAAGTATTCTTTCATTAACATGTGGAATGTCAGCAGTAATTATTTCTGGTCCTAATTCTGTATCTCTAACTGAAACTGTATATTCTCTAATATGTATAGATGTTAAGAGATCTTTTCTAACAATTCTTTCAGAAATTACGACAGAATCTTCATAGTTATATCCCTCATAGAACATAAGGGCTGCCTTAAGATTGATACCTACAGATAGCTCTCCATTTATCATAGTTGGTCCATCAACCAAAATGTCTCCCTTTTTGAATTTGGAACCTGCTTTCAAAACAGGTTTCTGTGTAAATGATGTATTATCATTACTCCTATAGAATGATACCAACTCCATTTCTTTTAATCCCAACTTTTCATATTTTACTGACATTCTTTTTGCATCTGAATACAACACCTCACCTGCATCCTCTGCAAATATTCCCCAAGATGATTGCCTTGCAACTGTCTCTTCTAAACCAGTACCTACTAAAGGTGATTGCTGTTTAACAAGAGGAACTGCTTGTCTCTGCATATTTGATCCTGTTAATGCACGCATTGCATCATTATGGGAAACAAAAGGAATCAAAGCCATACCTAAACCTGCTTGCTGACTTGCTAAAACATCAACATACTTAACTATATTTACATCTTCAATCATAAAGTCTCCTTTATGTCTTACAGGAACCAAAGTATCTGTAATATTTCCATATTCATCTGCATTAATAGTGGCAGAGGAAATATAGTGTTTTTCCTCATCCATAGCATCTAAATATTCAACATCATCTGTGAAGAAAGGTTTAACTTTTACTACTTTAATACCTTTCTGTTTAACTATCTTCTCAGCCAAATCTCCATCTACTCTGTCTCCTTTTTTCGCTATTTTCTTACTTCCAACCTTTATGTCCTCTACTAAGATTCTGTTTAAGAGTGCTGTCTTACTATTATTTACTTCATTAGCTACTCTTCTATACGGAGCTTCTAAAAATCCAAATTCATTAATCCTTGCCAACATAGATAACTGGACTACAACACCAATATTGGAACTTTCTGGACTTGTTACAGGGTCAAATTTTGAATAATGAGAATTATGTACTTCTCTAATTGAGAATGTAGCTCTTTCTTTAGCAATTCCTCCAGGACCACCTGCTGTTACTTTTCTCTTGTTTTCCAATTCTGAAAGAATATTTGTCTGATCCATGAAACTGGAAAGAGCGTTAGCCCCAAAGAAAGATTGTATTGAAGCTGCAATTGGCTTTGTGCTTATTAACATAGAAGGAGTAACCTTTGCATCTTGTCCATACAAACTCATCTTATCCTTTATATTCTTCTCCAATCTCCTTATACCACCATTTAACTGTCTCTCTAAGATCTCTCCTACACTTCTAATTCTTCTATTACAAAGATGGTCAATATCGTCAGGTTCAACATCTCCGTTATTAATCTGAATTAATCTTTTTACTATCAATACGATATCTGAAGGATACAACACAACCTCATCTGGATTGTTAATATCATAGTCAGTTCCTAATTTTCTATTCAATTGATATCTACCAATCTTTCCTAAATCAAATTTTCTTGAATTGAAGAAATTACTCTTAATATATCTTTCTGCACTTTCTAAAGTTACAGATTCATCTGGTCTTAACTTGTTATATATACTTATAACGGCTTCCTCTTTGTTATTTGTGAAATCTCTTGCTAATGTAGATTCAATATATTTATTCTCTTCATTAGTATCAACATCTGCAAAAAGCTTCCTTATTTCATCATCTGATTCCCAACCAAATACTCTTAAAAGCTCTGTTATCAAAACCTTGGGTCTCTTAGGCAATATTCTCATAGATATTACATTGTGTCTGTTTGTATCTATCTCATACCAAGGACCTCTACCTGGCATCAACCTTACCTTATATATACTTCTTAATGGTAATTTCTCAGATTCTTCATACAAAACACCCTCAGCTCTAACTATCTGATGTGTAACAACTCTCCTAACACCATTAAAAATGAAAACACCATCATTTGTCATGACTGGTAAATCTGTAACAAAAATTTCTTGTTCTTTAATCTCTCCTGTTTTATTGTTCAAAAGTTGTACTTTTGCATATACAGGAATTTCATATGACAATCCTTTTGTTATTGCTTCTTCTACGCTTCTGTATGGTTCTCCATATTTGAAATCTTTGAACTCCAAAGTCCACATTCTTTCCATAGTATCCTTAACAGGATTGATTTCAGAGAAAAGTCTCTGAAAACCAGTATCTATGAAGTCTTTAAATGAGACACTCTGAGCTTCAATCAAATTTGGAAAATCCATCTCACCGGAGTAGTTCAATCCCAAATTTAATCTTCCGGAGCTATTGCGTTTGGGTTGTAGCATATGATAACTTTTTGGTAATGTTATAAGATATTTATTACATACGAGAAGCAGTATTTATTTAATTCCTATAAGAATCAGATTATACCGCTTTAAAAGCAAAATCTAGAGACTCGAAGGATATTATCATATTTGTATATAATAGTCAAAGGTTTTCTGGATAATTTGAACAATACAACTTTAATAGATTTATTATATACTGTATTCTATCTTTGTAAAAATATCCTTTATATCATATTATATACAATAAAATGCCTAGAAAAAAGAAAAGACAACCCATTACAATTCAAAGTGGAGAGACAAAAATACTCTTTGGTTTGATATTGTTTTTAGGTGGATTAACAATATCTGTTTCCTCTTTCATCTCACAGGAATCACAACTTTTTGATCAAATATCTCTTAAATTAGGATACTCCTCTATAGCATGGGGAATATTTTTTCTCTACACTTCATTCTTCTTTTTAACAAAAAGTAAAAAATTCATCTCCTTTAAACAAGCAACTGGTCTTTTTCTTTTCTCTGCATGTCTTGGTATATTGCTATCTTTTTGGCAGATTGAAGAGCAACTAAACAATGCCGATGCTCTAAAGGGTGCCGGAGGAGAATTAGGAAAACTATTACACCTTTCCTTAAACAATGTGTTTGGTAGCTTCATAGAGATAGCAATTGTATTAATACTTTTAATAGTTTCTTTTTCACTAATAACGGGAACGACACTAGAACAGATAAGGGATTTCCTAGAATCTTCTGTTCCTGATGAGAAAGAAAAGGGTAAAAGTATGTTTGATATCAGATCATTGTTTAAAAAGCTTGATTCCTCTGATCCTTCGGATATAGAAATATCTTCTGAAGAGTCTTCAGAAATGAAAGTAGAATCAGAAGAAGAGATACAGAAAAGATTAGATCAAATACTGGCCTCTGATGAAGCCAAAGAAGCAGAGCATGAGGAAAAAGATTCGTTCGACGATGAGAATATGGTTGATTCAGTAAAAATAACTGAAGATGTTGAAGATAGAGAACCACAAAAACCGAAATATACAGATTGGATATTTCCTAGTACAGATATTTTACAACAACCTGAAGTTCAAAAACAAAATAAAGAGCTTTACAAAGGAAAAGCCTTGGTCATAGAACAAACCTTAAGAAGTTTTGGTATACAAGCAAAAGTTGTTCAAGTTTCCGTTGGTCCTACTGTTTTAAGATTCTCCCTTAGTATTAGTGTAGGAGTCAAAGTATCAAGAATAAAGAATCTAAGTAATGATCTTGCACTAGCGCTTGCTTCTCAGACCTCTTCAGTAAGAATAGAAGCCCCTATTCCCGGAACTTCATTCGTTGGAGTTGAGATTCCTAACCCAACACCAAATTTCGTATATACAAAAGATATGGTTACAAGATTGAATAAAGAGTTAGGTAAATATGAATTACCTTTAATTCTTGGAAAAGATATTACAGCAAGAACATCCATAAAAGACTTAGCAAAGATTCCCCATCTTCTAGTTGCAGGTGCAACTGGAACAGGCAAATCTGTTGCTATCAATTCACTTCTAACAGGTCTTTTGATGACAAAGAGCCCAGATGAGGTTAAATTCGTAATGATTGATCCTAAGATGGGTGTAGAGATGTCCATATACAATGGAATACCACATCTACTCAATCCTGTAATAACAGATACAGAGTCAGTAATAAACGCCTTACAATGGTGTATTGAGGAAATGATGAGAAGATACAGACAATTAAAACAGGTTAGGGCTAAGAAGCTTACAGAATACAATAAAAAAGTAGGATATTTAGCTATGCCATATATCATCGTTGTGATTGATGAAATGGCAGACTTGATATTGACCTCCGGTATAGATGTTGAAACGAAGATCCAAAGATTAGCACAGATGGGAAGAGCTGTAGGTATTCACTTAATACTTGCAACTCAAAAACCAACAGTAAATGTAATAACAGGCCTAATTAAATCAAATATTCCTGGAAGAATGGCGTTTGCTGTAGCTACAAATATGGATTCCAGAGTAATCCTTGATGAATCTGGAGCTGAAACATTACTTGGAAATGGAGATATGCTTTACAAAGACCAAACAACACCAAAAGCTCTAAGAATACAAGGAACATATACATCTACAGAAGATTCTGAGAATGTAATAAAGGCAATAAAAGAACAAGTGAAAGGAGAAGATATTGAATATTCAGAGGAATTAACTGAAGCAATAGAAAAAGGACCATCTGAAGAATCTGGTACCGGGAATGGAGAAAGGGACCCTGACTTTGAGAAAGCTCTTGCTGTAGTAATCGTGACCCAAAAAGCATCTTCTTCATTCCTACAACGTAAGATGAAGATAGGATACAACAAAGCCGCGAGATTAATAGATGAGCTCTACGAAGCAGGAGCAATAGGACCACAGGATGGTTCAAAACCAAGAAAAGTATTAGTTACATCACAAGATCAGATATTGGATTCCAATAAAGATGACGGGAGCACTGAACAAGGAGTAGAATAGAGGCAATGATAACAGCAGGAGAAGTTTTAAAAAATAAAAGAGATTCATTAGGAAAGAGCTTAGAAGCAGTTTCCTTAGATACAAAGATACAAAAGAGGTTTTTACAATATATTGAAAAAAACCAATTCTCATATTTCGATTCAGAGGTTTTCTTAACAGGCTTTATTAAAATATACGCCAGCTACCTTAACCTTGACACAGACAAAGTTTTAGCCCTATACAGAAGAAGTAATCCAACTAAAAAAGTGATTGTAAAGAAAGACAAAAATAAAAAAATATTTAAAGAAGACTTTCAACAAAGAATCCTTAATCCAAAAACTCTGATAACAGCTTCCTTGATACTCTTCCTCATTCTAATTTTAGGATATATTGGTTTACAAATATATAAATTCCAAACCCCACCAATTCTCAATATTCTAGAGCCAAAATCTGACTTAGAGATAAATTCGGAAGAGATACTGGTTAAAGGAGATACTGATATCACTTCAGTTATTGAAATAAATGGGACTCCAACAGATGTGGACGATCAGGGAAATTTCGAAGAAAACATTAAACTAAACAAAGGTGTCAACATTATTACCATAAAAGCAAGGAAGAATAGTAATAACGCTTTAGAAACAGTAGCTACAAGAAAAGTCACTTACATAAAAGAAGAAGCCGTGAACGAAATAGGAGATGAAGTAGACAAGCTAAAAAATACACTTACATTAGAGATAGTAGATTCTTCAGCATGGGTTAAATTAGATATTGACGATACAAATGAACTCTCCGAAGTAGTAGATCCCTCAAAGAAAGATTACACATTCATTAATAAGTTCCATATAATTACCGGAAGGGTAAACAATACAAAGATATATTGGAATAACGAGATAATCGAATGGAAACCTAACCAAATTACAGGAGTTGCCGAGTTTACATGTGAAAGAGTCAATGATACACTAACCTGCAATTAATCCTCACGCCCCATCAATAAATGATATAATCAGCTTAAAGATGGATTCTAATAGCAATCAAATAGAAGAAATTAAAAATAAAATAGATATTGTTTCTATTGTTGGGAAATATGTCAAATTAAGACAGGCAGGAAAAAACTATTCAGGATTATGTCCATTCCACAATGAAAAAACACCATCATTCATAGTAAGTCCTGACCTACAGAGATACAAATGCTTTGGCTGTGGAGAAACAGGTGATATCTACAACTTCATACAAAAGGTTGAAAATATTGATTTTCCAGAAGCTTTAGAAAGACTAGCAAAAGAAGCGGGAGTGGAAATAAAGAAAACAGAAACAAGCTATAAATACAAAACCCTTGAAGAGATTAATTACAACGCAACAAAGTATTACTACAAAGAACTAAAAAACAATAAGATAGCCCAGAAATATCTTGCAGAAAGAGGGTTCAAAAAGGAATCAATAAAAACATTTGGAATTGGCTATTCTCCTAGAAACTCTTCTCTTTTACCATACCTATCCAAGATAAAAAGATACACAAGGAAAGAATTACTTGATTCAGGACTATTTACACTAAAAGGAAATACCGTTAAGGAAAAGTTTTTTAATCGCATTATGTTTCCAATCCGATCACGAAGAGGCACAGTTTTAGGATTTACAGCAAGAGTATTACCTGGAGATGATTGGGGGCCAAAATATATGAACTCTCCTGACACTCCAATATTCCATAAAAAAGACAATGTTTTCGGGCAATATGAATCAAGACAAGAGATAAGGAAAGATGATTTAGTAATTATCTGTGAAGGATCAACTGATGTTGTATCAGCACATCAGTATGGAATAAAAAATATTGTAGCTCCTCTAGGAACGGCTTTAACTACAGAACAATTGACAAACCTATCAATATTAACAAAGAATCTCCTGTTTTTCTTTGATAGTGACGAAGCAGGTAAAAATGCCCTTGTAAGAGCTTTCAAGATAGCATCTGAACTCAAATTAAACCCTTATGCAACAAGTGCTAAGCCTTACAAAGATATTGATGAGCTACTTCAAAAGGAACCAGAAAAAATAAAAGCCTTAATAAAAAACAAAACAGAAGCTTTTTCTTTTATCCTTACAGATTTTCTATCCGATAAAGATATAAACAAACTAAGCGATTTAGATAAAATAAAAACCTTTATAGGATCTTTGCTCTCGTCGGTAAAAGACAATACAACGAAACAGCACTACACAAAGAAGGTCTTCAATATAACAAAAATCAATGTCGAAGAAAACATAACCACTTTTTCTTCCTCAGGGAAGAGACCTGTAGAGGTAAACCCTGTTCTCGTGAAAAAACCCGATAATAAACTAGAGGGTAAATATATAAAACTGCTACTATTACTTAATAGTATTAAAGAAGAATCTCTCATCCCCAACAAACACATAACTTCTAAACCTCTTTTGGATATATATAGTCATATTGTTAAGTCTAAAGACTCCAAAAAAGAAGTTCTCTATTCTACCTTAAAAAATGATAGCGATATAAATACCATATTTGAGGATTTGATATTTGATTTAAACGACATGCCAACAACACAAGAAGAAGTAATCGGCGAATTAAAGATTGTAAAGAAAAGATTGGAATCTGCATATTTAAAAAACAAACAGAAGGAATTAAGTGTTAAAATAGCAATAGCCGAGGAAAATAATAATTACAAAGATTCTGAAAAATATTTCAAAGAATTAACAGAGGTAAATAAAATTTTAAAAGAAACAGATAATGACTGATATTTCTGACTATGACAAATTTGATTATGATTACACTACTTACTGGAACAAAAGAGGATATGAAAATTCTGCGGAAAAACATATACTGAATAAGATATTTTACACCCAGAGAGGTAAGTGGTTTCTTGATATAGGTGGATCGTATGGAAGATTAACCTCTACATACTATGAACAGTACGACAAATCAATTATCTTGGACTATTCTCTTAAAACATTACAAAGAAACAGAGAAACTTTACTTAACAAATACCCCAATACAGAGCTAATAGCAGCAAATGCATATAAAATGCCCTTTAAACAAAACTCTTTTGATGGAGCCCTTATGGTAAGGGTATTACACCATATTGAGAAACCGGGATCATATTTCAAAGAATTGAAAAGGGTTTTAGGAGATAACTCCTCATACATACAGGAATATGCAAATAAAATACATATTAAAGCTAGAATAAAAGCATTAATTAAGCTTAATTTTGACATATATTCAAAAGAACCATATCAACAGCCAACTGTTAATACACCAGAAGGATCAAAAGAGGACCAAGAAAGCATTTTCTACAATTATCATCCTAAATATATAAAAGATTTACTAAAAGAGAATAATTTTCAGATTGAAAAAAAATTTGGTTGTTCTTTTCTTAGATCTCCTTTTATAAAGAAGCTAATGAGTGAAAATCTTATGATGTTTTTTGAAAAGCTTATGCAAATTACACTATCCTGGACAGATATTTCTCCCAGTATAATTCTAGAAACCAAATTACTGAAAAATAGCAAGGAAGGACAAGACGCAACCGAACTTAAAGACATTCTGGTATGTCCAAACTGTAAGGAAACTCTCCTTTTTCATGGCGATGATTCTGCTACCTGCGGAAAATGCTCACAAACTTTCTTTAAAAAGGATGGTATTTGGGATTTTAGAGTTAAATAAATGAAAGCTAAAAGATCTTTAGGTCAAAATTTTTTTATCAACAAAAATCTGTGTAAACAAATCACAGATTTAATACTCCAAGAGAACCCGGATGTTTTGGTAGAAATTGGCCCGGGGAAAGGATTCTTTACTGATTTTCTTTCAAAAGGAGAAAGTAAAATGCTTTTGATAGAGAAAGATACTGTATTGTCGGCAGAACTTTTTTTTAAATTTCCAGATATAGAGATAAAAAGCGTTGATTTTTTAGAATGGAATCTTGATGAGTTGGATAAATATAAAGGTGAAAAAATACTTTTCTTTGGTTCTCTTCCCTACAATGTCAGTAAACCCATTATAAGAAAAATCATTAAATCAAAGTATTTTAATACATCCTGTTATTTCATAATTCAGAAAGAAGTAGCAGATAAATACATTTCTAGGGAGCCAGATAATAACATTTTGTCCCTTCAAACCCAACTTAATGCCAATGTAAAGAGATATTTTAATATTTCTCCCGAATCCTTCAGACCTAAACCCAAGGTTGACAGTTCCTTTATTAAGTTTTCTCCTAAAGAGAATATGCCTATTGAAAACTCGGACTCTTTTGAAAAATTCATACAAATTTGTTTTAAACAACCAAGAAAGACACTCAAAAATAATTTAAGAAAAGTATCTTTCGAGGAAAATCAGGAGTTTGATAACCTCCTTTCTAAAAGGCCACAGCAAATATCTTTAAATGAATATCTGCTTCTCTTCAGTAATCTTAAAGATCTTTTGATATAATTCAGTAATGAAAAGAAAGAAAGAAGAGAATAGAGAAGAAATAGCAAAACAACTGGATCTAGGAATAAAAGAACCTTTCAAAAATAAAGTCTTTAAGATAAAGGGCATTATTGACTTAGCAGTATTAAGATTTGAGGTAAAAAAATTCTTAAAAGATCCTTTGGTATGGGGCGTTTTTGTCATTACCATTGTATTAATAGTTCATCAGTCTTATCTTATATACAATGGTTACTCTAACCTCCCTGTTTACATCCCTGTTTTTAAATATTTTATATCAATACCAAAGAAATTGGTTCTGAAAGAGTATGTCTTTATCTTTCCAATCATTTCAACTGTAGCATTCTTACTTTCCTTTATCTTTACTTCAAGATATTATAATAACGAAAAGCTTTTAACTAAATTTTTACTATTTGCATGCTTGCTTTGTACATTGTCACAAACTGTTATATTAATTGATTTAATAAAATTCTTTTAAAATGGACTTCTCATCCGCAAATTCTTTCTTAAACACAATACTTAATCACATACCCGAAATGGTAATAGGTACTGATTATGAGAAATATCTTCAATACTGGCCAATATTTTTAATTGGTCTGGTTCTGTCTTTTCTTTTAACCCCAATTATTGGACAATTAGCTCTTAAACATAATATTACCTACATACCTCAAAAAAGCAGATTGGGAAAAAGATATGATAATCCACAAAAAGCTCTACACGAAGGAATAACTCCTTCGTTGGGTGGATTAGCAATTACTATTCCGACCCTTCTTGCTATTTTAATATTTTTTAAACTTGATAGTTTTACTTTCCCCATACTTCTTTCTCTAACTATACTAATTGTGGGAGCAACCCTAGATGATATCTTTAATCTTCCCGCTAGAGTACAGTTGGCATATCAAGCATTAGCCGCTTTAGTGATAGCCTTCTCGATACTAAACATCTCCTCTATTCCCTTTGTTAATGTTGATTTGGATATTTTCAATCTTAATTTTTCATTGCTTGGGATTCAACAGTCTCTATCATTACCTGGAGATATTTTCCTCTTTCTTTGGTTAATAATCTGTATAAATGCTGTAAAGTGGACTGCTGGTTCTCCTGGAATAATAGAGGCTAATTCTTTAGTAATCTTTTCTTTAATATTCATAATAGCAGTAAGGTATAACTCAATGTTTTCTTCAACAATAAGTATTTTGATATCTGGATGTCTACTTATGTTCCTTGTTTTTGCTTTCCCTCCCCAAAAGATAATGACTGGCTCTGCCGGTAAATCGGTTTACGGTTTCCTAATGTGTACCTTAGCCCTTATTGCTGATACCAAAATCTCTACAACGATAATGTTGCTTATTCTTCCCTTAATAGATTTTGCGTATGTCATCGTAAAAAGGTATTTGGAACATAAACCAAAGAATCTAATTGAATTAATGAGACTAAATGGTCCTGATCATCTACATCACCAACTAATGAAGCTTCACCTTTCAAGAGCACAATTAGTCCTAATTGAGATGTCTGCAACACTGTTTCTTGGATCTTTTGCTATCTTAAGTACTGGTGCTATCAGATATTTTACCTTGACAATATCTCTAGCTTTAGGGATAGTTTTCATTGTTTTCATAAACGTAAAAGCTTCGAAAAAGAAAACCCTCGCAGAAAAAGAAAAAAGTCCTGAATCAAAATACTCCTACTAACTACATTCCTACTCGACAAAGGAGTAACTTCTCCATATAATAAAAGCAATGATAAAGAACAAAACTGCCTTAATAATAATTATTCTGATACTACTGTCCGTTCTCCTTTACTTCATACCTACAAAGAAGATAATTGGAAACTTACCCTTCTTAAACAGATTTTACAACAATACTACTTTAGAAATTGTTACTCAGAATGGAAAAGCTAAGATCTGGATAGATGGTAAAGATTACGGAGAAACTCCAAATACTGTTGAAAATCTTCCAGAAGGAAATTATCTTGTAGAGTTAGAGAAGATAGAAGATACAAAATCCTTTTATGACAAGTATTCTTTTCAAATTGATTTAACTCGTAATACTTCAGCTCGAATAGATTTAGAAATAGGTCCAGAGAATCTAGTACACGGATCCGTTCTTTATTATACGCCTGCAAAAACATCTTCCGACGATGGTTTTCTAACAGTTATTAGCAATGTTAAAGAAGCCAAAGTCTTCATAGACAAGGAATTTTTAAAAGTAACCCCTATAACCAACTTAGCCATGAAGGAGAATCAATACCAAGTTAAAGTAACGGCTCAAGGATATGAGGAGATAGAGATTCCTGTGCTTATTAGAAAGAATTATTATCTAAACCTAAAAACTTTTCACTTTCCTATTCCTGTAGTTTTTGATACTTTAAACAATACAAATGAGTAACTTAAGATTAAATAAAATTAAGTCCCAAACACCTATCTCCATAATAGTTCACGGAGGAAATAGAGTTGGATATTTAACAGCGAAAACTTTAATAGATCAAGGCTGTTATGTAATTATCATAGACAAATTCAACAGTAGTACCAAGAAATACCTTACAGAACTTAAAAAGTCTCAACTTTTCGATTTCTTTGATTTTAGAGGCTTTAGTTCATTATTTAAAAACATCAAAAGATTTGACTATCTTTTCTATTTTCTAAATGAGAAATTAACACAAGAAGAGTTTGATAGTAAGGAATTTCTTAATGAAACAAAGATTCTTGAAGAAACTTTACTAAATACTAAAAAATATCATGCAAAATTTTCCTTAATTACATCTCTTTCTTTAAATAGAGAATTAGCTAACAGGGTTAACAATATTAAACTTTCAGCACCATCACCATATTCAAATATGGAGCTACAGAAGTACTGCGAAACCTTGGCTGCAGAATTTAAAGACAAATCAAATATTAATCTTAGAATTTTGAGACTTGGAACTGTTATAGGCGGTACAACAGAAAAGATACAAAACGAAACATTAGATAATCTTTTTAAAGATGCTACACAAAGAAGTCAAATAACGATAAAGGGGGAAGGATTGGATGTCCACACATTAATACATGAAGCTGATGCTACATATGGAATACTTAAACTTACCTTTAGTGATAATACAAAGGGAGAAGTTGTTTCATTGGCAAATAAAAATAACTATACAACCCTTTCTCTTGCATACAAACTATTAGAGCTTAATACAGAGGCACAAACTATTAGGTTTGTAGAGAATCCAGAAAGCCAATTCCTCATTCAAGACCTTTATGTTCCCGCACCTTATGCTACTAAATACGGCTGGGTTCAACAGGTAAGTTTAGAGGAATCTTTAATTGAGCAAACGCAAATTTATTATGATTCTATAAATAAATCTTGGGATCTTGGTAGTTCCTCCAAGAAAAAATTGAAAACAAAAAATAACGTCACAGTAGGAAAAACTCCTCTTGGAGAATTCCTTGCCAATATGTTCAACCCTGTGAAGAAAGCTCTGTCGCCAGAGAGAAAAAGAACTATAGATACAAAAAAACTGTTTACATTTTTAGCTAGCTCTGTTGGGTTTGTAATCTTTACCTATTTTGTACTTTATCCAATAATAGGGACCATTCTTGGCCTCTTTTTAATCAATACTGCTACTAAAGAATTAACAACATCTGTTTTAGATTTAAATGAAGATAAGAGTAAAGCAAATATCGAAAGTTTAGAAAAAAATATAGAAAGAGTATCTGATAGTGTTGATCAGATATATTGGCTTTTTTACATCACAAACAAAACTGAGCTATATGACAATACTACTCAATTGATATTGGGTGCTCAATATACCGTACAAGGAGCCTCAGAGCTCATTACGGCCATATATCCTCTTTCTCAGTATATCCAGGACTTTCAACCAGCATTAGACTTTCAAACCTCCACACTTACTACTACAAGGGAATACAGGGAGTATTTACAGGCAATAGAGCAAAATAGCTATAAACTGGAAGAAGCTACATACAAAATATCCTTAGCATCCGAGATTATTAAGAATTTAAACACTACTGTATTTCCAAAAACTTTTCAGAGCAAAATTTTAGACATCAAAGATATTATTTTTCGGCTAGAGGATGGGACTAAGGTATTTAAGGAAACCATATCGTTCCTTCCTGATCTTTTAGGGGTAAGTGAAAGAAAAAGGTACCTAATTCTGTTTCAAAATGAATCTGAATTAAGAAGTACTGGTGGATGGCTTACAAGTTACGGGGTAATAGGTATAGAGGGTGGCCAAATAAGAGAATTATTTGTTGATGATATATACAACGCTGATGGTACTCTAAAGGTTCAAAACAAAACATATATTCCTCCCAAATCAATGATTAACGCTTTAGAAATAACCGACTGGTCATTTTCCTTAGTAAACTGGTATCCTGACTTACTTGATACTCTCTCAGAGGCAGAGCCATTCATAGAAGACTTAGGAAAAGGTAATAAGGTTGATGGTTTAATAACAATAGATGTGTCTTTAATACAGAAACTTCTTGAACGTTGGAATGGTATAGAAGTCCCAGGAGAGACACAGCTAATAACCAGCGAGAATATATATAGCAAAATCTTTGAAATGCATACAGAATTCACTCCAGGATCAACACAAAAAACAACTTTTCTTGCAAATTTAGCTAATGAAATTGTAAAGAAACTCCTTACAATGAACATATCTGAACTTATGGGAATAAGTGATATTTTTGAAGACAGTTTAAATGAAAAGCATTTACAAGCTACCTTTAAGAATAAAGATGCCTATAATTTCTTTACAAACAGAAATTGGGCAAATTCACTAAATTCAAAATACAATAATGCACCCATAGCTATTGATTGGAATTGGGGAGGAAACAAAGCTAACCTGTACCTTAACAAAAACTACAATCTATCGGCAACTATTAAGGATATAGACACCATAGATTTTGCCTATTCAATAACCGTAGAGAACTCATCTTCTTCTGAAGTGTACCCCGAAGGTAACTATATCAACTATCAAAGGATATATATTCCTTCCGAAGCAACCATCTTGAGAATTACTGGAATTAAAGATAATGAATATACTGTTTACAAGGAAAGTGGTTTTAAAGTTATAGGTGGATGGTTCAATACACCAATAGAATCAACAAATACCTTAGAGGTCTCTTACAGAATCGAGAGAGGAGCAGATAGTTCAAATTTCCCAATGGTAAACCAAGAACAGAATGTATTTCTTAATATAAATATCTTTAAACAACCAGGAGAAAAAAGACATGCATACAAACTCGATCTAACATATCCCTCTACTTGGAATCTAGAAAATTCTGGAAACCTAAACAGTATTAGTAATCAGTTATCTGGAAGATTTGAATTAAATCAAGATCTAGAATTTCCTGTAGTATGGAGAGTTCCTAATTAAACAGAAACTTTTGAGTTCTCTTTTAGGAAAGTATATACATCCAAAATTTCTTCTAAAGAGATTTCTTTTTTGTTCGCAAACTTTTGAATTTCCTTCACTCCAAGATCTGTATTAACAGGTACTCTGTTGCTAATTCCTAATGGAGAAATGAATGTAGCTATGTTCTTTGATTTACAACTATGGCACGAAAAGTGTATAATAACCGATATTCCAGTATTCTGGATTATATTAACATCTTCAAGCACATAGGGAGTGCCACATTTGTCACAAAACTTTGCAACAGAATCTAAAAAAAACTGTTTCTTTTCTAAAATGTTATTATCTTTGCTGTTCATATATAAATTATACCATAAGTATTAAATGACAGATAAAATGAAATCAATAAAATTTCTTGTTAAAAAGGGAAAAGAACAAGGTTTTCTTACCCAAGAAGATCTTCTAGATGTCTTTCCTACAATCGAAGAAGATATCGAGCTTCTAGATGAGATCTTTGAAAAATTACAAGAAAATGAAATAGAGGTATTAGAACCAGAAGAGAATGTGGAAGTTGTAGAAAAGGAAGAGCTTACCCTTGAGAAGAAAATCAGAATACTTAAAACAATACAAACTAATATTTCAACAGATGCTATTAGATCATACCTTTATGAAATCGGTAGAATTCCTTTGCTAACAGGGGAGGAAGAGGTTATCCTTGCTAAGAGGATAGAGAAAGGGGATGAAGAAGCAGGTCAGTTGTTGATTACCGCTAATCTTAGGTTAGTTGTGAGTATTGCTAAAAAATACAGTAAGAGTAATTTAGAGCTTTTAGATTTAATACAGGAAGGGAATATTGGATTAATGAGAGCTGTTGAAAAATTTGACTATACTAAAGGATTTAAATTTTCTACATACGCTACATGGTGGATAAGACAGGCTATAACCAGAGCCATTGCTGATCAAGCTAGAACTATCCGCGTTCCTGTGCATATGATTGAAACCATAAATAAGTTTAACAAGGTTAGTAACACATTAGCTACAAAACTCGGAAGACCTGCTACTGATGAAGA
>CAZAQC010000007.1:291-20700 GCA_964487525.1 uncultured Candidatus Saccharibacteria bacterium | reverse complement strand
ATGCTAATCGTTGCCAATATCCAGGAGAAAGATCCTTTCCAGAAGGGAAAATCTTTCCTAATATACTATTGTCATCTAAGTGTATACTTTTCTTAAACTCGTTAACCTCTACCAATTTAGAAACTTTTTCATATTCCTCAATATTAATATTTTTTCTCTGTCCTGATATAACGATGTTTTCTTTCAAACTAAAAGGATAATTAATAAAATCCTGGAATGTAACAGCATATTTCTTTTTTAATTGTCCTCTATCTAAATCCTGAGTACTATATCCATCGATTAAGTAAGTTCCCGGTTTAACTTTATAAAGACCTGTTAATATTTTCACTGTAGTACTCTTCCCTGATCCATCGCCACCAAAGAAAGCAACCTTTTCACCAGGCTCTATTTTTATGTCTATATTTTTTAGAACCTTAGAATCAGGATCATCCGGGTATCCAAAATTCAAGTTCTTAAGTTCAATAGTTGGAGTTCCCTTTCCCAGTTTCTTGTCACCATGAGAATAATCACCAAATCCCTCATACTCAACAAGGTCAAAAAACTGCCCAATGTACCCAAGATTATTAGACATTAAAGAAAGGGAATTAATAATATTGTATATACTTGAATATACTACATCTACATAATCATAAAGAGCTTTGAACGTACCAAAGGTCATTCCTTTCAATATTGAGAAGGAGAGAACATAAATAATATAAATGAATTTAAGAGTTTGCCCTATTATTCCAAAAAGTGTCTTATCCTGATAAAAATCAAACTGTTTCCCTATATATCCATCAACATACTCATCATATTCTTCCTTGTATCTTCTTTTGAGGTATGAATAGACATTGTTCACTCTAAGTTCTGAGAAATTTGATATTGTGAGAGATAGGTTTTGCACATAATTTACAAATTTAATTTTGCTTACTTCATTGTCTTGATATTCTCGAATTTTTCTTCTTCTTAAATGTATAGACAACGTCTCTGGTAAAACAAAAACTAGAAGAAAGAAAACCGACCATCCCATTGTTCCAAAAAGTATCACTCCCGCACTAATCAGCCTTATTATATTACTTAGTATAGTTGAGAAATTCTCGTATGCGGATGTCATACGAGGTAACGAAAACGATGGAACGAAAGTTAACATATCCTGAAATTTTTCCTTTTCAACATCTTCCAGGTTTGAACCTGAAACTTTTGATATGATCATATGTTGAGCATCTTCCCAACTTTTTTCATAGATAACTTGGAAGAAGTACTCTCTAAATACAGTACATATGTGAACCACTATCCAGAGAGTAAGTATTAGGGAAAGATATAGGAACGACTTAGTACCAAAATACATATTTAAATCAAATTCTTTCCAATTGAGTAGTATTTGAGTAGTTTCATCTATGAATTTCCCCAATACAGTAATTCCATATATTTCTGCTGATGTTGATATTATGAAAAGAATGTCTCTTAGTATTGCAGGTACTGTATATTTTGAATACACAAACTTAAGCAACTTACCTAAGGTCAAGAATTTTTCTTTAATTTTCTGTACAATCATTAGAATATAATAACATGGTTAGGAGTTAGATAGAATGAGAAATATAAAATTTTTAGAAGATATTCTTTATGATCTTTGGGAGAATAATTTTTGTGATATACCTAGGAAAAATCTTGTAGTTATTAAGTATGGTAAACATTCTAAAAGACAGCTTGGGAGTATAAAGCTTGCGAATAGGAAGACAAAGATTAGGGGCATAATGAGAAACAAAGAGGACGATTATCTTGTGCAAGACGACAAGAGGATAACTGTTATAACTATTAATAGGTATTTTAGGAATGAAGTAATTCCAGAATTTGTAGTAAGAGCAACTGTGGCTCATGAATTATGTCATTATGCCCATGGGTTTAGTTCTCCTTTAGAAAAAAGATTTGTAAATCCCCATCAAGGTAGTGTTATAAAGAAGGAATTACAAAAAAGAGGACTATTAGAAGAACAGAACAGAGCAGATAATTGGTTAAAGGATTATTGGTTACGTATTATTACTAAGTAAAAAAATATTTTTTAATGTTTCCATATAAGTAATAACTGGAGCCTTATCAACATCCTTAAGCAAATTTTTGTAAAAATCTTCTGTATATAAATATCCCGACTCCTTCTCCATGTCAAAATATTCATCAGTAATATTAAAATATCCTATCATTTCTTTGATTCTTAATGTTGCCGCCCTATTGAAACATTCTAGGAAAAATTTACTACCATAAATCTGCATTAAATCTTTTGAAAGTTTTTGATCTTGATGATTTATAATTATTCTTTTTGAAATCGTATCACTTTCCATAACCAAATTTAATTCATACAACGATTGATCTAAAAATGAATGGGAAAATTCATGTATAGCGTTAGATATTACATGTTTAGTATAAAATTCTCTTTCACCGTTTTCTTTATTTATCTTTGCCGAACTAATAGCAAAGAAACTATGACCCTTTTTTACTCCAAAACAATCTCCCACTGCCATAAAATTGGGAATAAAAAAAAGTTGAGGTTTTTTTTTCAATTTCCAAAAGGTAATCAAACTATCATAAAGGTTTCCTTGAGAATCTGTAATCTTTTGTACATTTTTACATATATTTTCATATTCTGAAGCTATTTCTGTTTCATAATAATTGTCAAAATCCATTTCCTTAGAAATTTTTGGTAAAAGATTTTCAATTATCTCAGAATGTCTAAGAAAGTCATTCTTATTTTCATATATTTCAAAAGATTTATTATCGATATTTACTGAGAAATCTTCATTTGTATATGTAGCCAGCACTGAATATTGGTAATGCAATTTAAGAGGATTGAAATCTTTATATTCTTTTTCAAATTGTACTGCTTTGGATAAACTTTTTAAATTTTTATATTTATCAAAAACTCTAGCCCCTAATTGCATAAAGCATTTTTTATCTATATCTTTATATAATAAAGACTCTATTAGCAATGAAAAAAATATAACTTTCTTATTTGGTTCTATAATAATCATATAGTGATTGTATCAAAATATATTGTTAAGTGAAAACTGACCTGGGGATTGATATTTAAAATATCCTCAACCCCCAGGTTGCTGGTGTTTTCAACTTATAGCTAGCTAATCAGCATCGGGGTTACATTGATCACAGTCCTGATAACCAGAACAATTGGAATCATCACAACCCGTCGTAGACATCTCAATGATGTCTTTTTTCAATTCGACAACTTCTCCAAAAAGCTCAGTTGCTTTCATTGTTTCTCCTTTCTTCAAGTGATATCACTTGAGATTGTATTTTTTGCCACAAGAAACTTTTTGTGATAAAACAGTGATTTCTTGGCATTAACATACTATTAGAAAGCCTTGTATTATGGCATCCACCAGCGCAATACCACTTAGCAAAGCAATTCTGACAATCTTCAAAGCTTTCGGTAGAAAGCTTTTGCAACTTGCTTATTCTTTCTTCGTAGAAACATAGCTTATTCCCCTCTATCTTTCCTACTAAAAAATCTTTTGCAAGAAGGTCATTTGTTCTCGTCACTCTTGAGCAAGAAGAGATATATCCATCTGGCAACACACAGAACATTCTTCCATCTCCACCACAATAATTCTTTTTCGGTGACATATCGTGATCATATGAAGACTTTAGAATTAAGCCCAACTGTTTACTATAATTCTTTGCTTCTTTGTATGCCGAGATGAATTCTTCTGCAGAAAGCTCTTCCACACTATACTCTCCCCTTCCTGTTGGAGTGACTGGCTCTACTTTTAGGGAAACTCCAAATCTTTTTACAATATCTAACATATTTTTTATTCTATTTACACTATCTTTTGTAATTGTTGCTCTCACAGAAAATTTCACATTTTCCTTTAACAGAAATTCCATACCTTCTATACATTTTTCATACGAACTAGAACCATTTACAGATGGTCTTAATTTGTTTTGAATATCTTCTGGTCCATCCATAGAAATAGAGATTCTAAACTCGTATTTTTTGAACCATTTTGCCATTTCTTCGTTTATTAAGGTTCCATTTGTAACAAGAAAAAAGCTTACATCCTTAGTCCATTTTTTTACTATCAGCTCTGTTATCTTTTTTAACAAAGGAAAAACAACTAATGACTCACCACCACCATGATAAATCACCTTTAGCAAAGTTCTCTTCTCTTTTATCAGATTTTTCACAACAGTATCAACTGCAGTTTTTGCTATTTCGTATGTCATCGTATTAGGATTTTCCCCTGCATGTGCGTAACAATATACACATCTTAGGTTACAGCCTGAAGTTAAGGATAGTGTCAATTCGGTAGGATTATATGCATCCAATTCCGTGCTTACTAAATTATCTGTTTTTATTCCTATACCATTCTCCTTTAAAAAATTTTGAACTATTTCATTTTTTGAATTTTCTAAATAGTAAGATTTTATGGCTGAACTTCCTTCTTTACTTACCCTAAAAACCTTGGAATCTAATGGCGCATATACTAATTCTATTTCTTTTGTTCCCAAAAGAAAAATTTCGTTCGTTAAAGATATTGATGAAAAATTGTTGTTCACAATATACCTCTTCCTTTTTATATTTTGATCGTTAATGTGCTAACTAACAATTTATTTTAACATTTTATCTTCAAAAAGGTAATACTATGGGATTCCAATAAAAAGAGGAGGTTGTTATCCCTCCTCCTTACTGACTACATCATGCCTGGCATACCACCCATATCTCCTCCCATAGGTGATTTATTATCTTTTTCATCTGGTATATCAGCTACTACTGCTTCTGTAGTTACTAACATAGATCCTACAGATACTGCATTTGTAAGTGCTAACCTTGTTACTTTTACAGGATCTATGATACCAGCCTCTATCATATTTACATACTCTCCTGTCTTAGCATTAAATCCTATATTATCTTTACAGTTTGAAGCAACTACAGCACCATCTTCTCCTGCATTCTCTGCTATCTGTTTTAGAGGTTCACTTAATATACTCTTAAGAATCTCTATACCTAATTGCTCATCCCTATCTTCTAATTTGACTTTAAGAAGTACCTTTTTAGCATTATGTAAGGCTAATCCACCGCCAGCAACAACTCCTTCCTCTATAGCTGCTCTAGTTGCATTAATTGCATCCTCTATTCTCATCTTCTTTTCTTTAGCCTCTATCTCAGAAGCTGCACCAACCTTTATTACCGCTACTCCACCAGATATCTTTGCTAACCTTTCCTGTAATTTTTCTTTATCATAGTCTGATGTTGTAGATGCTATCTGAGCCTTTATTTCTTTAATTCTACTATCTACTGATTTTTTACTTCCTTTCCCCTCCACAATTATGGTTTTCTCTTTTGTTACTATAACTTTCTTGGCAGAACCTAAATGTGTAAGTTCTACTGCTTCCAATGTCTTACCTATTTCCTCAGATATAAATTCTGCTCCTGTTAGAATGGAAAGATCTTTTAACATCTCTTTCTTTCTATCTCCAAATCCCGGTGCCTTTACAGCTACAACATCCAAAGTACCTCTTAATTTATTTACTACCAAAGTAGCTAATGCTTGATTCTCAATATCATCAGCTATTATTACCAATGGCCTATCTGCTGCTCCAAGTACTTTCTCTGCTATAGCTTGAATATCTTGTAAATTGGAAAGCTTCTTGTCAGTTATGAAGATGTATGGATTATCCATTACTGTCTCCAATGTCTCTGCATTATTAACAAAATACGCACTAACATACCCATTATCAAACTCCATACCTTTTGTGTATTCTACTTCATCTTTAAATCCTTTTGCTTCCTCAACAGTTATTACTCCATCTCTTCCAACTGTTTCAAAAACACCCCCTATCATATCCCCTAATTCTTTATCATTATTTGTAGAAATAGTTGCAACCTGAGCAATACCATCCTTGTTAGAAATCTTCTTTGCAGTCCTTTCTAATTCATTCACTATTAACTCGGTTCCTTTGTCCAATCCTCTTTTTAGAGATATGGGGTTAGAACCCGCAGATACATTTCTAAATCCTGCTGATGCTATGGCTTGTGCTAAAACAGTAACAGTTGTAGTTCCATCGCCTGCAACATCATTTACTTTATTTGCAGCCTCTTTAATCATTTCTACACCAACATTCTTAAATGGATCTCTATCTTCTATCTCCTTTGCAACAGTAACTCCATCTTTAGTAACAACCTGTGAGCCAAAACTCTTTGCTATTGCAATATTCCTTCCCTTTGGTCCTAATGTAGTTTTAACTGCATCAGCAATTGTATCTACACCTGCTTTTAATGCTTTTCTAGCTTCTTCATTGTAAATTATTGATTTTGCCATATTTGTAGTTCTTGTAAATTTAATTATTTAATAACTGCAAGAATATCTTCAGTATTCAAAAGAAGATATTTCTCATTATCTATTTCTATTTCATCGGGAGAATATTTTTTGAAATATACTCTGTCACCAACCGCAACATCAAAAGTAACCTCTTTACCTTTTACTTTTCCATTTCCTAATTTAACAACAACACCTGTTTCAGATTTTTGCTCTTCACTTGAACTTGGAGGAAGAACCAACCCACCTGCGGTAGTTTTTTCTACTTCGTCAGGTTTTAGTAATACCCTTTGTCCTAATGGTTGAATTTTTATATTTTTTGCCATATCTATTTAGCAGATTAATTTAATGATTGCCAAAGAATTGTATCACAGAGTATATTGGATATTCAAGCCTTAAAGTGAACCTTTTATGACTATCCTCTCTTCTAGAAGTTCAATGTTTTTGATATTTCTTCCAAGAAAACTATTCTCATTGACTAGAATTATTGCATCACTAATCCCCTTGTTTATTTCTACTACTATTTTCTTTGAGAAGATCTTAGGTATTAAATATCCCCCTATATACAGGTCTTTTACATAGATTTCAGCTGTCTCCCTATCATCTTTTACAATATCCAATACTATCCAAGGAACAGGAATTTCCCCTAATCTGTATTTAAGATATACAGACCACATACCTTTTGAAGAGAGTACACATAGATCCTCTACTTGTGCTGATTCTCCAACCTGTATGTTTGATTTTAAAACATTTACTACTTCTTCTGCTGTAAAGGTGACAAATTCTGTCTTACTATCTGAGAGAATAAATTTCTCAATTTTTGTATCAATATCAAAGGCCTCTTCATCAATGTCGGTAGAGCATACAATCAAACTATCTGTTGAGAAAGTTTTTTGCTCCCAATTTCTGTACATGAGAAAGGTTAACAGGAGGAATATGGTGAAGAGGAGAAGTATCAAAAGAAGTATTTTCTTAAATAGTCTCATTTACTGTCTTCTTTTTGAATAAGTTACTTTTGATATCATCTAACAATCTATCTATTATATTTACTTCCTGTATTTTAAATACTTTACAACCAAGCCAATATGACACAAAGCCATATATTGTTGTTATGAATGTAAGAACAACTATTGAAACGGTTTTTGTTGTATCCAATTGAAAATCAAATAGCTTAAATACAAAGTACATACCAATACACATTAATCCTGTGTTAAGTACCTTCTTTATCGTTGGATATATTGTTTCATCCCAGGTTATTACCTTACTCTTAAGATTAAGTAGTAAAGAAAGAGTTATCATTTCTACAAAATATGAGATACCTAAACTTAGAGAAAGTCCACCTACACCCATATCCGAATCTCCTCTTTGAGTAGACCATTTAACTATGTCCTTAATAAATGATATCAAAACATCCACAAATCCCTCACCATTAGCATTTGATACCTGTAAGAACATTTGCTCTAGAATTGGCCTCCAATCATAGTAATGGCTAAAGAAGTTTGTTAGAAGGAAAGCCAAAGAAATATTCACAAAGATTCCAATTGCTACTGCTATTAATGGTAACCACGTCTCTTTCAATGCATAAAAGGCTCTTAAAAGTATTTGGACAACTGTTTGCCCAATGACAGAAAGGCTTAAAAGGACCAAACACCAGGCTGTAAGAATGGTAGCTCTCCAGTCAAATGCTCCTGTACCATATGCCAATCTTACTAATGGTAATCTAAGAATTAACAGAACCGCTACTATTGGCAGGACTAAAAAAAGGGCAGTTTGTATAGATTTGTTTAATACTCCACAAAACTTGTCTCTGTCATCACAATTTTCTGCTAAATCAGGAAGGGCGACCTGAGCTACAGCACTTCCAATTATATTTATTGGGAAGAGGTGTAAGCTTAATGCAAATTTGTATGCACTAAGAGCTCCAGCTGCTAATGAAAAACTTATTAATGTATTAACAATTATGTTTATCTGCTCTCCGAATATTCCAATTGTCCTTGGAATTGCAAGCTTAAGAGCATGTACCGTTTCATTATGCTTTATTCCTTTTATTAATGTACCTATCCCAATTCTAAACTTTGTATCATAGTATTCTTTGAATTTAGGCGTCTGTATTAGGAAATGAAAGAAAGAGCCAATAACTGCTGATATGGCTATACCTTCTACTCCCATATGAAAAAACACAACTAGGATAATTGACCCTATTATCATTGCAAAATTGTAAAAAAGAGGTGCTAGGGAGGTTATGAAGAATTCTTTTCGTACTTGTAAATATCCTGTAACGAGACTACTTATTCCTAACAATACAGGAGATATCATCATTATCCTAGTCAAGGAAACAAAAAGGTTATAGTCTTCTAAACTTATTCTTTCTGAAAAGTTTAAAATGCTTTGTAATGATTCCGACTCTATCAAGAAAGTCGTAAGCTGAGGTGTAAAGATGAATAATAGTAGGGCTACAGCTGTGCAGAAGAAGGCTATGATTAATGTAAGGTAGTTAAAAAATTCATTTAGAAATTCTTTACCCTCTTTATGAAAGATACTTGAGAATATCGGTATAATAGCAGCATTTATAGAACCTGCAACAAGAACCATAAATAGCATATCAGGTATAGTGAAGGCTGCCCAAAATATATCCAATTCATGAGAGACTCCAAATAGTTGAGCTATTGTTCTTAATTTTAGAAATCCAAGAACTTTCGTAATCAACAGTATTAGCATTATGAAAAAGACACTGTTTTTCTGTTTTAATATTTTTAACATGTTCTAAAGATATCAAGTATGCGATTAATATAATAATTTAAAGTGAGATTTTTATCAATTAATCGAATTTTAACAATTTATTACGATAATAGATATATGGAATCCGTCCTTGATCTATTATTTCCTAAAGTATGTAGTATATGCAAAAGGAAGGGGAATTATTTATGTGATACTTGCAAAAAACTGTTTAAAAGAAATCTACCTGAATGTTATGTTTGCAGAAGTATTTCTCCTAATTTTAGAACTCATTTACCATGCAGAAACAATTACTCTCTAGATCATATATTTGTATCATGGGAATACAATTCTTTAAGTTCTGATCTGTTGAAGAAATATAAATATAACTATGTATACGATATTTCTCCTGTACTATCTGAGTTTTTTCTTGAAAGTATTTTAAATTCAAATTTTAGGGATGTATTAAAGAATAGCCTCATTACAAATATCCCAATATCTTCTAATAGACTTAGGGAAAGAGGATTTAATCAAACATATGATTTAGCAAAATCTTTATCTAACAATTTAAATCTTGATTTTTCGCCTAACTTGTTAGGTAGAAAAAATACAGAGGAACATCAGGCATTGAAAGACAAGGATGAAAGAAGCAAAATCTCTAAAAATGACTTTTTCATACAAGAGGTTTTAGATATTTCATCATATCAAAGCATAACTATAATAGATGATGTAATAACTACGGCGTCTACTTTAGAAAGTGTTTCAAAAGTTCTTAAGAATCATTATGGGAAGGAACTAGCTATCAATGCTGCTTGCATGTTTAGGGGAAGACCCTATTTTTCTTCTTCTTCAGAAGGAATTTCTTCTTGAACTGTCTCTTCAGTAGTTTCACCACTTAATGAGTTCAATTGCTTCGTTATTTCAGTATATACATCTAAATCGGTATTTCCTTGATTCTCCAAAATCTTCTTTGCAGCTTTTAAGTATGATTCATATATATCCATATTTCCCTTTTCTTTGTTCAAATCTCCTGCTAAAAGTATAGAGGGTATATGTTGAGGATTAATTCCCAATACCTTGGTCAATGATGATAATGCATTGTCCTTCTCTCCTTTAACAATATATATCTGAGCTACACTGTAGTGTAATTCAAAATTTAGAGGATTAAGCTCTAATGCTTTCTCCAAAGAAAAAATCGCATCAGAGGTGTAATCATAGAAACCCATACCTACTAATCCCATGTATATTCTCGATCTTGCTTCCCAGTTAGCATATACAGAAGGAGAAAGGTCTATACTTTTTCTTGTAGAATCTATTACATAATTTTTCCAGACTCCAACATCTTTTATCAATTCTGAATTAGTATCTTCTTCTCCATCTGATTTCGAGTATTTCTCAGCTGCTATTCCAACTCTTTCTAGGTACATTAGCCCTTGTCTCCTATTGTACAAAGAATTGTTTTTATCAAAATCAACGGCTCTTGAATAGTAATAACTCATTGAAGCAACAAATGCTTCTCTTTCATCCATTGTAGGATAAACATCCCCTTGATATCTCCTATTTTGTTCCACAAAGTAGGACTCAGCCTTAAGTGCATATGCACTTGATATCCCCTTAGTGATCCAAAAACCCAGTACCCCCAAGGAAATACAAGAAACTATTACGGTAACAAAAATATTAAGATTATATGCAGATCTATTACCCTCATTTACAGTATTTAGATTTACAGCCCAAAGTTTTATTACAAATTTATCCCCTGCTCCTTTCTTTAATATTTCTTTAGTTATAGTTCTCATTGTGGCTAAAGCTAAGAAGAGTAAGAGGACAAGTACTGAATATGTGACAAAAAGAGAGGAAAGATATATGACAAAGATAGCAAGATTCAATATTAAAAGTCTCCAAGTATTAGAATTATCTGCATATGTTTTAATATTCTTTAGATCTACTAAAAAGCTTTTTACTATCAAGAAACCCATAAAGATCCAAACCAATAACCAAATTAAACCACCATTCGTAAATTGGGTGAATATTTCACTACCTGCGTAATAGAAGGTAACATCATTGAAAGCTAAAAGGTTAACATTCAAAGGCTTGTATAAATAGTACGCTATTGAGTATGTATCAACACCCATTCCAAAGATTCCCTTTAAAAATGATTCAACAAATACAGAAGCAGATACTATCCAAGAGACATCAGAACCAAGGGATACCTGTGCTACTAAATTCATACTTTCGGGAATGATTATTTTTGTTATTGCTGGTATTTGAAGTAGTACTGTAGGAACAAATATTATAAGGATACTCACAATACAGAAAAGAAATATATTCTTTGAGACATTTACCTGTAATTTAAGTTTCTTTAAAACAAATAGTGAGAAGAGAATTAAAATCAATAGGGTAACAAATATCAAATTAAACCCCTGATTTATTGAAAATATCCATATATTGAATATAGATACTGAACCAAAAATTAAGGAAAGAATATACTTAGTTTCTTTTTTCTTCTCTATAAAATATTCTCCTGCAAATCCTATACAGGATATAACACTCAAAAGATTCAATAGAATATGGACTTTTGATGATCTTAATAATGGTAAACCGTATTGATGTAAATCCTTATATACTGGAATCAGTCCCCATATATTTACTCCTAAGAAGGAAAGTATGCTAAATATGTTGTTTATGAAAAATCCTGTAAGGAAAGCAAATATGGAATAACGTATATCCTTATCATCCTTAATAAATGTTCTAGCTGAGATAGTTACTAATATTATACATATGAATATTATTAAACTACCTCCTAATCTACCATCTGTTCCCCATATACTTGTATTGATATCTCTAGAAAAGATAGTAGAGAAAAGCATAGAAAGAAGTATAGAAAAAAATCCAATATCTAAAGTACTCTTCAAGATACTAGCTTTTCCATCCCATACTAACTTTATAACTTCCAATCCTAGTATTACAGTAGAAAATGAAAGAATCAGAAGAGACATACTTCTTTCTGTCCAATCCCAGGGAAATGGCATTATTGCCAAAGGTAAGAGAAGCATTAATGTCCAAAAAATATATTTTTGAACTAAAGGGATAGTGAGTTTATTTTTAATACTTAATCTGGCATCTTCTAGCATATTTGGCAGTTACGATATATTAATCAATTAATGCTACCATAAATAAAAAAGGAGACCAAGAGTCTCCTTTCTTACTATTTAGCAGACCTTATTTTTCATCCACTACCTCACCTTCTTTTACCTCATCCTTTCCTTTTTCAGATCCTTTGCTTTCTTCCTCCTTCTCTCCTTTTTTCTCTTCCTTACTTGCTTGTTCATACATTTTTTTTCCTATCTCTTGCATCCTTTCAGAAAGCTTTTCTGTCTTTTCCCCAACTTCTTTCTCATCGAAGTCCTCTTTTTCAATGAGTTTCTTCAATTCTTCTGACTCTTTCTCAATTTCTTCTATGTCTTTTTTGTCTATCTTTTCCTTATTTTCCTTTATCAATTTTTCTACACTAAAACATAAAGAATCTGCATCATTTCTCTTTTCTGCTCTCTCCCTCTTCTTCTTATCCTCTTCAACATTCTTACTTGCTTCTTCAACCATCTTTTCTATTTCCTCTTTCTTCAAACCTGTTGATGCTGTTATAGTTATCTTCTGTTCTTTCTTTGTAGCAAGATCCAATGCTTTAACATTTAATATACCATTAGCATCGATTGAGAACATAACTTCTATTTGAGGAACTCCCCTTGGTGCAGGTGGAATACCATCAAGTATGAATCTGCCCAAGGTCTTACTATCTGCAGCCATTTCTCTTTCTCCCTGTAGTACATGTATTTCCACTCCTGGTTGATTATCTGCCGCTGTTGAGAATATTTGTTTCTTCTCCACAGGAATAGTTGTATTTCTTTCAATTAGTTTTGTCATCACACCTCCTAAAGTCTCCAATCCCAAAGATAGTGGAGTAACATCTAAAAGAGTTATGTCTTTTACATCTCCTCCTAAAACTCCTGCTTGAATTGCAGCTCCAACTCCTACAACCTCATCTGGGTTCACTCCCTTGTTTGCTTCTTTCTCAAATATTTCCTCAACCTTCCTTATGATAGCAGGCATTCTACTCATTCCTCCAACAAGAAGAACTTCATCTATGTCTTTCTTAGAAAGTTTTGCGTCTTTCAAAGCTTTCTCACATGGAGCTACTGTCTTTTCTATTAATTTAGAAGTTATTCTTTCTAATTCTGATCTTGTAAGCTTCTCTTTCAAATGCTTTGGGCCTTTGTCTGTAGCTGTGATGTACGGAACGTTAATATCCGTTTCTTCAGATGTAGATAATTCTACTTTTGCTCTTTCTGCAGCTTCCCTTAACCTTTGGAGAGCTGTTCTATCATCTCTCAAATCGAAATTCTCTTTTGCTTTGAAAGCTTCTGCCAAATGGTCAATTATTACTTGGTCAAAGTCATCTCCACCAAGGTGAGTATCACCATTAGTAGAAAGAACTTCAAAGACTCCTTCTCCCATTTCAAGAATTGATATATCGAAAGTTCCACCACCTAAATCGAATATTGCGACTTTTTCATCTTTTTTCTTCTCTATACCATACGCTAAAGCTGCAGCAGTTGGCTCATTTACAATTCTTTTTACATCCAACCCTGCTATTTTCCCTGCATCCTTTGTAGCTTGCCTTTGAGAATCATCGAAATATGCTGGAACTGTTATGACAGCTTCCTTAATTTCCTCTCCTAGGAACTCCTCTGCATCTTTCTTCATTTTAGAAAGTATCTTTGCTGATATTTCTTGAGGGGTATACCATTTATCTCCCATCTTTATTTCAACACCACCCCCATCAGATTTTCTCATTTCAAATGGAAGCAAATCTTTATCCCTTTTTACCTCAGGGTCATCCCAAGATCTTCCAATCAATCTTTTGACTGAGTAAATTGTACCCTCAGGATTTGTAATGGCTTGATTCTTAGCAGGAGCTCCTACAAGAGTTTCTCCTTTCTCATCCTCAGCAACTACAGATGGTGTTAATCTACCACCTTGTGAATTTGGTATCACGTTAGGCTTTCCACCTTCCATATAGGCCATAACCGAATTTGTGGTTCCCAAATCTATTCCTATTATTTTTGACATAATATTAATATTAAAAATTTAAATTTTTATTTAGATACTACGACTCGTGCGGGTCGTATTACTGAATCACTTAAAATATATCCCGGTTGAACAATATCATAAATTTTACCTTTCTCTCCTTCTTCTACAACTGCAACAGCCTCATGTATTTTATTATCAAAGTTATCTCCTTTTTGAGGTATATACTGCTTAAGACCTATTCCTTCTAAACTCTTGCTTATTGATTCCAATATCGCCAATATTCCATTGAGCCAAGATTTACCACTTTCATCAAGTTTTACATCTTCACTTGACCCTACTGCAAGCATTATGGAATCTAGTGAAGGAATTATTTGTTCACAAAGGCTCTTCTTTATTTGAAAAAATCTTAATTCATCTCTTTTCTCTGAGTTCTTTACTAAATTCTGGTAATCGGCTAGGGCTCTCTTCAATTGATTCTCTATAACCAATTTTTCATCTTCCACCTTGTCAATTGCCAATACTAGCTCCTGAACTGTCTTCTCTAATTCCTTAGTATTATTATTTTGTTGTTTTTTTTCTTTTATAGTTTTCATTTTGTCTTAGAACTAATTAATTATCTCCAACCGGACATAGAGTTCTCTAAAGCAGTTCTTACCTCATTCAAGGCAGGTAAAACTTTTGAATATTCCATTCTTTTAGAACCAATAATGCCAACATATGATTTTTCTTTGTCCCAAAAGGGAATTTTTGTAAAAGCTATTGCACAATTTGCAAGATTGTCTATTCCTGATTCTTCACCTATTAACAAAGACACACCAGAACCGGAATATTTCTCAACCAAAGTTCTTAAGAAAACCTCATCCTCTAATATATTAATAACTGTTTCTATTTTCTTTGTATCTTTAAATTCTTCATATTTTAGAAGATTAGATATACCATATGACCTAACATCTTCATTCAGAATTAAGAAAACCAAAGCTTCTGTTTCTTTTGCAAGTATCTTTAATATTGATCGAATAACTGTATCCTTTGAGAATCTATCTCTAAATATTTCTTGTCTTATTTCAACTGTTACTAAAGAGCTAAGTCCATTTCTGTCTAAATACTTTGAAACATAAAGTCTCAATGCTTGATCCGTTGGTAATCTCCCTGAAGATATATGACTTTTCTCTAATAGTCCTAATCTCATCAATTTAACCATTTCATTTCTAATTGTCGCCGAGCTTACCCCTAAATCATATTTTTCTAAAAGAGAAAGTGAACCAACTTCTGAAGCTTCTAGCATAAATTCTTTAATTATCGCCATTAATATGGCCTTTTGTCTCTCTGTCAAATCCATCTTTAGCAAAAGAAAAGTTTAACTGCTAAAGTATAAATGAAGATTACAAAACTGTCAACTAGCATATTATATCCTGTTGCTCCTTCATTCTTTTTCTGATATACTCCTACTCATCATGGAGAAAATCACACTTGAAAAAAGAGAGGAATTGGGAAGACAAAACAAAAAGCTAATAGCTGAAGGTTATGTCCCTTCTGTTGTGTATAATTCAAAAGGAGACTCAACAAATGTAAAGCTCTCACTATCCTCTGCCAGTAAAATAGTAAGAGAGGCTACCTCTACTACAATTTTAGATACAGATTTAGATGGAAAAGCATTAAAAGTTGTTGTAAAAGAAATTGATACTAATGCGCTGACGGATGAAATAAGACATATTGCTTTTTTTGAGATTGATAAGGAAAAAGAAATGGTATTTACAATACCTTTCGAAATTACTGGGATATCTCCAGCTGTTAAGAACAATCTTGGCGTTTTGGTAGATGTTCTTTCATCTATTGATGTTAAATGTAAACTTGATTCTCTTGTTCCTTTCATTGAAATTGATGTTTCTAAACTAGAGCATCCTGGCCAATCCATCGCTGTTAATGATTTAAATTTTCCAGATGGCATTTCCTTAGTTAATAATGATCAAGCAACTGCAACAATTGTTACTGTAACTGATCTACAGAAAGAGGAAGAAATTATTGTTCCAGAAGTTGAGGTAGAAGAGGGTGCAGAAGGTATTGTTCCTGCTGAAGGAGAAGAAGTTAAGGCAGGAGAAGAAACTACAGAAGAGGAAAAAAAGTAATTACCTTTCATATTTCCAATTGAGAAGATATAATCATATATGGTATCTGTAATAATCACCTCTTTTAAAGAGCCTAAGACTATTAGAAAATGCATATCTTCAATAGCAGATAGAAAATATTCTGGTATTCCAAATCCATTCGAAATAATTCAAGTATCCCCCGATGATCTAACTTTAAAAGAAGGCCGTAAAGAGGCTAATAAGTTAAAGTTAACGAAGAAACAGTATATTCAGGTAAAAGATCCTCGAAAAGGTAAGCCCTATGCCCTTAGAATGGCTCTGGAGAAAGCAAAGGGCAGTATCATTATCCTTACCGATGGAGATGTATATTTTGAAAAGGGTTCTGTAAACGAATTGCTTAAGCCTTTTGAGAATGAAAATGTTGGAGGCGTAAGTGGAAGGCCTGTATCACAGGATAGTAAGATAAATTGCTTCGGCTATTGGGGACATCTACTTTCCGATTCGGCAGATCACAGAAGAAAAAACACTATGGAATTAATCATGGGCAAGGAGTACTATATCAGTTCTGATACCTTCTTCCCTATGAGTGGATATATTATGGCAGTTAAGAATACACATATTCCTATTCCCTCTAATGTCCTCTCAGATGATGCATATATTTCATATTACATTAGGAACAAAAATATGGATATAGCATACGCCCCAAAGGCAATTTCTTATGTAAAGTATCCTACTAGTATAAAAGACTACTACAAGCAGAAGGTCAGATCTATTGGAGGATTTAAACAGTTAAAAAAGATGGGAATATTTAAAAGGGATAAACAGAGTAGAAGCTTTTTTATTGAACTAAGATACACATTCTTTGTTCTTGGGTATGCTAAAAATATCCAAGAATTCTATTGGTCCTTATTACTTTTTCCTGTTAGATTAATGACTTGGATTAAGATTTTCTGGGAAAGAGATATCTTAAAAAAAGATATGCCTAAAACGGGTTGGGAGAGGATAGAGAGTACTAAATAGTATTATTTACCATCTGAAATGTGCAAAGGCTTTATTAGCTTCTGCCATTCTTTCAACATCTAACTTTTTCTTGATTGCATCACCTTCTCCGTTATATGCACTTACTAATTCTGCCATCAACAATTTTTCAAAAGATTTTCCTGATTTTTTTCTAGCTGATTCCACTATCCATCTAACTGAAAGGGTTTCCTGTCTTCTTGGGGATACTGGTGTAGGTACTTGATAGTTAGCTCCACCAACTCTTCTAGCTTTTATCTCTAATGATGGTCTGACATTATCTATGACTTTATTTATGAACATATTGATATCTTTTTCTTTTACAGCCTCTGCACCCTGCTCAACAGCCTTATATACCATATCCTCAGCTAAAGATTTCTTTCCATCTTGCATTACTTTATTGATTAATCTGAAGATAACAACATTTCCATATTTCTTATCTTGTTTTTGCTCTCTTTTTTTTGCTCTTTTACCTCTCATAATAATTACTATTAATTAAAACTATTCGGCTACATCTTCTCTTTTAACTCCATATTTTGATCTAGCCTTCTTTCTTCCTTTTACCCCTGCAGTATCATATTTTCCTCTAACAATTATATATTTAACACCTGGTAAGTCTCTTTTTCTTCCGGCTTTTAATAGAACAACTGAATGCTCTTGAAGATTATGCCCTTCTCCTGGTATGTATGCTGTTACTTCCATTCCGTTAGACATCCTTACTCTTGCTACTTTTCTTAAAGCAGAGTTAGGTTTCTTAGGGGTCATTGTTTTGACTTGTAAACATACAGCCCTCTTGAATGGATTAGGTATTTTCTTATATCTATTCTTCAAAGGATTAAAGTTTCTAGCAAGCTGAATATGCTTGATTTTGTTTGCTTTATTTTTCCTAGGTTTTCTTGTTAATTGATTAATTGTTGGCATGGCTCGTATTATATATCAAAATCATTTAAAAATTAAGCTCTGGAAGGTCTCTTATGTTTTCAACTCTAGCTTTTTCTCCAACTGGAATTGGTCTTCCTATTATTACATTTTCCTTCATTCCTCTTAGGTGATCTTTTTTACCTAATATTGCGGTACTAGTTAATACCCTTACATGCTCCTGGAATGACATTGCAGAGAGGAAGCTCTCAGTATACAAGGAAGATGCTTTTATTCCAAGTAATTTAGGAATTATCAAAGCTTTATTCAAACCTTTTTCAAGAAGTAAATCATTCTTAGCTTCTGCAAGGAATCTATTCACTAAGGATCCAACAAGATAGTCAGAATCTCCAGATTCAAATACTTTTCCTAATCTCATCATCTGTCTAAGTATTATCTCTATATGTAAATCGTCTATTGATACTCCCTGCTCATTGAATACTTTTTGTACACCATCCAATATATACTTCTGTGCTGTTATTATATTTGCCACTTCTGAAAGTTTCTTAGGATCTATTGAACCTTCTGTTAATTGAGTACCTGACTTAATAGTGGTACCATCCTCAACTAATATGTTTATTCCTGGAAGAACAGATATTATTTCCTCTGCTTTTAATCTTCCTTTAACTGTGAGGATTCCACCCTCTATTGATACCTTTCCATCAAATGGTGCTTGCCTCTCCGTTTCTTCAGCATCTATATACATAACCTGTCCTGATTTTACATCTTGTGCATCTTCAACTAAGAGTTTCTTAGCTTTTGAAACAACATAATATCTAATCATTTCCTTTTCTCCCGCAATAGTTATGACTGCAGATTCGTCTTCTGCTATATCTGTATGTACTTTTCCATCTATTGATGCTACTTCCGCTTCAGCCTTTGGAGTTCTAGCTTCGAATAGTTCTTCGATTCTTGGTAAACCTTGAGTGATATCGACCTTTGCTACTCCTCCCTTATGGAAAGTCTGCATTGTCATCTGTGTTCCTGGTTCTCCTATTGATTGAGCAGCGATTACTCCTACTGCTTTACCCATTTCAATCTCTTGACCATTTTCCAAGTTAGTACCGTAACATTTCTTACAAATTCCTAATGGAGCTTCACAGAGTATTGGTGTTCTCACAAAGATTTCTTCTATTCCTTCTTTATCTATTAACTCTGCAAGTTCTTTTGTTATAGTTTCGTTCTTCTTTGCTAATACTTCTTTTCCTTTCTTAATATCCTGTGCTAATACTCTTCCATATACTCTTGATTGGAAGTCTATTCTCCTGTCATCACTCTTTCTTATGACAAAACCTTCTCCATCATATCCACAATCATCTACTCTTATTATCACATCATGAGCTACATCAACAAGTTTTCTTGTTAAATATCCAGATGAAGATGTCTTAAGAGATCTGTCTGCGATACCTTTTCTTCCTCCATTTGCTGCAACAAAGTACTCAAATGCACTCAATCCATCTCTATAGTTCCTCTTAATAGGCATAGGTACCCAGTTTCCTCTAGAATCTCTAACAACACCCTTTATTGTTAGTACCTGTCTAGCCTGGATCTTTCCACCATTACCACCAGATTCTACCATTTGGTAGATAGAGTTCTTTTTGTCTAACTTTGCCCAAGCTTTTTCTGCCAATTCATTTGCAAAATCATCCCACATATTTGTAGATATATTTATCTTTTCACTCTTAGTCATTAAACCTTGCAAATAGTTTTCTTGAAGTTGCTCATCCTTTTCCTCCATCTTCTTAATTTCTGTTTCCAAATCGAAATCTACTGCACAATCAGCCATTCCGAATGAAAAGCCTAAGTTTGTTGCATATTTAAAGCCTAATAGTTTCAAGTCATCAAGGATTACTACAACATCTTCCATTGGTTTTTCCGCTTTAATCTCATCTATTACCTTGTTTACTGTTTTAATATTTATCTGTTCATTTATGAAGCCATAATCATCTGGAAGAATACTGTTGAATATGACTCTACCAACAGAGGTATTCAATGTTTCGCCCTTTGCTCTTACAACTATCTCTTCATTAATATCTATTTCTTCTCTTTCATATGCCTTTATAGCAAAATCTGCATTAGCAAATAGTCTTGGTTTCTTTGAACTAATCATTTCAGTCATTAAGAAGAACCCTATCAACATATCTTTTGCTGGAGTTGCTAATACCTGACCATTTGAAATATTTACAATACTCTTGGATGACATAATATCTCTCTTGGCCTCTTCCTCTGCTTCCTTTGTAAGAAGAATATGTACTGCCATTTGGTCTCCATCGAAGTCT
>CAZAQC010000007.1:0-274 GCA_964487525.1 uncultured Candidatus Saccharibacteria bacterium | reverse complement strand
GAATGCCTGAACACTATACTTGTGTAAAGTAGGTGCTCTATTTAGTAAAACTGGCCTATTCTTTATTACTCCTTCTAAAATATCCCATATTTCATCAGACTCTTCTTCAACCATCTCTTTTGCAACCCTAACATTTGGTGCTAATTCTCTATCTAAGAGTTGGAATATGACGAATGGTTTAAACATTTCTAAAGCAACTGATTTTGGTAATCCACATTGATCAAATTTCAAACTTGGATCTCCTGCAATAACTGCTCTTCCTGAATAATCTACT
>CAZAQC010000006.1:2518-26513 GCA_964487525.1 uncultured Candidatus Saccharibacteria bacterium | reverse complement strand
ATTTCAATAACTGTATCGTTAAGTTCAAAATAGTCACTAAAAGATATCCCTTTTGGAGCGTCATTTGGTAGAACCATTACTTTTTCATGATTCATTCCAACATTAAGTTCTCTTTCTGAGCCTAGCATACCATTTGAAAGTACACCTCTTAAAGTGACAGCCTTTAGTACAAAAGGCTCTGGTTCTGTATATATACTGTATGGAACAATAGAGCCAACTTTTAAATATGCTACCTTGTTTCCAACTTCTAATGATCTGTCTCCTGCTACAACTTGTATGTTCTCTTTCTCACCAAAATCTATTTGATATATGCCTAATTTGTCTGCATCAGGATGATCTTCTTTCTGTTTTATTTCTGCTATAACGATATCCTTGTAATCCTCTTCTAAGTTATGATGGTAGTCAACCTCTCCAATATGCTCTTTTATCAGCTTTACTATCTCTTCATCAGTAGCTGTTATGTCTCCAAATTGTCTTAAAAGGTTTGTGGTTACTCTCATGTTAGAATTGTCTTAAGAAATTAAGGTTACCATCCCTTAGAAAGCGGATATCATGTATGCCAAGTTTAATCATAGTAAGTCTATCAACACCAAAGCCCCATGCGAATCCTGTATATATATCAGGATCTATATTTGCTTCTTTTAGTACATTAGGATGAATCATTCCACAGCCCATTATCTCTATCCATCCAGAATGTCCACATGTAGAACAACCAGTTTTGTTACAGAATGGACAACTAATTACAAATTCACAATCAGGTTCAGTAAATGGGAAATATGCAGGTTGTATTTTAACTTCAAGTTCGGTTTCTAGATATTTCTCAAGAAAAGATTTTATAGTAGCTATCATGTTTCCTAAAGATACCCCCTTGTCTACATATATCCCCTCTATTTGATGGAATGTATGTTCATGTCCCGCGTCTGTAGCTTCGTTTCTAAAACATCTACCAGGTAAAACAACAGCTATTGGAGGAGGCCCAAACATCTTTAGAGCCCTGTTTTGCATTGTAGAGGTATGAGCAGGCAATATAAAATTTTCTTCTGTTCTGAAGGTATCATACATATCTCTAGCAGGATGACCTTTGGGAAAGTTAAGAGATTGGAACATATGGTAATCATCATCGAGCTGTCTGCTTTCTAATATATCAAAACCCATACTACTGAAAATATCAGTCAATATCTCTACCTCCTTAGTTAGTGGATGTTTAGTTCCTTTTAGATCTAAGAAATTGTTTAGTGGATCTTCTTTGCTATTAACATCAAAAGGTGCCGTAGGGTCTATCATATTACTTGAAGAATATGTGTTAAATTCATTTGCCTTCTGAGCCAGTATATCGTTAACAAGTATTTTTATATCATTAACCTCTTTTCCGTATTCAGCTTTTTCTTCTTTAGATATGGATGAAATCTCTTTCATTGCAATAGAAAGTAGTCCGTTTTTGTTGGTATATTTCTGTTTTAACTCAGAATGGTCAAGGGTTTCTTTATCTCGCTCTATCTCCTTTTTTAATTTGTTAATGGTTTCGTTTTTATATGTCATTTTCAAAATAGTTAATTATCTTACAAGTATACTACATATATTATTAAACAAAAAAGGACCCTTTTAGAGTCCTTTAAAAAACTTAATAGTACTCTACAAAGACTTTACTAAGAAGGTAAATACTTCAGGATTATTTACAGCTAAGTCTGCTAATACCATACGATTCAATTCGACGTTTTTTGACTTCATTTTACTAATCAAATCTTTATATTGAGTATTATTTTGTTTGCATGCTGCATTAATCTTAGTTATCCAAAGTTTTCTCATCTCACTTGCTCTTCTTTGTCTATGGTTATATGCATACTGTCCTGCATGCATGTATGCCTCATGTGCTACTTTGTATAGTTTACTTTTAGTTAATCTATATCCTTTTGTACTTTTAAGTACTTTCTTATGTCTTCTTCTTCTTGTTATTCCACCTTTGACTCTCATTTATCTAATATTAAAGATTAACTATTTTTCTAACTAGATTTTTTCTATTGCTTTTATCAATCAAGCCATTATCTTTCTGTCTTCTTTTTTGAGTAGAAGATTTCTTTGTTCTCAAATGGCCTTGATGACTCTGTTTGAACCTTAATTTAGGGACCTTGTTTCCCCTAGGGTTTGATGCATTTATTCTTTTCCTTGCAGTTTTATTTGTTTTCTGTCTTGCCATTTGGTTTAAACGTTATGGATATTCTATTTCCTTCATATTTAGGCTCGGCTTCGATACTACTATAATCGGTAAAATTAGTCAATATTTCAGCAAAAACTTCTTTCGCTAACTCCATAGGTTGACGACCTTTTTTTTGCATGACTATTCTAACTGGATGTCCTTTCTCCAAAAATTCTTTTGATCTTTTCACTCTATGATCTATATCTGCAGTTTCAATTACTGGTGAGAACCTAAACTCCTTCTGCTCTTTTGACTTCCCCCTTTTATTTGCTCTTAGTTTCTTATTTTGACTGTAAAGATATTTAGAAAAATCCATTATCTTACAAATCGGAGGTTTAATATTTGGTCCAACCTCTACTAAATCCAATCCTCTCTCTTTTGCCATAACTAATGCTTTGTCTGTTGATACTACCCCAGCATTCTCTCCTTTTTCATCAATTAACTGTACTTCACTTGCTCTAATGTATTGATTAACATTTGGTCCCGATTTTTTCTTTAGATCCATTTATTTAATTAATATATATTTAATTTATTTGTCTTTCTCAAAAGACTCTTTATTTCTTATTTCAACTTTGAGGTTGTCTATGAACTCTTGTACTTTCATTAAACCTTCCTCTTTGTTTCTTCTTGCCCTGACAGATATTGTATCTGTTTCTACTTCTTTGTCCCCTACTACTACAATATATGGGATTTTCATTCTCTCTGCATCTCTTATTCTTGACTGCATACTCTTATTCCTATCGTCTAGTTTTACCCTAAGTTTAGCATCTTTCATTTCTTTAAATACCTTGTCAGAATATTCTTTATGCTTTTCGGAGATAGGGACTATGTAAACTTGTTCAGGAGTAAACCACAATGGGAAATCTCCTCCGTGATGTTCTATGAGGAATGCAAAGAACCTTTCAAATGATCCAATTAATGCTCTGTGTATTACGAATGGTTGTTTTTCTAATCCTTCTGCATCTATATATTTAATTTCAAACTTTTCAGGTAAATTGAAATCTAATTGTATTGTAGATACAGAATCTTCTTTACCAAATACATTAACAGCTTGTACATCAATCTTTGGTCCGTAAAAGGCTGCATCTCCAGGTATTTCTTCAAACTCTATTTCTCTTTTCTTTAATACATTTCTTAAAGTTTCTTCTGCTATTTTCCATTTTTCAGGATCACCTGAATATTTTTTAGGATTAGCTTCTCTGTCGGAAAGAGATAGTCTGAATTTGTAATTATCAAACCCTACATCTTTGTAAAATATTATTAGCAAATCGAGAGTTTCATTTATAACAGCTTCTAGTTGTTCTTGAGTACAAAATAGATGAGCATCGTTTTGAGTAAAACCTCTAACCCTTTGTAATCCATGTAATTCTCCGGATTTCTCATATCTATATACTGTACCTAATTCTCCAAGCTTGTAAGGAAGATCTCTGTAGCTTTTAGGTGACATTTTGTAAATCATCATTCCAGCTGGACAGTTCATAGGTTTAAGATAGTAAGTCTCATCCTCTACCTGTACAGGAGCATACATAGATTCTTTGTAGAAATCTAAATGACCTGAAGTTTTAAAAAGTATCTCTTTATTTATATGTGGAGTTAAAACATGTTCATATCCTGCATCTCTTTCCAATTCAAGCATATAGTCCTCTAAGATTCTTCTCATAACATATCCCCTAGGTAACCATACAGGTAAACCTTGTCCTATTTCAGGAATTATTGCGAAAAGATTTAATTGTTTGCCAAGTTTTCTGTGATTTCTATTTTCTAGTTCAATTTGATTTTTTAAAAACTCATCTAACTGCTCTTTAGTTTCAAATGCAGTACCATATATTCTGGTAAGCATCTTTTGTTTTTCATCACCTCTCCAATATGCACCTGCAGTCTTAGTAAGTTTAATTGATCCTATCTCTTTTGTGTTTTCAACGTGAGGTCCTCTACAAAGATCTGCAAACTCATTCTCTCCAGTTACATAGAAGCTAAATTCGTCTCCTTCTAATTCATTTAAAAGTTCAAGTTTATATTTTTGATCAGTCTTGTTGAGATATTCAGTTGCCTTCTCCTTATTCATCATTATCTTGTTGAAAGGAAGATTTTGTTTTATTATCTTCTTCATTTCTTTCTCTATTTTTGGTAAATCTTCCTCCTCTATTGGTTCACTAAATTCAAAATCGTAGTAAAAGCCATTTTCAATAGCAGGTCCTATGCCTAATTTTGTGTCAGGATATAGCATTAATACGGCTTGAGCTAATATGTGTGAAGCCGAGTGTCTCATTTTCTCTAATTTTAATATTTCTTCAGAATTCATGGTTAAAGTTTAAAAAGTTAAGTTTGTGAAAAGAAAAAACAGTATCATTAAAAGGTGTGTGTTGAGAAAACAACTTTGACGATTTTTGTTTTGTTTGTACCGAATTGTTTATACATTAGGACTATTTTATATTTTTACAGTTGATTTTGCAATGAGGAATATCTTTATGTTTTTATATATCAAATTTTACAACAAAGAATGATATTGTATTAAGTCCTAATTCTATTGATTTAACTATTTCAATATTATCTAAAGAGATTTTTTCTAATGGATATCTTTTGGGATGTTTCAATATTAAAGCACCTTTAAATCTTTTAGTAGAAGGATTTTGTACTCCAGGTAAAAGTTTGGACGCCATATTTATGATTTTCTCCATATTAGATGTTTTCTTTGTGTTAAAAAGCTTGTATGGAGGGTCTAAGAAGATGATATCAAAAATTGGTATAGGATCAGTATTTATTTGTTTGAATAGATATTCCTCAACTTTTAATTTAATGACCTCAGATTGAGAAATGAACCCTGTTGTTGAGACATTGTTTTTCAGTGTAAATATTGCATTTTTAGATGCTTCTACAAATGTCGAGTGTTTTGCTCCTCTTGAGAGAGCTTCTAAACCGAAGGATCCAGCTCCTGCGTAAAGATCCAATATGTTTTTATTTACCACATCCTCTCTTAAAATATCAAAAATCTGAACTTTCATTCTGTCTGTTAATGGTCTAGTAGTTTTTGGAATTTCTAATTTAAAGTTTTTTACTTTTCCAGCTGTAATTCTCACGAATGTCGTTATGGTAGGATCTTTGTGAAGAATTCTTTCTCTAAGGAAGGTATCTTCCCTCTTTTCAAATTCTTCAGGGGTTTCTACTTTCCATTTCTTTTTCTCCTTCCTTAATTTTTTAAAAGAATCAAATTTTAGGCTCATATGGATGTATTATACACTAATCTACTTTTATACCCTCTGCAGTAAGGCCTTCCATCATAAAATTCTGAATTGTTGAATCTGTGAATTGAGCAGTAGCAGACCAATCTCCTACTTTATCATCTGAATCCCAAAAACGAATTCTCCAATAGTAAATATTTTTTGTGTTTGTAAGTGCAACCCCATTGTATGTATATTCAGAAGATCTTTGACCATTTACAATAGTAGTTGATTGTTTTCCGGTGTTCCATATTACATCTCCAGTAAAGAGTGAATTAGAATTGGTATTGATTTCATATGCAGATGCAGAGTCGCCATTAATATCTGAGTATATGGCTGTGAAAGTAGGTGTTACAGTAAGAAGATAAGTTGGATTTGTTCTTCCTTCAACCTCCAAACTAGTTGGAGGTAAGGGTCCATCTTCTGTTTGAAATGTTGCAACTTCAGAATATAATCCTTCGATGTTATTATCATCCCAAAATTTTATTTTCCAATAATATGTCGTTCCATTAGATAAAGTAGAACCTGCATATGTGATATCTGCTGATTGAGTGTTATTACTAATTGCTGGAACAAACTCTGTTTTAGTAGAATCCCACATAGTTGTTCCAGAAAAATCCGAAGAACTATTCACCAATAGTTGATAATATTGTCCAGAGTCAGGAGTATCATCATCAGAGAACAAAGCAGAAAAATATGGAGTTAAAGATGCTTTGACAGGATTTGTATTTCCTTCTGTTAATAATGAGCTGGCTTGATTAGGTTGTTTATTCATCGTAAAATTTGCTATTGCAGACCAGGGACTTTCGGAAAAGAATTCATTATTATCCCAAAACTTTATTCTCCAGTAGTATGTAGTACCCCATTGTAATATTAGTCCATTGTAAGTAATGTCAGGAGATCTAGTTTCATTTGTAACAGGAGTAATAAATTCTGTTTTGGTAGAATCCCACATCATTACATCATCAAAAGTTTGGTTTGTATTAACCTGTATTCTGTAAAAGGTTCCTGTGTTTTCTTCGTCTGGATCATTGAATATGGCAGTGAATTTGGGAGTAAGAGTTGTAATATGGATTGGATTAGTTGACCCTTCTGTTTGAAGAGAGGTAGGATCTGTTGGTGTATTGTTGTATTCTTCCTCTTCCTGAATATCAATGGATTGTGGTGTTCGTAATTGTTCTATATTTGCAGAAGGACTTGTTGTCCCGGTAATTAATGAAACATATTGTACAGCTATTCTACCCTGTCCTCCTACTCCGTCAGGGTCGCCAGAAAGACTACTTTGGCCACCACTTGCAGTCACTATATTTGTCCCCAAATATACAGAATTTCCCTGTAATTTGACTGATCCTCCTGCACCACCACCACCACCACCTTCAGATGATCCACTATTTTTAGAGGGTGCTGTGTTTCCATTTGTTGTTATACTTCCATCTATATTAATAGTGTTTGCTGCAATATAAACAATTCCTCCTCCATTAGCCCCAGCCTTTCCTGAGTAATAAGGACCAGCTGTCTGTTGTCCTTCACCGCCACCACCACCACCGCCACCCATAGTTAAAATTGAAAGTTCAGGATTTCCATATCTTGCTGCCCCCCCACCACCACCACCGCCACGATTACTCCCTGTTGAAAGTTTTGAGGATCCCCCTGCTCCACTCGAAGAAACAGTACCACTCGCTCCTGGATTACCGCCAGTACCACCTCCTTGTCCTCCTACCCCACCTGTAGCGTGGCCGCCACCACCACCATATCCTGCATATCCTGCATATGAAGAGTTAGGTTGACTTGAAGCACCTCCACCGCCACCGCCAGAGGAGGAATAATTAGTAGTACCACCACCACCAGCATTTCCAGTTGTTGCAGTTCCACTCTTTCCCCCCCCTCCACCGCCACTCCATAATCCTGCTTGACCAACTGCACCTGGATTGTTACCTCCTCCATGTCCATTAGATGTAGCGTCTCCTGAAGCTCCTTCTCCTTCCCTTCCTCCAGCATGACTAGATCCACCTGAACCTCCACGATATCCTGATCCTGCAGTACTAACGACACCACTTATTTCTACTGTGCCAGAAACTCTTATGAAAAGTACACCTCCTTTTGATCCATCCCATGCATCTGTAGATAGTGTATATCCATTTGAAATAGTTAAGCTAGTATAGTTTGGAACTCTTTGCAGCATAACTCTATGTGTTTGGTTAGCTGTTCCTAAGTCCAAATCATCAGTAATATTTCCGTAATAATTAGTCTTAGATCTTGAGAAAGTTACGACACCTGTAGCATTATCAATACTTTCTACAATTATAGTTTCATAATTACCAAGATTGGCTATAGTTGATGTTGTCCCAGCAAGTTTTATCAACAATATCTCGTCTCCAACTGTAAGACATCCCTCCGCAATTGAACCTACGGAGACTGTTGCTGTTGTTGATGTTAATGAAGAAACATTATAACTAACTGCATCTGCACAGCTTCTCCCAACTAAGGAAGAGGTACTTATATTTGTACTTTCAGCAACTGTTGCTACTCCATCAGCCCCGGTTCCTAGATCAACAAAAGAAATAGACCAATATGTTTCAATATTAATAGCGGAACTATTACCATAGTAAATGTAAATAATTTTACCATTCGAAGGTAAAGTCGGTATTCTAACCCATATCCTAGTTGTTGAAGTATTACATCCTCTTTGTATCCAATGATTTAATATTGTACTATCATCACTATCTACAATCCTAATATCATCACAATCGTCCTGCATCTTCCCTGTACTTATTAAAGATTGTGTATCTATTTCTATTAACACATCTTCATTTGAAATCTCTGCTCCATAAGAATTATCTACCTCAATTGCTTTCCTATATAACCAACTACTATTCATCCATCCTAATACCTCTCCGGAGTCTTTAGTGCTCAAATAGTACATCAATCCACCACTGCCAACAACGACAACTGAAGATATTATTGCTATTACCTTAGAAGAAATTTTCATTGATATATTGTACCAAAATCTATTCTTTTTCTCTTGTTATTTCATACAGTACTGTTGTAGCACAATTAGCTACATTTAAAGACTCTTTTTTCCCTCTCATTGGTACAATAACTCTTTTGTCTGTGTATTCTAAAATCTCTTCGGATATACCATCTTTTTCATGTCCAAGTACAATCGCTATCTCTTTTGGATAATTAATTTCTTGAAAGTTCTCTGCGTCCTCTGTTAATTCTATGGAGTAAATAGGGATCTTGCTTTCTCGTAATTCTTCCAAAGCTTCCTTAGTAGTATCATAGTGTTCGGAAGGGACCATATCTATTGCACCTAAAGCAGTTTTTTCTAATTTGGGATTATCAATATCTGATGTCATTCCACATAGATATATTTTTTCTACACTTCCTGCCCCATCTGCAGATCTAAATATGCTTCCAACATTAAAAACTGAACGAATGTTGTCTAATACTATGTGTATTTTCATCTAAACAGATTACCTAATATATATTGCTTGTCATTATCTTCCTTGAGAATCATTTTTGCAAGAACCCTAGCCTTATTTAAAAGATCAATATCATGTATTGATGCAACCTTAAAATTTGGTATACCCGATTGTTTTATACCGTAAACTTCTCCTGGTCCTCTACTCTGTAAATCATATTCTGCAACTTCGAATCCTGAAAGATGTTTAGTGAAATATCTAAGTCTATCTTCCGCTGAAGAATCTTTCTCAACATTACTACTTGGTATGACAAAACAGTATGACTCTTTATCACTTCTTCCTACTCTTCCTCTTAATTGATGTAGTTGTGCTAGACCAAATCTCTCAGCATCCTCAATAACCATTATAGTAGCATCTGGGATATCTATGCCTACTTCTATAACTGTGGTTGATATTAGTATGTTTATTTTTTTCTTTGTAAAATCTTTTAACAATTGTTCTTTCTCTTTTCCCTTTAGCCTTCCATGTAGGAACTCTATTTTTAATCCTTTGAAAATTGTTTTGAGATATTCAAACTCAGTTAAGACAGCCTTTGCACTTAATTTCTCTGATTCTTCTATTAATGGATATATTATGAAAGTCTGATTACTATTCTTACTTTTCTCTATACTCTCCTTTATCCACTTAAAACAATCCAGCCTTTTAGAAAATGGTGTGAAGTATGTTTTTATCTCTTTCCTATTCTTAGGTTTTTCTCGTATCTCCGACACATCTAATCCTCCAAAGAATATCTCTGTCAAACTTCTTGGTATAGGTGTGGCTGTCATTGTTAAGTAATGTGGAGATACTTTGTTTTTCTTTTTAAAATACTCCCTCTGTTCTACTCCGAATCTATGTTGTTCATCAATGACAACCAGATTTAAATCTTTAGGAAGATCTTTCTCATAAAGGATTGCATGAGTTCCAATGATTAATTTGTTATCTGCTTTCTTAATTATTTTCTTTGTAGAAATACAAAGTTCAATGTCAATTTTAAAATTCTTAAAAAGGATATTGAATGTATCGTAATGTTGTTGAGCTAGAACTGTTGTGGGAGCTATTAATATACAAGAATAGCCATTCTTTATGGTATTAAGAATGGAAATAGCGGAAACTATTGTTTTTCCACTTCCTACATCTCCGTTCAGCAGCCTATTCATAGGGATTTTCTTTGTAGTATCTTCTAAAATTTCTTCCATTGCTTTGTTCTGATCATTTGTAAGTTTGTATGGAAGAGATTTTATGAACTTATTTAAATATTTGCTTTCTATTTTCATTCCAATACTTTTCTCTTTTTTTCTTTTTAAAATCTGATTTTCGATTTTAAAAGCAATTCTTAACATTTCGTCAAAGGAAAGTCTTTTACGAGCAATATCAATATCATTCTCGTTATTGGGGAAATGTATTTTCTTTATGGAATTGGGAAGATCAAGTAATTCAAATTTTTCTAGATAGTTAATTCTTAAAGGATCTTCTATAAGGTTTTCAATATTATCTTCTAAAAGTTTAATTTTTGTTCTTATCACTCTTGATGTGATACCCTTACTTTCTGGATATATGCCTATCCATTTTCCCAGATGGGTTTGTTGAGATGGATCTTCTTTGAATTTTTCAAATTTAGGATTATATATACTTTTTCTTCCTGATTTTTCTGTGATTTTTGCATTGAAAAGATAAATTGTTTCTCTTTCTAATGTGTTTTTTAGGTAGGACTGATTAAAATATGTAAGATTAAGCATTCCTGTATCATCTTTTACCTTCACGGTAGTAATTTTTCTACGAAAGTATGTGGTTTTCACATCTTCTATTTGTGCTAAGAAAGTTCCTTCCCCTTTCTCCTTAAATTCTTTTATTGTGAGAACGGAGGAAGTGTCTTGGTATCTGAAAGGTACATAGAAGAGTAGATCTCTTATATTGAATATTCCTAACTTATTGAAATAGTCTGCCTGTTTAGATCCAATCCCTTTGATCGCTGTTATCTCTGAATCTTTTCTTAAGGTCATACTTTAAATGGAGATAAGGCTAAGTACTATTGGTATTATTATGCTACCCAATAGTATTAATGCAATACTTATGTTTATTATTTTATGTAAAGTTTTCTTTGTATTTTTCTTCATATCTCTATTCTATTATTTTACGTTACTCTTTGAAAGACCTTTTCGTATTTTAAACTTAGAACTTATGGAATTTACATATGTAAGTGAATCTTCTTTTTGATTCTTTTTACTTTTATCTGTCCTTATATCAACAATATCTCCTGTTTTCAAAATGTATGACAGTTTAGCTGCTTTACCATTTACTTCAGCAGATACAGCACTGTTTCCAATTTGTGTATGTAATTTGAATGCGAAGTCCAAGATTGTATCGCCTCTGTTTAGATCTAATATTTTTCCTTTAGGTGTAAATGCAAAAACTTCATCTTCAAAGATCTTACATTTAATAGGCATATTTATTTTGTTGTTTCTGTTCTTTCTGTTTTGCTCCATCTGTTTCTGTATATCCTCAACCCAATCATATTTGTTTGTTGGCTTTGCATATCTAGATTTACTTGCTTTGTATGCTATATGGGAAGCTGGACCATATGTATTAAAGTAATACATGTCCTCAGTCATTATTTGTACCTCAATCTCTATGTCAGATATCGCAGGAAATTTTACTGGGAACTGTATTGCCTGATATCCATTTGGTTTAGGGTTAGAGATGTAATCATCAAAAAGATCGTAATCCATTTCTCCATTATCCATCAATTTCTCAAGTATTAAGAAGCAAGAATCTTCGATGTCTGTAATTATTCTAAATGCAATTAAGTCATCTACTCTATTTATATTTGGATTAATCCATTCTTTTTCGTATTTTTTTAATTTGTTATATATACTATATTTTCCTTTTATTCTTCCCTCTATTCTTTTTCTAAAGGGTAATTCTTTTGTTATGCCAGATAGTAGGTTCTTATATTTTTCCAAAAGATCATTGTTAATATTTGCTTCCTTCATTTTCTTTGAAATACTTTCATATTCCATTGGTAGGTATTCTTTAAATGCGTTCTCTTCTATATCTTTTTTTGTTTTTTCTAAATGTAAATACTCTGCTAATTTTGAATATATGTTTAATGCTTTGTAAAGAGCAATTTTTCTTTCTTCTTCTGGTACTTTTTCGATAGTTCTCATGTCTTCTTGAGTATCAAGGATTTTTATGATTACAGGTCTAAGATCTTTTGAGCTATTAAGTATGTATTTTACAATTATATCTTCAGGAGTTTCATCGGTTAATGTGCAAGCTCTTATTTCATTTATTCTTTGAAGTATATCTATGACATCATCTCCAAAGTTCTCTTTAATATATTTAATTGTTTTTGTATTTAGAGGAATCTCGTGGAGTATACTTGCGATAGTTGAGTTTATGTCTAAGTTACACTCAATGGTAAGTAATGCAACATTAAGTAGATGTATTATCAATGGATCTCCATTGTATCTCAATTTCTTTTCACTTGATGATTCAGCATACTCTATTGCTTGCTTTAAAACCTCACAGAATTGTGAGGGAGAGTCGTTATATATTCTGTTTTTTAATTCTTTATGTGTTTCCATAATTAAAAAACCCCCTTAATTCAGAGGGAGTTAGATACTGTTTTTTCTTTCCCCCTGTTACGCTTGATATGTTACTGTGCATAACTTTCTTCCAACTCTAATTGTTAGAGGTTGGATATTTTTAATTTTGAGGATATGATTGTACTCCGTTATCTTCTCATCATTTACTTTTACAGCACCTTGCTCTGCTAATCTCTTTGCTTCAGACTTGCTAGCTGCAAATTTAATTTCGACTAAAAGTTCATTTAAAGCAATTTGTTCTTTGTTAATTACAATACTTGGTATTTCTACTTCTTCAGTATTCTTTTGGAAAACTGATTCAAAATACTGTTGAGCTTTTTTTGCTTTTTCTTCATTTGTTATTTCAGAAGTAATCATATATGCCAATTCTTTTTTTAAGATTATTGGATTCTCTCCAGTTTCCATTCTTTTTTTGTATTCAGCTACTTCTTTCATTGAAGCACTAGTTAAGATCTCGAATGCCCCAATAATCATTATATCTGTGAAAGCCATTACTTTGCCAAAGATTTCTTCTGGTTTATCATTCATTTTAATCATATTTCCTTCAGATTTGCCCATCTTTGTTCCGTCTGATGTTGCGAGGAGTTTACCTGCTAGAACTATTTTCTCTTTGTTAAGCTCACTCATGATTAGGTCTCTTCCTGCTAACATATTGAATAGTTGATCGTTTCCTCCTACTTCAACATCTATGTTCATATTGACACAATCATATGCCTGCATAAGAGGGTATAGGAATTCGTTGATATATATTGGTTTGTTAGAATCTAATCTTTTTTGGAACATATCTCTTTTTAACATTTGTTGTACTGTGAATTTTGAAGCTAATTTTATTATACCTGCGAAATTAAGTGGTTCTAACCATTTACTATTAAAGAGTATTTCTACTGGATTTTCTTTATTATTTACATCAATTATCTTAGAAGCTTGGTCTACATAGCACTCCATATTCTCTTCTACTTGTTCCTTTGTAAGTTGGATTCTTGCTGAAGTTTTGTCTGTTGGATCACCTATTCTTGCTGTAAAATCACCGACAAGGAAAATTACATGATGCCCTAGCTTTCTAAAGTCTTCTAGTTTTCTCATTCCCACTGTGTGTCCAATGTGTAATGTCGGAGCTGTAGGATCAAATCCTTGGTATATATTTATTCTTTTGCCAGACTCTAAAAGAGTTTTAAGGGCGTCCTTGGAAGGAAGTATTTGTTCAACACCCTTTTCTAGTATTCTTTCTATTATTTCTTTGTTTGTACTGATTTCCATTCAAGTCATTATATATATATTATTTAGAATTTTCCAGTTATGATAGTCAATTTTAATTATTTTTTAATATATTTCTTTTCTTTTAGTTTGTCTGGCATACACTGTTGATCAGATTTCTTGTTTGGTAAATCATGATCATATTGATAGCCTTTACCATACCCTAAGCTTTTCATTAGTTCAGTTTCTGCATTTCTAATATTCATTGGTACTGGTAAATTACCATATTTCTCAATGTCCTCTTTTATCATATTCTCTACAACATATGCAGTATTGTCTTTAGGTGCGTTTGAGAGATATATGGCTAATTGCATTAAGAAAACTTCACATTCGGGCATCCCAATCTTTTGACATGATTCATATACATTATTTGCCAAAACTAAAGCATTAGGATCAGCATTTCCTACATCTTCACTAGCAAATCTAAGTAATCTTCTTGCAACATACAAAGGGTCCTCTCCTGCTTGAAGCATTCTGCCTACCCAGTAGCAAGCTGCATCTGGATTTGATGATCTCATAGATTTGTGTATGGCAGATATTATGTTGAAGTGTTCTTCTCCATTTTTGTCATAGTAGATTGGTTTTTGAATTGTATTTTTTAGTATTTCTTCTGTAACTTTAGCCTTCCTATCTTCATTATTTTGAGAAATTGCTAATGTAGTAGCCATTTCTAATATGTTTAATCCTGATCTAATATCCCCATTTGAGAGATTAGCCATTGTTTCTAGTTCTTTTTTGCTTATTGTCACATTTGGGAATTCTTTTTTTGTAATCTTTTTTAAAAGATCATATATATCTTCCTCTGTTTGTTGTTTAAATACAAAAACTTTTGTTCTAGAAAGCAAAGGAGTGTTAACTGTAAAGGAAGGATTCTCTGTAGTAGCTCCTATTAGTATTATTATTCCCTTCTCTACATATGGGAGTAAAGCATCTTGTTGAGCTTTGTTCCATCTATGTATTTCGTCTAGGAAGAGAATTGTCTTTTTAGCATACTGTTGATTGGACAGAGCTATTTTAATGATTTTTCTTAAATCGTCTTTTCCACTATTGACTGCCTGAAGCTTATGGAAGTCATAGTAAAGATTAAGGGATATTATATATGCTAATGTGGTTTTGCCTGTTCCTGGAGGCCCCCAGAAGATCATGGAGGGTATATTACCACTCTTAAGGAATCTATATATAGGGGCATTCTCCCCTACTAAATGTTTTTGACCAACAAATTCATCTAGAGTCTTTGGTCTGTATTTTGATGCTAATGGTTCATATATTGCCATATGTTTATTATATCGTTATTTTGTGTGTATTTGGTATAATCACGGAATAATATTATAGGACAAATTAATGAGTGAAACAGAAACTTTATATATTGAGGATATTGTGTCTTTAGATTCGGATGCAATGCAGAAGCAAGAAAGGGATACAATAGTTATTCCTTTACAAAAGCATATAGTCTCGTCTATTAAGGATGCTTACGAATCTGTTTCTCCGAAAGAGGGTTGTTCAATAGTTTGTGACTATGAAGAAAAATGTCTTGAATTAGTTCTTTGTATGAAAAAAAGAGAATATTATATGGTTGGGCTTAGAGGTAAGAACTATTTAGAATATATTTCATGTTCTGAGGATCCAATGGATCTTAATTACACAATAAAAAATTCTAATGAGAATGAGAGAGGGACAATATATACCTATCGAGAACATCCGTCTATTGTGTTTAAAAACTCTATTAGAATTTTATCTGTATTTCATGAATTTATCACTCCTGAGGTCTCTGTTTGATTGAAATTGTTCTATTTGCTTTTGTATACATAGAGATTCTCTTTATTCCGAAGCACAATAATCTTTTCATTCTCCATTCCCTTTATTCCATATCTATATGAATATACTTCTCCATTCTTTTTAACAAATTCTTCAAATTTAGGCTTTAATATCTCCATACTTCTTTGATCTAAATAACAGTATATTTTTGTAAATTTATTTAAATTTACTTTAAATATATCCTCTGCCTCAAAGTTTATTTTCTTATCCAATGGGAATTGCAACACCTTCTTTGTTTTTGCAAGTATCAACATAATTGGTGAAATATCATATCCTGTACATTCGCACATACTTTGTCTATGTGCTTTTAGAATGAGAGAACCATCACCACTTCCCAAATCTACTAAAAGATCTTCTTTCTTTAAGTCCATGATATCAACAATCTCTTGTAGAACACTCTTAGGAGTTTTTAAAAGAGGAATCAGAAGAATATTTATTAATACTGTTAGGACTAGACCTCCTATCAAAAGTATTACTATTATCATTACTCCGAGGGTTATCCCATTTAACATAGTGGTATAATCAGACTGTAATATTATTTATATTTAAATGATAGACGGAATTTTGTTAATTAACAAGGAGAGAGGTATAACATCATATGATGTTATTAGAAAGCTGAAAAAGATATTACCAAAGAATCAAAAGATTGGACATTCAGGTACCTTGGATCCATTTGCAACAGGGCTTCTTGTTATCCTTCTAGGAAAATCAACTAAGTTAATGGAGAAAATCCTTTCTTTTGAAAAAGAATATCTTGTTACTGCAGAATTTGGATTTGCAACAGACACTCAGGATATTACAGGAAAGAAAATAAACAATTCAAGTGTAGAAGAAAAGATCTCCCAGGAGACTCTTATGTCTGCTATTGAAAAAAACTTCTTAGGAGATATCTCCCAAATTCCTCCTGTATATTCAGCTAAAAAAGTTAAAGGAAAGAAAGCATATGAATATGCTAGAGAGAATATAGCAGTGGAATTAAAACCTAAGAATGTTACCATTACAAAATTTTATATTACTGAATATTCTTGGCCAATTGTTCAATTTGATGTTATTTGTTCGAGTGGGACATATATTAGGACTTTGGTGAATGATTTAGGTGAGAAAGTAGGATCATTTGCTACTGCAATTGATTTAAAAAGAATAAAAGTTGGAGAGTTTGATGTAGGTGATGGTATTAATTCTGAAGATATAATTGAGGGAGTGAAGTTAAATTTAATAGAATTAAATAATGAATAAAGGAAAGCTATATGTTATTTCCACCCCTATAGGAAATTTAGAAGATATTACATTAAGAGCAATTTCAAAACTAAAAGAAGTTTCTTTTGTTTTAGCAGAAGACACTAGAGAGAGTAAGAAATTATTAGATCATTATGATATTAAAACACAACTTGTATCATACAGAGATCAGAACCATGAGAGGATGATTGAAAAAATAACCGAAAAATTAAATATGGGGTTAGATTTAGGTTTAATTTCTGATTCAGGAACTCCTTTAATCTCCGATCCTGGATTTAAGTTGGTAGAGTACCTAAGGGAGAATAACTATGATGTGATATCTATACCGGGACCATCTGCGTTAACCTCTGCGTTATCCATAAGTGGTCTCCCAACAGATAGATTTGTTTTTCTTGGGTTTTTACCTAAAAGTGATGTAAGAAGAAAGAAGATATTGGATATATACAAGGATTTGCATAATACATTGATAATATATGAATCTCCCAAGAGATTACTTAAGCTTTTGGGATTGGTTCAAAGTCAGTTAGGAGAAGTTAATGTCTTTTTAGCAAAAGATATATCAAAATTAAAAGAGAAGAATTATTTTGGAAAAGTCTCTGAAACAATGGAGGAACTAAAAACCTCAGGCTTTGAAGAGAATCCCCATGGGGAATTTGTATGTGTTATAAATCCAGTTAAAGATTAAGAAATGTTTTTTCGTAATTTTCATCTGTTATATCCTCAAGATACTTTGGAGTTACATCCTTAATCTCTGCAGCGACAGTAATGATTTCTCTTACATGTGAGGGTTTAGCAAATTTCTCAGTTATCTTTTTATCCTTTCTTACTGATTGAGGTGGGAGGAAGGGACCATCTGTTTCGAATAATATTCTTTCTAATGGTACTTCACTTAGAATATCTCTAACATTTTCTCCATTTCTGTATGTTATTATTGCATTGAAACCAACACTAAAACCTAAATCTAAAATGTTATTTAATAATGAGATATCTCCAGTATAACTATGAAAAGAGCCTGTTAGGAGGCCTCTACCCTCTTCTGCGACTATCTTCAGTGTGTCTTTAGCACATTCATTGCTAGAAGCTATATCTCTAGCATGTATACTCAAAGGCAATTTATGTTGTATGGCTAATTGAATATGTTTTTTAAAAGAAATCCTTTGAATTTCTTTTATTTCTTCAATTAAATTTTGGTCTATACTTTTATCAAACGTATTTTGGTAGTAATCTAATCCTGTTTCTCCTATTGCCGATATCTTCTCTATATTCTCAGACAAAATGTTCTCAAATTTATCCAAGTACTTTTGGGTTTTTTCTGTCAAGCTTTTAAATATTCCTCTGTTTATGGTTTGTTCTTCAAAGAAAGTTGGATGTAGTCCGAGAGCAACCTGTATGGTCTTTTCATTTGTCTTGGCAATCTTTAATGTGTCTTCAAAATCTAAAATGTCAGTTCCTTGTGTCAATATATATTTACCATTGTCTGATACAAATCCCTGAATGATCTCCTGTAAATTTGATTTTAAAGGCTCTAAGGCCAAATGAATATGTGAATCATGCATAAAACGATTGTATCACAAATCTTAGATCCAGGTTGCACCTAGGTTGTACCTCTCTTAATCTTAAATACATTATCAAATTAGTTTGATATATTAAGCTTAGGAAGTACTACAAGAGGTTGTACCAAGGTCCTACCTTTTCTTCCTTATATTATGTTGATAAATAGTACATTCAGAGAAGGTCTGGCCTAGGTCCGGCCTGTATGGGGGTGGTAAATATGATAAAATGTAAGTTGCTATGGAAATTGTAAGACAAAAAAACTGGTTATTGATAATCACGGGATTTCTTTTAATATCTTCTGCTTTAGTATTATTTGTAACTGCAAGAAGAAACTTAGGACTTGGTATTTGTTTGTATGAGGGAAATGAATACAAACAGAATGAACTAATATCAGACTTTGAAGGTAGAGATGATTGTTCTTGTTCTTGGAATGGAGATATAGTGTGTGATAATTCAAGTGTTAATATGTCATATGAGGATTTTGGATCAAATAATTTGAATTTTTCATATAGTTTTAAAAATTTCTTGGAAAAATCATCTCCTGATCTAACTAAGGTAACTTTGACGGATATAAATAACAAAGGGACTGAATTAGAAATAATTTTAGAAAGAGAGGCTTTTTGTGGAGAAGCAGGAATAGCTCCTACTCAAATAGGTCTATTTAAACAGACAGAGAATAGTATAGTCTTAACTACTGTAACAAACAGAGATGAAACACTTTATGGGAAGGTTTGTGTTATTGGAAATGCATTTGTAGTTAAGGATTACGTTGTCAATGTAGATAGTTTTTCCATACTTTATCAAAATGAAAGTGGACAATTGTATGATTTGAACGCTTGTTTCTTTAATGGAAGATTGTATGGTACGGGTGATGTATTCAAAGATACAGAAAAGAATGAATTATGTACCTGCGAAGGCCCTGAAGTTAATTGCGAACCTTTATAGTAATCCTATATATAATCCCAAAACACAGGTAAATATTGTGAATAACCAAAAACGCATTGTAACTTTGTATTGAGGCCATCCATTAGCTTGAAAGTGATGATGTATTGGCGCAATCTTGAACACTCTTTTCTTAAAGAATTTCATACTGAACATTTGAATTGCACTTGAAGCCATTATTAACCAGGTTATTGAAGACATAATTAGATATGCAGGAATATTGTCTGTTACTAAGGCCATAAAGAACATTGTAAATCCTAAAGGCATAGCACCGGGACCACCGTTCCAGAACCTTGCAGGAGGAATATTAAAATACAAATCTATAATTTGTACTCCTAATATTATTCCTAGGATAGGTATAAACTCATATTTACCTTGTACAAGAAGTAGGAAGATAAAGGCTGTATTTATAATTGTGAAGATTCCAATCATAAGACCATCTGCTCCGTCAGTCAATTCTGCTGCGTATATGGCAAATTGTCCAATTATGCCCAATAGTATGACTATTAAAGGTGTTACATTTATAGCAATAATATCAAAGATTGATAATTGAGAAAATAATCCTGTTTTATATAAAAGATACATTACTCCAATATTCATTAATATTGAAAATGTAAGTTTTCCGATTCTCCATTCAAAAGTTTCTTGAAAGGCTTTTATTTTCTCATTGTGACGAAAACCATTGGTAAATACAACTACATCTATAAATCCCCATAACCCGAATAACAAGAATCCAAAGAGGAATACATTAATTAATGGAGTCGTTGGGACTAGAAAAAATAATAATAAAGGAACAACGATCCAAATTAAAATTCCTCCCATATTTGGTGTGCCGTTAGTCGTAGATGAACGCATTATCTTCATAAAAAGTGTATTATCGCCATCTCCAGCTCCAATTTTTGACTTACTTATTCCACTGACCTGATTGAACTTATATAGAAAAGATATCATTATTGGGGCAAGTATTGCTGATACAGCAGTCGCAATAAAAAGTGATTCTAAGGTTTTTCTAAGTATTTGTTCCATCTGATTTAATATATAAATAGATATTATTTTTTTATTATCTCAATTCTGCTTCTTTATTTCCAGGTCGTCAACTATTGCTAGAAAAATGTCTCTCCATATAGGGACAGTAGTAAGAGTAGCAAATCCTGCATTTTGAGGTTCCTCAAGTTTTACTAACATTATCATTTTAGGATCATCTGCAGGAGCAAATCCTACTACAGTATCGTTTGAGAACTTCTCATCATAACCACCACCTTCTTTTATTACCTGTGCAGTACCTGTTTTTGCTGCTACTCCATATTCTATTAAAGCTGCTCCATTTGCAGTTAAGGAATTATTCTTTACTGCTTTTACTAATGCATTCTTAATTATGTCTGAGGTTTCTTTGGAGACAGGATTAGACAAAATTTTTGGCAATATTTGTATAGTCTCGGAGTCATCTTTAATTTCAGAAATGATATATGGTCTCATCCTGATTCCATCATTAGCAAATGTACTAAGTGCTGAGAGTACCTGCAGGGCAGTAGCAGATATCCCTCCTTGTCCATATGATGTTGTAACAACATCGAGATTTGTCCATACCTCCTTTGGCCTTAGATAACTTGTACTTTCATCTTGTAATCCTATTCCGATAAATTCCCCTATTCCAAATTCTTTTAGTGATGAATAGAATACATCTAAATCCATCTTTAGAGCTATATCAGCCGTACATGGATTATTTGATTTTGCAAATATTCCAGATATATCTAAAAGTCCTGCAGGAAGTTTGTTCCAAGTATATATTTTTTGACCCTTCTGGTCTGCATATCCAGTAGCTTCATATAGATCTAAGTATCCCTTAGTATCATTACAGGTATAGTTTTCGTCAATTTTACCGTCTTCAAGAGCTATAGCTAACGTAATTGGTTTTTGAACAGAACCATATTCATATACGTCAGATATTGATCTGTTTTTCAAAATCCATGGTTCAGATACTCGCCAGTATTCATTAGGGTCATACGATGGGTAATTTGCCATTGCTAAGATAGCTCCAGTTTTTGGGTCCATAATTATGGCACTTCCACTTTTTGCTCTACTCTCTTTTACTCCCTTTTCAAGTACTTCCTCAACCTTGCTTTGAATGTTTGGGATTATTGTTAATTTAAAATCTTTTCCTTCTCTTGGTAATATTGGCTCATACTCTGCAGTTAGGATAACATTCCCAGATGAATCTTTTTCTTCATAGGAATACCCTTCTCTTCCTGTAATATCTCCGTAATAGTATCCCTGTATTCCGTACTGTCCTACTAAGTCCCCTATTTCGTTTCTACCAATAAATCCTAATATATGTGAAGCTAGTTGATTGTTCGGATATACTCTTCGTTCTTCATTCTCAAAGTATAGACCAAAACCTTCTGTTCCAGAACCAAAGATCTCTATTTGCTCAAGAGCCTTCTTCTTCTCCGTTGAGACTTCTTTCTTGATTGGAGCATATACAAAATCCTCTGTAATCTTAGATTCTATTTCAGATTTTTCTACGTTTAGTATTGATGATACCTCTGTTATGAATTTGTCCTTATTATCAAAGAATAGCTTTCTTTCATCTTCATCGTTACTGAGGGTCGCATATATATTCCAAACAGGTTCATCTACTGCAAGAACTGTATCATCTGAAGCTGTTATAACGCCCCTTGTAGCAACCTGTATTCTGTTGCTTTTATACTGATCTTGGGCTATGTCTTTAAATTTGTCTGCAAAGACAATTTGCCATCTAAAAATTTGTGATATTACTATTACTGCGAGAATGGTTATGCCATACCCTACAGTAAGAAGATTTGAAGGTTTGTTTGATAATTTGCTCTTGCTTTTCCTACTACGTCTATCTTTTAGTTTAGAAAGATGATTGAGGCTTGGCATTATTGTCTTTCAGCTATGATACTGGAATCTTCTATATAAATAATCGATTTCTCGTTAGAGGAAGAAATATTTAATTCCTTTTGAGCTAATTTCTTTATAACAGTTATGGAATTTGTTTTTGCAATTTGCTCTTCCATGGATCTGTTTTCTTCAACCAAGTAATTTTTTTCTCTATTCAGACTCTGAAGTTCAACACCAAGTGGGCTTAGGATGGAGTTAATAACAAGTTGTGATAATGTAAATATCAAAAGAGTAAATATGAAGATGGAGAGTGATAGGTTTTGAGTTGTTTTTCTGGTCATGTTCTTAAATCTTTTTAATTAATGTTCTTAACTTGGCGGAAGCGGATCTAGGGTTCTGCTTTTCTTCGTCGTCGGTTGGGGCAATATGACTATTAAAAAGCATTTCCCCTTCTCCGCTTCCCTGTTTTTCTAAAAAGTAATTTTTTACTATACGATCTTCAAGAGAATGGAAAGATATTATTGATAGCCTTCCCTCTTTATCTAAGATCTCAAAAGACTTCTCTATGGCTACCTTTAAATTATTCAATTCATCATTTACCACGATTCGCAGGGCCTGAAAGACCCTGCGAGAAGGGTTCTTATTAGAATAATCTGTCGGTACGACTTTATAAATAAGTCTTGTAAGATCTCCTACCGTATTAATATCAGAAATATTTTTCTTAATTTGTTTAGCTATTCTATATGAATATTTTTCCTCTCCGTATGTTTTAAAAAGTTTGGATAGCTCTTTTTCAGAAAGTGCGTTTAGTAAATCTTTAGCAGTTACTCCTAAGTCCATATCCATTCTCATATCGAGAGGTTCATTGGCTTCTAGGTAGCTAAATCCACGATTGTGTGATTCTTCTAGCTGTCTTGAAGAGAGTCCTAAGTCCATTAATATGCCTTTAGGTCTTCTGTTTATGGGTTTAGATAAGGTATCAATATTTTTGAAATTACCTTTCTTCATAATCCAGTTGCTTTGTTTAGATTCTTCTTTGTAATATTCTTTTACAAAATCTATGGCGTTCTGATCATGATCTAGGCTTAATAACATTCCTTTGTTGGAAAGTCTTTTAAGTATTTCAATACTATGACCACCATCACCAAGTGTGCAATCTATATAGAATTCGCTATCTACGATATTAAGTGATTCTAAAGTTTCTTTTAGAAGTACAGGAGTATGTATCTTATGCATTTTTTATCGGGCTCATTTTACTTATCTCCTGAGCAATTTCTTCTCCATGTTCTTTAAGATAGTTAAGTCTTTCTTGCCATTTTTCCTTGTCCCAAATCTCTACCCAATTTACTAGTCCAATAAATACAATCTCTTTACTTAAAGATGCGTGATCAAATAGTGCTTCAGGAATAACAAATCTCCCTTGAGAATCTGTTGATATTTCCTTTGCTCCTCCTACTAAGAATCTACTTGTATCTCTGATATCTTTATTTATAAAAGAGCCATTCATCACTTCAGTAGCAACTTTTTTCCACATCTTTTCATTTACTATTATTAGAGCTTGTTCGTAACCTCTTGTTAGAATTAGTTCATTTCCTAATTCTTCTCTAAATTTTTTTGGAAGTGATACTCTTTTCTTTTCTCCAATTGTACTTCTGTATTCTCCTATTAACATGTTTTAATATATCATCTTTCACCACTATTTACCACTTCTTGCCACTAATATAGCCTGTATATGAATGGGTGTCAAGAGAAAAACATTACAGGCTTGAATATAATACTCTAGGCTCCTAACTTCTGTTGAGGTATCAGAATAATAATTAATACAATTATATTTGAACCTTCTCCCAA
>CAZAQC010000006.1:0-2508 GCA_964487525.1 uncultured Candidatus Saccharibacteria bacterium | reverse complement strand
TCTTGCCACTAATTTAACATTGTGGTATGTTTCCGTCAAGAAAAAACAACTACAGGCTCAAATATTATTCTCTAGGATAGTATTTTTTGTTGATTTAGTCCTAATTCTTCCAAATTGAGTATAAAAATAATTCATGAACCGATAGCCATTATTATTGAAAATATTTCAGATAACTAATATATTAGATAAAGAATTAAATTAACTAGATAAGAAAATGAAAGTATTTCTAAGAGATATAGTTGAAAAGTTTCCAGAGTTTGAAGTAAAGAATTATAGTGAAGATGCCTTCTTTACAGGATTTAACCATGATACAAGAAATATTAAAGAGAATGAGATTTACATCCCTATTATTGGTGAAAGATTCGATGGACATGACTTTATTCTTGAAGCATTCGAAAAGGGAGCCTCAATGGTTCTGTGTGAGAATGATAAATATATTTCTGGAATTAAAGATATAAATAAACCAATAATTTTAGTTGATTCAATAGAGGAAGGATTAGAGAAAATATTGAATTACTCTATATCAGATATTACTGCCCCTATCATTGCTATAACGGGAAGTACAGGTAAGACTACTACTAAAAAAATGTTAGTGACAATATTAGAGACTCAGATGAAAGTTCTTTTTTCAGACAGTTCTAATACAGTATGGGGAAATGCTGTATTGCTAAGCCAATATGATAATCATGATGCTGTGGTCTTAGAATGTGGTATGGACAGAAAGGGAGAAATAGCTTGGCATGTAAATTCTGTAGATCCTGATTTGGGAATTCTTTTAAATGTTTGTGATGTACATGCAGAGAAGCTTGGTACTGTTGAGGATATATATGAAGAGAAAAAGAACTTAGCTGATTATATGGAAAGAACTGGAAAACCATTGATTCTTAATATAGATGATGAGAGATTAAGGAGAATAAAGGATTCATACAGAAAAGATTCAGAGATTATTGCATTTGGGGAAAGTGAAGATGCAGATTATCGGTTACAAGATATCATTGTGGATGATACTGGTACTCACTTTACATTTAAGTATTATGATAACTTAATGAAAGTAAATTTAAAATCTTTTGGAAGTGGATATTCATATGACGCTATGGCAGCAATAATAGCTGCGAATAAATTAGGTGTTGGAATAGAGAATTGTATAAAGGGTGTAGAAAAATTTGAAAATTGTGATGGAAGATTTGAAAAATTAGAGTATAGTGAAAATTTAGTGATAATAAATGATGCTTACAATGCTAATCCAGCTTCAATGGAGATGTCTTTAGAGACTTTTAATCAACTATATCCTAGCCCAAAGTATCACAGGATAGCTGTCCTAGGAGATATGAGAGAGTTAGGTGAGGTTTCTGTTCAAAAACATAAAGAATTAGGTGAAAGTGTAAAAAGATATAACTTTGATGAGGTATATTTTGTAGGAGAAATGTTTGAAAGTTTTAACCTTGGAGAGCATATAGGTTCAGCTGATGAGGTTGCTGCAATGTTGAATACCAAATTAGAAAATTTGAAAGAGAAGAAGGTTGTAATACTTCTTAAAGCAAGTAATGGTGTAGGATTGTATCAGATTCCTGACTTTTTGAAGAAATTAGGAACATTTTAAAAACTTTTGTTTTTTAATCTATCCATTCAAGATTAGCACCAAGTGTGTTTAAGTTTTCTATGAAGTTAGGATGTGCTCTCTTTATAGAATCAGCATTTCTAATTGTACTTTCTCCATCTATGGTTAGCGCAATCATCATTAATGCTACAGTAGCTCTAATTATATTAGGAGCATCAACTTCTGCAGATTTTAATGGTTTATTTCCATAAACAATAACCCTATGTGGGTCACACATTACAATATGAGCTCCGAATTTTATCATTTCAGGTATCCAGAAAAAGCCACCTTCATAAAGTTTATTCCAAAACATCATAGATCCTTCTGACTTCACAGCTATTGCTATCATTAATGGCATTAAATCAGTAGGAAAGTATGGCCAAGGTGCAGCTTCTAATTTTTGAAGAAGATTTTTTGTGTATGGTTCTATTATTTTTAAATCTTGGTTTTCTCTAACAATAGCAGTATCTCCCTCATATTCAATATGTACATTAAATTTTGCGAAGGATTTATTAATTAAAGGAAAATGTTCAGGAACAGAGTTGTGTACCCTTATTTCTCCACCTGTCATCGCTCCTAGGGCTAATAATGTAGTTATTTCATGGTGATCAGAGCTAATAGTAAAGTCTGTCCCATGCAATTCTTCTACTCCTTCTACTACTATTTTAGATGCTCCTACTCCTTCTATCTTTGCTCCCATAGATTTAAGAAATAGACATAGATCCTGTACATGTGGTTCTGAAGCAGCATTAACCATCTCTGACCTACCTTCTGCTTTTACAGCAGCCATTATAAAGTTTTCAGTTGTAGTAACACTCATATAGTCTTGCCACAAAGATCCTCCTTTTAATTTCCCATTAACATTTATCTTCAATGTTCCATTATTTGTAATCTCTGCTCCTAATCCTTCC
>CAZAQC010000005.1:14140-33643 GCA_964487525.1 uncultured Candidatus Saccharibacteria bacterium | reverse complement strand
AATATAAAAGAGGAAATGCTCCAGAAGGAAGTGGAATCATAGAGCTCTGAACATTAAGTGGGTTCCCGCAACCTGATCCCACAGGACCAAGTAATTTTTACTGTTTGGGATCCCTAAGCTCTTTAGTATGGAGCTATGAAACCACTATATTTCCTACTAGAGCATTATATTTTACCTTAAAGAAACATTGAAATACAAATATATTTAGGCCTATAAGGCCTGTTCTAGAGGAATCCTAATAGACCAAGACTTTTCCAATTCTTCCCAATAGTATCTTAACTTTCTAGGTAATATTGCTCTTACTATCTTATGGCCATCAAGTGGTGGTACAGGTAGGAGATTGAAAAATGCTAGTGACAAATTGACAAGAGTAAATGTCAAAAGGAAAGAACCCAAAACCGTACCTAGGTCTGGCTTAAAAATAAAATTTACTAATCCACAAAGTAACGCCATTAGTAAATTAGAAAGTGGACCTGCAAATGCAACTAAAGCTGTACCAAATTCTCTCTTTGAAAAGTTGTACTCATTAATAGGGACTGGTTTGCTCCACCCAAATCTAAATATAATCATAGATAAAGCCCCGAGGGGATCAATATGAGCCAATGGATTTAATGTAAGTCGACCTTCCGCTTTTGCGGTTGGATCTCCAAGCTTGTAAGCCATTAATCCATGAGAGTATTCATGTATAGTAGAAGCTATTAATATCGATGGTATGGCAAATAAAAGCCAATATATTGTATCTTCAGAAAGCATAATCATTCATTATAGCACTAAATTTATTGTTTTTAGGCCGGGCCTAAGCCAGGCCTTTGAGTTAACAGAATATTAATCTTTTGTTGGTATTCTTTATTTATGAAGAAACCAAAATGTGAGATTTTGTATAAGAAAAATAAATATTATCATATTTATAATAGAGGTCATCATAAGTCACCAATATATCGTTGTAAGAAAGATTACTTAAATTTTATTCGGCTTATGGAAAGATACCTGGACAGGTACGATATTGTCCTAATTAGCTATTGTTTAATGCCTAATCATTACCATCTTGTTTTGAAATTAGGTGAAAGTAAAATGGACATTTCAAAATTTATGCAAAGGTTTATGACTGCATATTCTTGTTATTTCAATAGAAAATATGGACTAATAGGAACCGTGTTCCAAAATAGATTTGAAGCTAGAAGATTAGATGATTATATTGATCTTTTTAATATGATTGAATATCTAAAGAACAATCCGTTGGAAGCTGGAATAACTAGTATTAAGAAGCGTTATCGATGGTTATACATAAAGAAAAAGATATTAAAGGTCGGACCTAGGCCGGGCCTTTGGAAGCGGAAGGTTTGACGTTATTCATTATCTTATATATAATGCCATCGTTATGTCAAAAGTATGTGAAATTTGTGGAAAATCTACAGTCGCTGGAAATAGAATCCAGCATAAACACTCCGTTGGGTGGAGGTATAAAGCTCCTAAATCAAAGAGGCAATTTAAGCCTAATCTAAGAAAAATAGATGTTGATGTAGAGGGATCTTTGATAAGGGTATCTTCATGTATGAAGTGTTATAAAAGGTTGCAGAAAGAAACAAACGAGAAATAATATAATTGCTATATATTGTATTTAGAACACATCCGCTCGTGTTCTTTTTTTTTAAGTGATAAAATCAGAATATCAATTTAATACATCAGTTATGAACTTTATAAACTCTTTTCTAGAATTAATAACGTATGATTTGGGTATAGACTTGGGTACTGCAAATACAATGGTATATATGCGTAATCACGGGATTGTCGTTTCTGAACCATCTGTTGTTGCAATTGAGAAAAGAAGTAAGACTATTCTTGCAGTTGGAAAGGAAGCCAGGCAAATGATAGGAAGAACGCCTGCAAACATCGTTGCTATTAGGCCATTGAAGGATGGTGTTATTTCTGACTTTGATACTACTCAGGCAATGATTCATCATTTTATTCATAGAGCACATGATTATTTGGGAAAAAGTTTTAAAATCCCAAGACCTAGGGTTATAGTAGGAGTCCCGTCATCAGTTACGGAAGTTGAAAGGCAGGCAGTTATAGATGCTGTTAAAACGGCAGGAGCTAGGGAGGTATTTATAGTAGAGGAGTCTATGGCTGCAGCTATAGGTGCAGGTCTTCCCATAGAGGATGCCTCAGGAAGTATGATAATTGATGTAGGGGGAGGTACTACAGATATTGCAGTATTCTCGTTGGGAGATATAGTAGTAGATAAAACAATGAAAGTTGCAGGAGATGAGATGGATGAAGATATTATTAACTATATTAGAGAAAAGTATAATATGCTTATAGGTGAAAGAACAGCAGAGGATATAAAAATATCTATGGGTTCGGCCATGCCACTTAAAAAAGAGAAAAAAGCAAGTGTACAAGGTCGAGACCTATTAACTGGTCTTCCTAAAACGGTTGAACTCAGTAGCATCGAGGTTAGAGAAGGAATAATGAATTCAATATCTTTAATAACAGAATCAATCAAAGATGCCGTAGAGGAAACGCCACCTGAACTTTTAAGAGATCTGTTAACATCTGGTATTAGTTTAACTGGTGGAGGTGCATTGATTCGAAGTTTAGACGCATACTGGACAGAAGAATTAGGGATTCCTGTCAGGATAGTAGAAGATCCTCTCTCTACGGTAGCTAGAGGAACTGCTTTAATGCTTGACCACATTGAACTTCTTGAAAGAGTACAGAAATCTTGGGAAGAGTTGGTTTAACTTTGTAACTATATATGAAGAAAAATAATAACCAATTATCAAGTGAAGTTTCGCTACTTTTAACAAGTATATTTGTCGGAGCAATGCTTTTTTTAATGGATTCCTTAGGTATACTTTCTTTTGTTAGATCTGGGATATCTTTTGTTATGGATCCTGTTGTATTTCAAGCAAACAGTATCGGAAACGAAGGGAAAGAATATCTAGATACATTTATTCGCTTGAAAGATTTTAGAAATGAATATAATGATTTAAGTATCTCAATATATGAGAAAGAGGTAGAAAACTCATTTTATGCCTTATTAAAAGAAGAAAATGAATCATTAAAAAAGCAGGTCAATCTTGGTGGAGAAAATAGGAAATATGTTATGGGCAAAGTGTTAGGGGGAGCTGATTACGATTTCTTAAGAATAAATAAGGGAGAGAGTTCAGGAGTCGTAGAGGGAGACATTGCAGTTTTGGGAAATATGTTTATTGGGTTAGTTGTAGAAGTCGATAGAGAAAGTTGTTTGGTTAGGTTGGCCACAAGTAAAAATAATAACCTAGAAGTGGTAATTGTTAGGGGGGGAGTAGAGGAGGTGAGGTTATCTGAAAGTATTGATATTCTGACAAAGGCTGTAATAAAAGGTTCTCCTGATGGGATAGAGGTAGAGAATATGTCCATGGTAGCAGATTTGAGGAATGGAGACATTGTAGTCGTAAATGATTCGAAGGTAGGAGAGTATTTGGTTCTTGGAAACTTGGTAGGTTTATCTGAGAACCCAGCAGCCACATCCAGATCAGGATTTGTATCTCCAATTGTAGATTATGATAGGTTGGTTACAGTATTTATTAGAACAGATCTTTAATTTAGTGATTATATTTATGATTATATATGGGTTGTTCTCGATATTAGGGATTTTCTTGCTAGTCTTTTTAGAAAGCCTTGTGTTGTCAATATTCGACTTTAGTTTTGTTGTTACAATCTTTTTTTTCTTTTTTAAAAAAGTTAACTGGAAAATTCTTTTATTAGGATCATGTATATTGTTTTTAATATTTGATGTTACAAATAATCTGCCACTTGGGAGTCATAGCTTAATAATTGCCCTTCCTTTAGGACTTTTGATTGTTAGTTCTGTCTTCTTCACAATTGATTCTGGTTTTACATCATTTTTGGTTAGGATATTAATCTTTCTAGTGTATTACATCCTTCTTCATCTTCTTCCAAGTCTATTTAGTGTTGGGAGCTTAGGATTCCTCACGTTCAATGACTTCTTGTCATCGTTTTTAAAGGCTGTTGTAAGTGCATTTCTTTTACTTTTTTTTGAATACTTGTTTGTTGGCTTTAGGAAAAGAGGTAATACTTCTCAAATTCGTTTAAAATAAGGATATGGAATTAAAAATCTCCAAGAAAATAAGTAAAGGAAGCTCTAGTAGAAGGAATTCTACTAATGTAAAAGAGCAGGGGGTAGGGGTTGAGTATATGGCGAAGAATATAAAGCGTTCACTATTGCAACCAAATGCGGCTAATTCAGATCTAAGGTGGAATTATGTTTTAATTTTCTTTGTTTTCTTTATTATCTTTGCAATACTAGTTACTCAATTAACGAGTCTACAAATAACGTATGGGAATGAAATGTTAGCAAAGTCAGAGAATAATCAAATAAAAATAAGGAAAGTTCCTGCATATAGAGGGGTTTTGCTTGATAAAAATGGTAAGCAGCTAGCTTTTAATGAGTCCTCAATGAATGTATATCTTGCAATTGAGCATTATTTGGACAAAGACGGCTTCATTGATGCAAATCTTGTAGAAGAATCGGGCCATACCCTAGAGGGTATACTTGGAAGTACATGGAAGAAAGAAAAGACAAGTGGTGATGGAGAGTATGGAACTATTTCGGAAAAGATTTATTCTGTGCATAAAGAAAGCCCATATTTCACTGAAATATTAATTGCTTCAGATATAGATAATGACACTGCAATTAAAATCAAGGCTGCAGCTGAAAATCTTCCCGGGGTATATATAGATACCGGAAGTAAAAGGGTATATCCACAAGGAGAAATCCTTTCTCATTTAATTGGATATACTGGAGGTGTATCTGCGGAAGATTTGGATAATCTTGACTATATTCAACCTACCGACATAATAGGAAGGAGTGGATTAGAGAGAGAGTATGATAAAAATCTTTTAGGGGAATATGGGGAAATAGCCTGGGAAGTTGATGTTCTTGGAAAAACTATTTCAAAAGAGGGATATATTATTAGCGAACCAGTATCTGGGAAGAATTTGTATTTGACAATAGATTTAGAAATACAGAAGAAATTGTATGAAATTATAGAAAAGGGAGTTCGTGAATATGGAGCATCGGGTGGAGCCGGTGTTATAGAGAATCCAAATACAGGAGAAATAATAGCCATAGTCTCCTATCCTAGTTATGACAACAATCTTTTCATTGGAGGAATAACTACAGATCAGTATGCTACGTTATTAAATAATCCAAGCAACCCTTTAATAAATAGGTCCATAGCAGCACAGATGCCTCCAGGATCAACGTTTAAGACGATAGTGGCTGTTGCAGGTTTAGATTCTGGTGCCATAACAAAAGATACAAAATATGTTAGTAGAAGAGGATACACTTTTTCTAGTGGTGCTCCATTTCAAGACTATAGAAATACAGCATATGGAGTACTAAATTTGATAGATGCAATATCCGTCTCTTCAAATATTTACTTTTGTGAATTAATAAGGAATTGGGATATGAATGAGTTAGTCCCATATCTTGAGAAATTTGGTATAGGTAGTTATACAGGGATAGATATCCCTGGAGAAGCTCCTGGTAGGTTGCCTTCTCCTGCAAATAAGATGGCACTAGCAAATACAACTAGTCCTTGGTTAGATCCTGTTTGGTATCCAGAAGGAGATTCCTGTAATTCGGTGATAGGTCAGGGTATAACTCTGGTTACCCCATTACAGATGGTTAATTGGGTATCAGCTATTGCCAATGAAGGTACCCTTTACACTCCTCATGTCGCAGATTATTTCTTAGACGAAAAACAAGAGAGGGAAACTGTGAATTTTGAACCAATATATACAAATATTGCTTCTAGTAGTGCATTAAAAACAGTAAAAGAAGGTATGTGGTCAGCTGTTAATGGTCCTAGGGGTACCATAAAAACACTTTCTGGATTAAAGATAGAGGTTGCGGCCAAAACAGGAACTGCTGAGTTTGGAAATCTTAACAAAGATGGAATATATGAACATACGCATGCTTGGACTACTGGATTTTTCCCATATCAGCAACCTAAATATTCATTCTCAATATTTTTGGAAGATGGTGGTGAGAGTATTAACGCAGTAAGGCTTGCAAGAGAAATGATAGATTGGATGATAGCAAGTGGGTTAATCTAGATTTAATAACAGAGTGTGATAATTTGTTTGTGAGAAAATTATCATACAGTCAATTCCCACAACTTTTAAAAGAGATACCAAAATGCCCTTCATATCTTTATTATAAAGGCAATATTTCATTACTCTTGAATAGATGTATAACCATTGTTGGAACTCGAAATATAACGGAGTATGGGAAATGGGTAATAGGGCATCTTCTTGTAGAGTTTTTAAAGGAATTAGACATAGTTGTCGTTAGTGGTTTAGCTAAAGGAGTTGATGCATACGTTCATCAGATATGCTTAGAAAGAGGTATTAAGACAGTAGCAATAGTACCCGGAGGGATATCAACAGCTATTCCTAAATCAAATTCTTACATATTCAACCATATAAAGGAGGAGGGATTAATTTTAGCTGAATATCCAGAAGGTACAACATTGAGAAGAGAAATGTTTGTTTTGAGAAACAGATTACTTGCAGGCATCTCAAGTACGACAATTGTTATTGAAGCAGGTGTCAAAAGTGGATCCTTAATAACTGCAAACTTTGCTGTTGAATTTAATAGGGATGTATACGTAATCCCTGGTAATATAAACAATAATATGTCACAGGGTTGTAACATACTAGCTAGACAAGGAGCGAACATTATTACCTGTTTGGATGATTTTAAGGAAATATTCGGAATACAAAATGATCAAGTATTGTTAAAATTCTAAATGGGGCGTATAAGGAAAATGAACAAGTTTGACAAGCTTAAGATAATTAATGTATTTTTATCTAATGGCAAAAGTTAGTTACAAAAATTTATTAATCGTAGAATCTCCTTCAAAAGCTAAGACCATAAACAAGTATTTGGGGAAAGATTTTAAGGTAATGGCTACGGTAGGGCATATAATTGATCTTCCTAAGAGTAAGCTTGGAGTTGATGTAGATAATGATTATGAACCTCTATTTGAGACCATATATGGTAAAGGTAAAATTATCAAAGATATTAAAAAAGCTATTCCTAAAGGCGGAAATGTGTATCTAGCTATGGACCCTGATAGGGAGGGCGAGGCCATAGCTTGGCATCTTTCAAATGCAGTGAATTTAAAAAATGCAAAGAGAGTAACATTCCATGAAATAACTGCTAGCGCAGTGAATGAAGCTGTTAAGAAACCAGGTGAGATAAATATTAATTTAGTTGAAGCACAGAAAGCTAGAAGGGTTTTGGATAGATTGGTTGGGTATAAACTCTCAGAATTAATATGGAAGAAGATATGGTACGGTTTGTCAGCTGGTAGAGTACAGTCTGTAGCGTTAAGATTAGTTGTTGAGAAGGAAGAGGAAAGGGAAGCATTCAAGTCGGAAGAGTTCTGGGAAGTATCAGTTAAATTAAAAGATGTTAAGAAAAACATATTAATTGCAAAATTAGCTAAAAAAAATGGTAAGAAATACATACCAAAGAGTAAAGAGGAAGTAGAAGAGTTTGAAGGAAAGATTGGAAATAGTAAATTTTTAGTAAAAGATGTTGCTAAGAGAAATGTAAGTAAACATGCATATCCTCCATTTACTACATCTACACTTCAACAAGTAGCAAATAATGTATTAGGGTTTACATCCAAGAGAACTATGGCCATAGCTCAGATACTGTATCAGTCTGGATATATTACATATATGAGAACGGATTCCGTTTTTTTGAGTAACAAAGCAGTTGATGAAATAAGGGGTGTAGTGTCTCAAAGATATGGAAATGAATATCTTCCTGCCAAGCCAAACTATTACAAAAATAGATCAAAAAATGCTCAAGAGGCGCATGAAGCTATTAGGCCAACAGATTTCAATCTTGATATTGCGAGGGTAGAGGGAGAGCATGGTAAACCAGCTTCTAAATTGTATGAACTCATATGGAGAAGAACTGTTTCGAGCCAGATGAGTAATAAGGAAGTAGAAGTTTTGAGTGTTTCTTTAACCCCAAAAGATGTAAAAACTCCAGAATATATATTTACAATGGGTGGTGAGAAAACTCTTTTTGATGGTTTTAGAAAAGTTTTGGGAAGTAAGAAAATGGATGATGATTTACAAGAGATATCTCAGATTAAAAAAGGAGATGAATTAGAAAAGGAAGAATTTGTAAATGAACAGAAGTTTACACAACCTCCAGCTAGATATACTGAGGCATCTTTGATTAAGAAACTTGAATTGTTGGGTATAGGAAGACCTTCTACATATGCAACAATAATTTCTACCATACAAGGTAGAGGATATATTGAAATGGAAGCAAAAAGTATGTTTCCTACAGATGTGGGGAGAGTTGTTACAAATTTTTTGAGAGATAATTTCAAGAGATTAGTTGATTACGAATATACCGCAAAAGTAGAGGATGAGTTGGATGATATAGCATTGGGGAAGAAGAAATATGTCCCAGTTATAGATGATGAATATAAGCCATTAATGGAGAGTATAGGGGTAGCAGATAAAAATGTTAACAAAGAGAATGTTGTAATATTGGGTAAATCTAAGGAAAAGTGTCCAGAGTGTAAAGGAGAAATGGTTATTAGGATAGGTAGGTATGGAAAATTTCTAAGCTGTGCAAGATTCCCTGAGTGTAAAGGTATGAAGGATTTAGAGGGTAAAGAAGACAGTTTAGATTATGAGAAATATTTTAAACCAACAGAGTGTCCTGAATGTAAGTCTAAGATGGTTCTCAAAAATGGTAAATATGGTAAATTCTGGGCTTGTGAGAAATATCCAGAGTGTAAGGGTATTGTTCCTTTGCTTCTAAATGAAAAATGTCCAGAGTGTGGTCATAATTTAGTAGAAAGAAGAGGAAAATGGGGTAGATCTTTTACAGGCTGTAGTAATTATCCAAACTGTAAGTATATTAAAAAGGTAAAGAGTAAGAAGAAAAAGAAGGAGGAAAGTTAATACGTATTTAATAACTATCTTCTATGATAGTTGTATGCTTCCAAGAGAGAAATATTTAGAAAAAGGTATAGATAACCTTAGCGATATGGAATTGATAGCCATATTGGTTGGTAGTGGGGTTAAGGGTAGAGATTTCCTAAGTGTTTCAAAGAGTGTAATTAGTAAAGTTCGAGGAGTTATTAGTAAAAAAGGGAATTTAGACGTTAGTGATATCATAAAAGTAGAGGGGATAGGTATTGTTACTGCTATGAAAATACTCTGTGGTATAGAGCTTGGAAGAAGATTATATGATTTGGGTTCTAAGGAAAAGAGCTTAGTAAGAAATTCACAAGAGGCTTACGCTATTCTAAAAGATATTGGAAAAAAGAAACAGGAATATATTATTGCACTGTTTCTTAATTCGAGATTTGAGGTATTAGATAGAAGGGTCATATGTATAGGAAGTTTAGATGGAGTATCTGTTTTCCCTAGAGATATCATAATACCTGCACTAGAATTGAATGCTAGTAGTGTTGTAATAGCACATAATCATCCATCCGGAGATACTACGCCAAGTCAAGAAGATATTGCTATGACAAAGAGAATAGAACAAGGATTAGAATTAGTAGGTTTAAATCTCCTTGATCATATTGTTATAGGTGGTGATGAATGGAGGAGAGTAGAGATATAGGTTGTAAAACATCTCCCCACCTTGTATAATCCAATTGTTTAATTTATCTCATATATCTTTGTCCATTCCTGGACATAGTCCAACAAAGATATTAATAAAAGGAAAGGAAAAATAAAATGGTACAAACCAAAAAAGAAGTCTTAGAGAAAACAGAGACTAAAAACAAAAGTTTTCAAATACCAGAATTAATTGATCTTCTTAAAGCAGGATGTCACTTTGGACATAAAAAAAGTGCATGGAATCCTAGAATGAAGAAATATATATATGAAGAGAGAAATGGTATTCACATTATAGATCTTGTTAAAACAAGAGAAATTTTAGAAACAACATTACAAGAACTAAGTAGACTTTCAGACAAAGGAAATATTTTAATAGTTGGTACTAAGGGTCAGGCAGCATCAGTAGTACAAAAAGTTGCTGAAGATAACGGAATGTTCTATATCAACAAAAGATGGATGGGTGGACTATTCACAAATTTTGATGGAATTAAAAAGAGTGTTCAAGGTTTAATTAAGATGGAAGAGCAATTAGCAAATGGATTAGAAGGCTTTGTTAAAAAAGAAAGACTTTTGATACAGAGAGACGTTGAAAGATTAAATAGGATATACAGAGGTGTCAAATTCATGGACAAACTTCCTGAAGCGATAATAGTTGTTGATAGTAAAGTAGAAAAGAATGCTATCAAAGAAGCTAGAACTGCAAATATCCCAATTATTGCACTCATTGATACAAACTGTAACCCAGATTTAATCGACTATCCAATACCTGCAAATGATGACTCCATAAAGAGTATTTCTTTGTTTGTTAATCTCTTAGGAGAGGTTGTAGGTCAATCAAAGAGATCTCTTTCAGTAATATCATTAAGGAGAGACCATGATGCGAAATTAGAAAGAATAGGGAGAGAGTATGAAGAACAAAAGGAAAGAAAAGTAAAGATGGAGGAACAAGAAAGAGAAAGAATGAAGGCTTTGAGAGAGGGAAAGATAGAGGCAGATAGTGTTGGATCAGTAGTTAGAGTAGTAAAGAAGGAGAAAAATATAGATGCTGAAATAGAGGCAGCTGAAAAGGTGAAAGAAGAATCTAAATCTGTTGAAGACTTAGGTCTCTCTGCAAGAATAGTAAAATCTTTGAATGATTCTAAGATTAAAACAGTAAGTGATTTGAAGGAAAAATCAAAAGAAGATCTTCTTGCTCTAAAAGGTGTAGGGGAAAAAGCTGTAGAGGAAATATTAAAAGCTATTAAATAATTTTAATAGATACAATTATGGCAATAACAGTGGAAGATATCAAAACATTAAGAGCAAAAACATCTGCTGGCATGGCTCTATGCAAAGAAGCATTAGTAAAATCAGAGGGTGATATGGGCAAAGCAGTAGAGTATATCAATAAGAGAAGTGATGTAATAAGTAGATTAAGGAATCTTACAGGAGCTAAGATAGGATTATGCAAATTAGCATTTGAAGATGCTGAAAAAGATTTTGAGAAAGCAGTAGAAATTATAAAGGAAAGAGGATGGGATGAACCTATAGGAGAAGGTGTTGAGGAGCAAGGGGAAGGAGTAATAGATATATATATGCATGGAAAAGAACAGAAACTTGTATCAATGGTTGAAGTGAAATGTAAAACAGATTTTGTGGCTATGAATGAAGACTTTAGAGAGTTTGTTCATGAGTTAGCTTTGCAGGTAGCCGCAATGAAACCAGTATATGTCTCTAAAGAATCAATATCACAAGAAGAGCTTGAAAAAGTGAAAAAGTTGTTTAAGAAGGAGGCCCATAGTGAGGACAAGCCTGAAAATATCATTGAAAAAATAGTAGAGGGTAAATTAAGTAAATATTTTGAGGAAAAATGTCTTTTAGAGCAAAAATGGTTTAAGGATGAAAATAAAACAATATCGAATCTTTTAGATGATGCTATACAAAAACTAGGAGAGCCAATAGAAGTAACAAGAATTCTTTTTTGGGAATTTGGTAAAAAATAGACATTATTCTCCCATAGACAACACAATCTCATTGATATACAATTATTTTAATAATATATTAATTTAATTGTATGGACATAGAAAGTTTTAAGAAGGATATTCTTAAGTGTTTGGATCATATTAAAGATGATTTGTCACAAATCCGAACAGGTAGGGCTACTCCAGAGCTAGTTGAAGAGGTTTTAGTAAATGCATATGAGACATCTTCACCATTAAAAAATTTAGCAACAATTGGTATAGTTGATGCTAAAACAATAAACATTCAGCCTTGGGATAAAAGCATATTGGAAAATGTTGGTAAGGCTATTAGTAATGCTAATTTAGGTCTTTCTCCAATAATAGAGGGTGATAGAGTATTAGTTAAGATTCCTGATTTGACTGAGGAAAGGCGTACAGAGTATGTGAAAATAATGAAAGAAAGAATAGAGGATGGAAGAATTGCGGTAAGGCAAGTAAGACAGAAATATATGAAAGAGATAGATGAAGCTCAAAAGGATGGCTTTTCGGAAGATGAGGCAGATAGGATGAGAGAGGAGATAGAAAAAATCGTCAAAGAGAGTAATCAGCAGATAGAGGTTATAAGGGATGAAAAGGAGAAGGAATTACTAACTATATAAATTTTGTATCTAAGTTATGCTTTCTATAGTTGTAAATATATTATTATTCATTTTTGTTATAGGGTTTCTAACGTTTGTTCATGAGTTAGGTCATTTTCTTGTTGCGAAAGCAATAAAAGCGAAAGTATATGAATTTTCTCTAGGTTTTGGTCCGAAGTTGATATCAAAGAAATATAAAGGGACTCTTTACTGTATTAGAGTTATTCCTTTGGGTGGATTTGTAAAAATATTAGGTGATGGAGACCCAGGTGATTATGAAAAAGGAGAGAATTTATCAAGGAGTAAAAACAACTTAAATAATAAACCGAAACTTTTACAAATAGCTGTCATGTTGGCAGGAGTATCTATGAATGTTATTTTTGCAATATTGTTTTACTATATAGTCTTAGGATCAAGCAATTGGAAAACATCTCCTATATATGTTGATTTGGAAAATATTAATATAGTAGGAGCAAGAGTAGAGAAGATAGTTGGATATGAGGCTATTCCAGAAGGTAATGCTGATCTTGCCGGTCTACCAACATTTGGAGTTATAAAGGAAATTGATGGGAAAGAAGTAAATAATGTAATAGATATTTCGGAGGGAATAAAAGGAAAAAACTCTGTTGTACTTCTTGCATGTAATGAGAGTCTAGCTGATTGTCGTGAGTATACTGTAGAGGTAGATGAAGAGTCTAAGATATGGGTCTTTGTATCTCATGGTTACATTATGGATTACAATCAAACAAGATTGACAGCTGGTGGTGCATATGTGATAAATAATCTCAAGATAATAGGAAAAGTATTAGGATCTATGATAGGGGATGCAAAAGAGACAGGTGATTATACGGAACTTTCTAATACTGTATCTGGGCCAATAGGTATATTTCTTTTAATTGATTATATTAAAACTAAAGGAATCATCATTTTCCTATCCCTCATAGCTGATCTTTCATTATCTTTGGCGATAATGAATCTACTTCCAATTCCTGCATTGGATGGAGGAAGAATATTTATTTTGTTAATTGAAGGTATATTTAGAAGGGATTTGGATGAGAGAGTAGAGGCAATCATTATAAATATTAGTATGGGTTTCTTAATCATTTTAATAGTTTTGGTTATGATTAAAGATGTTGTAAATATAGATAACATTAGAAATATGTTTGGATAATGGAGATAAGATTAAGACCATCGAGGAAAAACAGAGTTATTATTATGTCAGTTTTAGCTGTGTTATTCGCAGTATCCGGTGTATATTTATTGTGGAGAATTAATCAAACTAATCAATTATCTCCTGAAGAAAGTTCTGCAGAAGGATGTTTGGATTCTAATTATAATGTGATAAATGGTTGCATAAGATGTCAATGTGAGGATGGAGCATGGGTAGTGGGTAAAAATTCAGGAGGTTGCTACGCTCTGTGTGGTTCTTTAGGACATAATAAACCGGCTCCATCAAGTGGAGGTGGTTGTATTCAAGGAAGTCAGTGTCCTGCCTGTGAATGGCCAAGTGTTGCATATTGTGGATGTCCTAACGACACAAATCCTGCATCAAGAAAGTGTGGATGTAGGGCATATAATAATTTTTCTTGTGGTCCTGCTTGTGGTCAAATATCAAGTTGTACACCAGCAGCATGTCCATCAGGATGGATTAATTGTGGTGTTTCAGGAGATTCAGGAGCAAGGGCATCAGGATGTGTTGCGAAAACATCTTGTAGTGGTAAATGTTTGGGTTGTCAAAACAAATTTACTGTAAAAAGATATTGTAAAAAACCAGCTTCAAATGGTTGTGATGGTGGCGAATGGGAAGTGAAGCCTTCTGGTACGTATGAATATTGTGCTGAAGTAAAATATTCTTTCTTGGCAAAAGACTCGGATGGTATAGATGCGGCATCCATTAGTGTTAAATTAAATGATAAAACCAGGTTAGGTATCAGCAAAGCTGAAGAGACGAAACAAACAAAAGTATCAGAGACTCTTAGCAGTACAACTAATTGTTTAGCACCAGGGGAATATACTATTACTACAAGTTGGAAGGATAAAAAAGATGCAGGAGGCGGAAATTGTGCTTTGACAACTTCTTTTAAAGTATTGGAAGAAGTACTTAATCCTGATTGGACCATATCAAAACAAGCTTCAGAAAAATGTATTGATGAAAATACAGAGAATCCAAAAGCAGAGATATCATATATCATCACCGTAACGAATAGTGGAGAAGGTGAAGGAAGTATAGACAAGGTTGTAGATCAGTTAGACAGTAAAGTTTTAGCTTCTTTTATTAGTAATATATCGAGTGGAGGTGTCTTTTCTGCTGGAACAATAATTTGGGATCTACAAGCTGAAGAGGAGCTGTTCTCTCCTGGACAAAAGAAGTCTTTCTCTTACAATGTAACCGTATCTCAAGAATCTTTTGGAGAATACAAAAATGTTGTAGTTGGATATCCAAAAGTAGGAGAAAACATAACAGCATCAGCAACGATTATTGCAGATTGTCAAATTACAATACCAGAAATACCTGTAATTCCAGAAGAAGATTTGCCTGAAACAGGGGTATTTGAGGATGCGGAATCCGTTACAATTTTAGGGGCAATACTTCTTTTCTTAGGTTTTGTATGGACCTGGATAGGAGAAAGGATTTTCCTTCTTGTAAATGCTATTAGTAATACGCAGAAGAACATATCTATAAAGGTAAAAACTATTAGAAAAGAGAGGAAAAAGAGGATAGAATTAAGTAAGAATCAACAAAGAAAAAGAAATTTTGAAAAGAAAGTAGTAAAAAAACATTAAGGTATGATATAATCACCAAGCTATATATTAATTAACGAATAAATTATGTCAGTTATAGTACATTCAAACGAAAACATAGATAGTGCTCTTAAAAGACTTCACAGAGAAGTACTTAGAGAAAAGATTTTGGAAACCTACAGGGAAAAACAGTATAGGGTAAAAGACGCTGATCTTGATATTCAAAAAAGAAAAGAGTGGGCGAAGATGAAGAGAAGAAGAAGATCTGCTGCAAGAAGGCTTAAGTAATTTGTATATATACAATGTCCTATGTCTATAGTAGATACTTTGCGAAAAGATATGTTTCAAGCTTCAAAAGAACAATTAGTTGATAAATCAGATATCCTTAAATTGGCTTTAGCATCAATCAAGAATGTCCAGATTGAAGTAGAGGAAGGGCTAACAGATCCAGAAATTCATAAGATTTTGAGAAAAGAAGTAAAAAAGATTAAAGATTCCATAGAACAGTTTGAAAAAATGGAGAGACAAGATTTAGTTGAAAAAGAAAAACTCCAATTGGAAGTTTTAAATAGCTATCTTCCTGAATTACTTAGTGAAGATGATGTAAGAAAGATTGTAGAGAGTAAAGTAAAAGAACTAGGAGCAAGTAGTATGAAAGATATGGGTAAAGTTATGGGTATTGTAATGAAAGAATTAGATGGTAAAACAGATGGAAATACTGTTAAAACAATAGTTCAAGAACTTCTTAGCTAGTATGAAGCTAAATATCTACAAATGGGAAGTTTTAAATAGCTATTTTCCAAAACTCTCTTTCACCAAATTTCAATTAAAAAATGTTCTTCTTCACCAAATACCGATGTCCTCAGATGGTGAAATTAGCATTGTCTTCACAACAGAGAATGATATTAAAGAATTAAACAAAGAGTTTAGGGAAAAGAATTCTTCAACAGATGTTCTTTCATTTGTAATAGAGGAGAAGCCTCTCTTAGGCGAGATATATGTATGTCCAGAATATATACAGAAGAACTATAATGAAGAGGAAGTATTAAGAGATATAGTACACGGAATATTACACCTATTAGGAGATGATCATAAGGGTAGTTTTGATCCAAAATCAAAAGTAAAAGAGAATATGTTTGTAAAACAGGAGAATATATTGGAGAATATACTGTATGAAATTAATAACAGGGCTGGGAAATCCAGAAAAAAAATATCTTCAAACAAGACATAATGCAGGGTTTCTTTTTTTAGATGCATTAAGGGAAAAATTTCTCTATCAAAAAGATATCTATGCTACTGATTGGTACAAGGAGGATATGTTTGTTTCTGAACTATGTTTCTTGAAAAGAGGTTCTTCAATAGTAGCTGTATTACAAAAACCTTTAACATATATGAATAAATCGGGGGACGCTGTTTCTAAGATAATTGAGAAATATGAAATAGGTGATTTAAAAAGCAATTTCATATTAGTACATGATGATTTAGATATTAAATTAGGTAATTTCAAGATTCAGTCGGGAAAATCTCCATTGGGTCATAATGGTGTTAAAAGTGTGGAAGACAGATTAAAAGATGTTGATTTCAAAAGGGTTAGGATAGGGGTAGAAGCTAGAGAGAATAAGAATATTTCAGGAGAGGATTATATATTAATGAAGTTCTCTAAGGAAGAAAGAAATATAATTGATGAAGTTATAGAAGATTCAATAAGAGGCATTTTAGCAGATATATTGTTGTAATTATCTTTGTATAAATATCTTTTCTATTTCATCTCTATAATATTCTCTTATATATTGATACGAATGCATATCTAAATACCTATCAGAGTTTAATATTGTAGCCAAATAATTACCCTCTAGGGTAATACCAAGGTTTGTAATCTTCTCATCCTTGTCCATTAAGAAAAAGATTTTTGAAGTAGGTAATACTACTGTAGAATCTAGGTTCAATTCTACAATTTGATTGTTCTTTTCTAAATATTCATAAAGTAAAGAAATGTAATTAAGGTTACTGCCATAAGATTCAAAACCGTACTTCTTGGAATTAAAATCTTCTAATACAGGCTCAATTGGTAAACCAGTATCAAAATATGCCTGTGAGATTAATCGGTATGAATCAAAAGCCCCAAATTTGTACTTAATTCTTGAAGCGATAGATTTTTCATTAGAGGAAGTGAATTTATTTGAATTAACAATCTTTAAAGTACTATCTAAGAGCTCTGTTTCATTAGCTTTTTCAATATTACCTCTTCCATCATTCCCTATATCCATATCCATACCATCTTCAAGGGTATCATAATCTACATCGTAGTTAATTTGACCATCCTCGTCATACATATAGCTACGATTGTATGTATTAAAAGACATATATATTGAAAATGGGAGATAAAGAAGGGATATGGATATGAGGAATTTAAGAAAGATAGTTGAGAGTTTGTTCAATTTGAAGAATTTGTTGTATATCAAATATATAAATACAAGAAAAATAATAATTTCGATAGCAAATAAAGGAGTAAAAGAATATCCAGCAAATAGATTAGGTTCAAAGATATATTTAAAAAGAAATATCTTCATATCTGAAAAAGGATAGAAAAGCATTATTCTACTTACAAAAAGATCTGCAAACAGGTGGGATACTGTAGCTATTAGAAATGTATTTGCCAATATACTCAAAATATTCTTGTCAATAACATTCGCTGCTTTTTTGTTCAGCATCTTGTACAAGGGATTAAGCAAGATTTTAAGAAGGATGAATATAGATATATAAAATATTGGGGTATGAGACAGTATTTCATGATGTATGAACCCGGGTATATTCTTTGAAGAAAGAAAGAAAATATCAAAGTCGGGTAGTATGCCAAAGAAGAAACTAAACAGCATTACAAGTATCTTTTGGTTAAGATTTAATTTAGAAATCTCTTTTTTCTGTATTGCCTCATTCGTAATATATGCTATTGGTGCATGTGCTATTATCATCTTCTCTTTTCCTTAATATTATTCATAGATTATACATATTTTATGGATGTTGATAAAATACCGATGTGAAAGATAAATATATTAAAAATGGAGTTCTAAATTTACTCCTACAGAAGTACCTCCCACTAAAGGGAAGTATAGAGGAAAATCTAAAGATTACTGGCATAGATTCAGATTACTATGAATTTGCTTCTGAGCTATTAGGTATGTTACTTGAAAAGTTTGTATGGCTTTCAATAGATGAAGATCAGGAGATCAAGAAAGATACAATTATTTTCAGAGAGAAAGATACATTTGATATTAATTCTTTAATATCAATAGGGTATCAGAGAGTCGAAAGAGTATGGAATGAGGGAGAAATATCAGTATTAGGAGATGTTGTATTAATATGGCCTTTCAGTATGAATAGATTGGTTAGACTCAGTTTGTTTGATGACCAAATTGAGAAGATATCGGTAGTAGATATAGATAGTAGGAAAAAGATAAAGGATGTTAAAGAAAGAATCTTTCTTAGTTCCAATACAAAGTTCTTAGTGGGGAATGAAGAGGCTTCTGAGAGTATTAATATCAGTATGGAAGTAGGAATAGGAGATGAGAGTAATCTAGTGAATTTGGGGCTTAGGCGAATCCCTGGAGCCGAAAACTATATCTCTAGAAGAGGTGTTTTAGAAATTATTAAAAATTTTCAAAATAGAAACTATGAAATTTGGTATTTAACAAATAATTTAGATAAGTATGAGACAAATACAGAAGAAGAATTACGTGATTGTATAAGCAAGATATTTGTAGCTAAGGGTGTTGTAGAGAAGAGTATTAAAAGAGGTTTGGTATCAAGTGTTGCCAAAGTATTGCTCCTAACAGATTTGGAAGTTCTTGGAGAGTTAGATCTTTCTATGTACGAAAAGAAAAATATCAAGATAGATCCTGGATCTGTAGAAATACTTAAAAAAATTGTTCCTGGTGACTATATAGTTCATCAGGATCATGGGATTGGAAGATTTAGTAATTTAATAAAGAAAGAGCATGGTTTGTATGTTGAAATATCATATGCAGGTAAGGATAAGCTTTTTGTACCTCTTTCAGCCTCTGAGAAACTAACAAAATATATTGGTGCAGGCAAAAATAAACCGATATTAACAGGTTTAAATAGTGGTGTTTGGAAGAGAATATCAAGCAAAGCTAAAGAAAGAGTAGAAGATATTGCTAGAGAATTACTTCAGCTTTATGCATTAAGAAAAACATCTAAAACAGAAATAATTATAGATACAGATCTCTCTCTAGAAGAATTGAACACCTTTATAAAACAGTTTGAATTTGATGATACAGATGATCAACTATTAGCCACGGAACATATTGTAAAAGACTTTAAAAATAGTAAACCGATGGACAGACTCTTGGTGGGAGATGTAGGCTATGGTAAGACAGAAGTTGCTGCTAGAGCAATCTTTTCAGTTATAAACGCTGGATATCAAGTAGCTTTACTTGCTCCAACTAATAAACTCCACCATGCTCTATTATTTTGAGGTT
>CAZAQC010000005.1:6481-14130 GCA_964487525.1 uncultured Candidatus Saccharibacteria bacterium | reverse complement strand
TGCTCCAACTACTATACTTGTTGAGCAACATGTATCTGTTCTTAAGGAAAGATTCAAAAACTATCCTTTCAATATAGATTCTTTGTCTAGATTTTCTTCTTCTGCAGATAGGGAAAGGGTATTGAATGGCTTGAAGAATGGAAATATAGATTTAGTCATAGGAACACACTCTCTTCTAAGTAAAGAAATTTCTTTTAAAAGTTTAAGGCTTTTAGTGATAGATGAAGAACAGAAGTTTGGAGTTAAACAGAAGGAAGAGATTAAATCTAAGAGGGTAGATACAAATGTTCTTTCTTTAACAGCCACTCCAATTCCTAGGACATTAAATATGGCTCTCATGGGTATCAGGGATATTTCGGTATTAGCTACACCTCCTTTAGGAAGGAAAGAGATAGTTAATTACTTCGAAGAATTCAATTGGGAATCTGTTAATACGGCAATATCAACAGAACTTAAGAGAAAGGGTCAGGTATATTTTTTACATAATAGGGTTAATACAATTGAGCAAATATATGATAGATTGGTTAAAATGTTTCCTCAGGTTTCTGTGGGTATTGCCCATGGACAAATGAGTGTTCACAAATTATCTGAATCTATGAAGGATTTTGTTAGTGGGAAAACTGACATTTTGGTATGTACTACAATAATTGAAAATGGACTAGATATCCCTTCTGTTAATACATTAATCCTTGATGATGCTAGTATGCTAGGACTGTCTCAAATGTATCAAATTAGGGGGAGAATAGGGAGGTCGAATAGACAGGGTTATGCATACTTTTTCTATCACAATTTAAAGGGAGATGCTCAATTGAGGTTAGAGGCTATCAAAGAATCTCAAGAACTGGGTTCAGGTTTCTTACTCTCTAACAAGGATTTAGAGATTAGAGGAGCAGGGGATATATTGGGAAAAAATCAATCAGGGACTATTAATTCAGTTGGGTATGGTTTGTATGCTCAGATGTTAGAAGAGGCAGTAAGAAACCTTGTGCATATGGGTAAATAATTTTCACTTGGCAAAGCCAAGACTTTGTCCTAGTATATACCATGTCTTCAGTACTCTATCAAAAATACAGATCTACAGACTTTAATGAAATTAAAGGACAAGATCATATAACGAAGTTGTTAAAGAATGCAGTTAAGAGCAATCAAATAGCTCAAGCATATCTTTTTGTTGGATCAAGAGGTACTGGGAAAACATCTACCGCGAGAATATTAGCTAAGGCCGTTAATTGTAAGAATCTAAAGAAAGATGGAAATCCATGTAATGAGTGTGAGTCCTGCATAAATATATCAAATGGGAGGTTTTTAGATTTAATTGAAATAGATGCAGCATCTAATAGGGGAATAGATCAAATTAGGGAGTTGAAAGAAAAAATTGAGTTCTCACCCTCTGAGGGTGAATTTAAGGTGTACATTATAGATGAAGTACATATGTTGACCACAGAGGCATTCAATGCGCTTCTTAAGACGTTAGAGGAGCCTCCATCCCATGTCATATTCATCTTAGCGACAACAGATGTCCATAAACTACCACCTACGATACTTTCGAGATGCCAGAGATATGATTTTAGGCTTGGTACAGAGGATGAGTTAAGGAATTTAATAAAGGATATTACTAAAAAAGAGAAAATAACCATTCACGATGAAGCTTTAGATATAGTTGTTCAAAACGCCAAAGGTAGTTATAGGGATGCTCTATCCATTTTGGATGTGGTATATACAGGACAGGACGAGAGAAAATCAGAAATAACTGTAGAGGAAGTTAGAAAGATATTAGGCCTTCCAGATTTCGATAGTGTAATAACACTTCTTAAGAGTTTAACGGAGGGAAATGGAAATAAGGCTCTAAATGTAATAGAAGAGCTAGAGAATAAAGGTGTTAATCTTCAGCAATTTACGACCTATGTATTAGATATTTTAAGGCAGATCTTAGTTGGAAAAATAAGGGAAAAGGTTGATAAAAAATATGAGTTTTCAGAGGATATAGATATTAAACAAGTACACAAACTGATTAATCTTTTCTTGGATGCGGAGAACAGAATCAGATATGCAAATAATCAAGCCTTAGTAATAGAGATGATAATCCCGGAGATGATGAAGGGGGATGCAGTTAAGGATATAGAAATTGTAAATAGGGATGTTAAGAATAGAATAACAAAGAGTATAGATATGTCTGAACCTAAGAAGGAAGAAAAAGATATTGTAGTAGAAGAAGCTTCGTGTGAGGATATAGCTGTAGATAAGATAAAGAACAAGTGGAGCACATTTGTTAATGAAATAAAGCCTTTTAATGGCCATCTCTATGCTTTCTTAGAAGGAGCAAATGTTCTTAATTTTGAGAAAGGGGTTCTCTACATTGAGGTTCCATTCAAATTCCATAGTGAAAGGATAGAGGTGCCAAAGAGTAGAAATGCAATATCGGAGACCTTCAAAAAGGTATATGGAAGAGGCTGTAATATATCTTGTGTTGTTAATTCTTCCATCAAAACAAAGAATAAATCAGATGCAGAGTTTGTGTTAAGAAGGTTACCAATAATTAAGCCTAGGAAAGAAAAATCAGAAGCTAAGAAGGTCTCTCCAAATATAGAGGCGATATTTGAAGGTATGTAGAATTCCTCTTTTAGGATATAATAGTATTCATTAATTAAGTTTTTTTAACTCTTTTTATGTTAAATCCAGTAGAAATTTTAAAAATGCAGAGTGAAGCCAAGAAGCTTCAGAATAAATTGAGAGAGAGAAAGATAAAGGGTGAATCAAAGAATGGAATGATTAGGATATATATGAATGCAGCTCAGGAGTTTGAGGATGTTCATATCGATGAAGAGTATCTTTCTCCTGATATGGAGAATGCAATTAAAAAAGGTTTTAAAGAAGCCTTTAAGGACTATCAAAAGAAATTACAAAAAGAGATGGTTCAAGATATGGATATAGATCAGTTAAAGAGTATGTTCAAGTAATATGTCTGTATTACCAAATAGTGTAGAACAAGTTATAGAGGAATTCAGTAGATTACCAGGGGTAGGTCCTAAATCAGCTTCTAGAATGGCATATCATTACCTAAGATCTTCTAACAAAGATGCTTCAAAATTAGCAAATGCTTTAATTGAGATGGATAAGAATGTAAAGAATTGTACTAAGTGCTTTAATGTCTCCGACAAGGATGAGTGTAATATATGTTCTAGTCCATTAAGAAAAAGTGAAAAATTATGTGTTGTCGAAGAGCCTTTAGATGTAGTTGCTTTTGAGAATTCTGGAGTATATGACGGTTTGTATTTTGTTTTAGGTGGAGTAATATCTCCTGCAGAAGGTATAACTGCTGAAGAATTGAGATTCAAAGAATTAGACAAAAGAGTACAAGATCTTTTGAAAGAGAATAGTCAAATGGAAATAATAGTGGCAACTAATCCTAGTCTTGAGGGAGAGGCTACAGCCAGCTATATAATTGATTTGTTTAAGAGTTATCTAAAAGAGGGTAAAATAAAGATAACTAGATTAGCAATGGGTTTACCAACGGGAGCTGATTTAGAGTATGCAGATAGATTAACATTAAAAAAAGCTTTAGAAGGAAGGAGAGATATATAATGAAACTTTACTCTACACTTGATAAAAAAATAGTAGATATACAACCCTTAGAAGAAGGTAAGATGTCCATATATAGTTGTGGGCCAACAGTGTATTACAGAATGCAGATTGGTAATATTCGTGCATATGTAAATTGGGATATTTTTCATAGAACTCTTCTGTATTTGGGCTATGATGTCAAAAGGATAATGAATATTACTGATGTTGGTCATATGACCTCAATGGATGATTATGGTAGTGATTTTGGAGAGGATAGGATGGATAGGCAGGCTGAAAGGGAGGGTATACAACCAATAGATATTGCAAATAAATATATAGATACAGTTTTAGATGATTTTAGGGCTTTGAATATTCTAGCTCCAAATGGTCAATTAATTCCTGAAACTTTGACACATGAGGGTGTTAAGGATTTTTCTTTTACAAGGGCTACAGATTATGTAGATGAAATGATAGCGGTAATAAAGAAGATAGAAGAAAATGGATATACATACGAGACAAAACAAGCTCTGTATTTTGATGTTACTAAAATTCTAGACTATACAATTTTCACTGGACAAAACTTAGATGAGAAGGAAGTTGGAGTCAGAGATGAAGTAGAGGTGGATCCAGAAAAGAAAAACCCAGCTGATTTTGTACTTTGGATGAAAAAAACAGGGAAATATGAGAACCATATTATGAATTGGAACTCTCCTTGGGGTGATGGTTTCCCCGGTTGGCATATTGAATGTACAGCAATGGGAACAGCTCTTCTAGGTGAGAAATTTGATATACATACTGGTGGAGTTGATCATATTCCTGTCCATCATACAAATGAAAGAGCTCAAAATATTGGGGCTTTTGGACATACTGTTGTTACTTACTGGGTACATAATGAATGGTTAGTGAATAAAGATGACGGGAAGTTGTCAAAAAGTAGTGGTAATGCACCATATCTACCTACATTGATAGAGTTAGGATTTGAGGCTATGGACATAAGATATCTACTTCTTTCAATCAATTACAGAACTAGAATTCAGTTTTCCATTGAATCTTTGGAAGGAGCTAAGAATGCTAGATTATCAATCATTAGAAAGATTAAGGAGTTGGGAGATACTAGGGGAAGAGTAATAGAGGAGTATAGGGAAAACTTCAAAAAAGAATTAGAGAATAATCTAAATATGTCTGGCGTATTAGCCCTATTAAATGAACTATTAAAATCCAATAATCCAAAAGAAGATATTTTAGCAACAATATTAGATTTTGATAAAGTATTAGGATTAGATTTTGAAAAAGAAATTGGAAAACAGAGGAATGCTGATAGCAATCTTGAAGAATTGTTAAATTTAAGGAAAAAAGCCAAAGAGGAAAAGAACTATTCAGAAGCGGATAAACTAAGAGATGATATAGCTAAATTGGGGTATAAGGTTATGGATACTCCAGATGGACAAAAATTCGAAAAAATATAATATGGCTCAAAAAACACTCTCAACACAATTAAATAATGAAGAGTCTAATCTCTTGGAAAAGATTCTCGTAAAGAAAGGATGGAGTGAGGATAGAATCAATAATGAATATGTTGCTTTGAGAATGAAAAATGATAATGGTTCAGTATGTACTCTCTACACTAGTAAGAAAGTGGTATTTCAAGGGAACGAAAATTTTGAAGATATAGTTGAATTAGTAAAGGAAGATGATTATGTTGTAAATATGGAGTCCCATATAGGTGTGGATGAGGTTGGTAAAGGTGATTATTTTGGTCCCCTCGTTGTAGTTGCTTGTTTTGTTGATAATAATTTCTTAAAAAAGATAACAAATATAGGGGTAGGGGATTCAAAGAAATTTTCTGATAATAGTATAAGGAAGATGTATGATCAATTGAAAGAATATGAATACTTCTATTCTTCTGTAGTTGAACCTAGCGAATATAATGAGCTCTATTCTAAATTGAAGAATGTCTCTTTACTTCTTGCAAAACAGCATTCTAAGGTTATTGAGATGGGATTAAAGGATCTTAAGGAAAAAGGAATGGAGTGTAAGAAAGTTGTCATAGATCAATTCTCTTCAAAAAAGAGTAGGGTAGTTGATGAATTAGGCCCATTGGCTAAGAGCATTAAGTTTGAACAATTTCATAAGGGGGAATCAGATATTGCAGTAGCAACAGCATCTGTATTGGCTAGAGGGATATTTTTAGAAGAAATGGAAATTATGAAGGATAAATACTATTTTAATTTCCCTAAGGGAGCCTCAAATGTAATATCTCAGGCAAAGGAATTTGTTAATAAGCATGGAGTTTCTGAGTTAGAAAAAGTAGCAAAGATTAGTTTTAAAACAACAAAGAGTGTTTTACAAACTACTTTTTAGAGTTCTTTCTGTCCTGGATGACTGCTTTCATCAAAAATATAATGGATAAAAAGAAAATAAGTGCGACTAACAGTATGGAGTAGTTTGGCTCCAAATTAGTTTCTTTAAGTATAAAATTTTCATCAATACCATTATAGAATCGTCCAATGATAGTTCTTGAGTTGAATAGATCTGTTATGTCATATTTATCTATCTCAAACTCTTCTTCTATAATCCCTCCTGGGTATAATTTCTTTTCTTCCTCATTGATTTTTAAGTATATAGGGGAGTATGCACCTTTTCTATTAAATAATTGAATTTCTCCCTCTGGGGAAAGTACATAATTAGTAGTATTTTGATATATATATTTTATTCTTGTAGGTCTTACAAATGGAATTCCATTTTCGACCACTTGTAGAGTAATTTGGGCAAATTCAGATGTAATACCATATACCGCAGCGTCAGATTCAATGATATGCAATACCACGAGATGGGACAGATTATCCATTACTCCAATAGGGTTTGTTTGTTGTAGAAAGACATCATCTTCCTTCTTTTGTAAAACTATTAAATTGAAATATGTTCCAGGACTTATGTTAGCAGGAGGAATAATTTCATAGTTCAGGCTAAGGGTCTCTCCAGGTTTAACTTTAAATATTTCCATATCTACCCTTGTAAATATATAACTTTGTGTATCAGTAATCTCAAGCGTTTGTGGGTTGTATGAATAAACTTGTGGGCTTATAAATACATCCTTTTTACTGTCATTTCTGAAAGAGACGGTTTCTTTAGTTCTTTCTTGATTGGATATGATAACTTCTTTTTTGTAAGGGAATACAGCATTAGCAGATACATTCCCGAATGAAGGAAGAGTAAATAGCAAAACAAAACATATTGTAGAAAGAATGTTTTTTAATCTCATTAATCAATTATTTAGGTAATTGTTGAGGTTCTCTCTTTCGATTTTTCCTCATCTTTAATAATATCATAGTGGTTACAAAAATGAGGAGAGCCAAAATTATATATTTCCAAGGTAGTATCCAAAAGGATGTTTCTGCAACTAAAGGAGCAAATCCTGGTTGAAAGTTTCGATATGTAACAATTAGTTTAGCATCTATTGGACCTAAAATTAGTTTTCTATCTTTTGTTAGGAAAGATCCATAATCCCAAACAGTTTCGTAATTTCCTGTATTATCTCTTAAGATACTTTGCCCGTTAGCATTAAATGTAATACTTCCTACTTCTTGTTTAAATATGTTAGTTAGTATTATTTCTCCAACAGGGGAGATATGTGTATCTCCAAGGTTTTTTATTCTAGTTTCAAAGTGTATGGTTGGTGTCTCGTAAAAGTTACGATCTGTTGCAAATTTAAGCAATTCTGCATTCTCAACAAACTCGTCACCGACCTTAATTAACATTGGTGTTCCTGCAGTTAATGTTGTGAATGCCGTTGTACCAAGAGACTTCGATTCAGTATCCGAAATAAAAGCTATTATTACTGTATACTCTCCCTTTGTAACATCATCGGGGACATTAATTTCATAAAAGATTTTTTCATTTTTGTTTGGAACGAGCTCTATCTCTTGTTTACTAACCTTAACCCATGAAGAAGCTGAGTACAAAGCCCTTTCTTCTTCTGTCTCAGTAAGCATTATTGCTGTTCCTGGTTGATTTTCAACCTGTCGAAAGCCTCTAACTAAGATAGTATAGGTAGCTGTTTTCTCAGAAAGATTCCATACAACTATTTC
>CAZAQC010000005.1:0-6471 GCA_964487525.1 uncultured Candidatus Saccharibacteria bacterium | reverse complement strand
TTAATTGAAGCTTCTCAGATGCAGGAGCAGTACCAATGGATAGGGGAGATTGAGCGAAAGAATTAGTTTTAAATGAAAAAAGAAAGACAACTAAAAAAATTGTATAGAGGGCTACTTTTTTGTATGACCTTGGGGCAGGATATAGATTTTGATTTTTCATAATTAATAATAACCCCCACAAACGAACGTAACTGTTTCAGAATAACTTCCAGATACTGCAGCTGAACTTGCTCTTGCACCATATGTAATAGTAGAGTTTTCATTACTTGCTTGTTCGTCTGGTTGGGATAACAATAATTTTGCACCTGCTGGAGTTATATCTAAAGCTCCGAATTGTCCTAAAGTTCCAGTTTGAAAAGTTGTTGCGACAACAGCTGTTCCACTCGTATCTGGATCAGAAGCTGTCATACCAAAACCTTCTGCATTACCTCCAGTTAAATCAATAGTTGTACTGCCTGTTGATGCTATTAAATATGGAGAAGCGGGAACTTTGTATAGTCCTGCATCTGTTGAAGAATCTCCTTTCCCGTAAACAGCCCAATAGTAACCACTGTTACTTGAACTGGTTCCAATAGTATGAGTAGCTGTAGCAAATGAACCTCCAGGATAGAGGGTTCCGATATCAACTGTATTTGTACTTATGGAACAATTTACAGAAGGAGCAGCAGATACTGTAGCAGATACAACGACTTGATCATTTGCGATTATATAAACACTAAATGCCATTGAATCTAAAGTAGTTCCTTGTTCGACTTCGACAGTGATTGTTCTTAAACCAGTAGTTGAGGATGTTCCAATCACACCGGTAGTTCCACTTTCGATTTTTACACCATAGGTTGTTGCCGCAGTTAAAACTCCTACAGCACTAATAGTTATCGTATCAACAGTAGTTGTCCCATTGCCTTGTGTACAAGCTGCAGTTAAACCACTGCCGGTGTCTGTCAGAGCTGCATCAATATCAAAGTCAGTAGTAGCTAAATCAGCTGCAGATGCAGTTATTCCAGTAGCAGTCAAATCGGTAGCTGTTCTGCACCATTCTGCACTATCTGCTAAAGGAAAAAATATTGTTACTGTACCACCTGAATCGAAATTTTGATTAGGTGCTATTGCTAATATATATTCAACCTCTTCACCAGGAGTACTTCCATCTAAATCAGCTTTCATTCTACTCATGAAAAAATATAGAGCATCTAATGTTGCTGCGTCTGATTTAAAGGAAGGAAACAAGAAAGCAAAAGAAAATACAGAAATAATCAAAATTGTAAGTATAGGAAAAAGTTTTATATGTTTTTTCATATTAATAGGGCAGCAAGACTTTCTAATTAATTAATAAAAGATATCTCAAGCTTTAAAGTATGTCAAGTCTAGTATCTAGGAACTAATATAAAATAGATCTCTTCTGTATAGTCTGTTTGTGGAGTTCTTCCTACTCCGGCTCTTGCCTTTAAGTAAATACCCATTCTACCATCATTTATAGGACCATTAGCATCATATATTTTGTTTGCAGTTGTTGATACTGCTCCGACAGTATTCAAAGAGCCCGAGTAATTATCAGTGGGAGATATTTCTCCTAGATATATAGAACTTTCGTAATCTATGTAATAACTTTGTAATCCAAAACCTTCTGCACTGGCTACATCTAAGTCTTCATTGTCAGAAGGTATACTTTCTGTAGTGGTAGGGCTATATAATCCACCATATTTTCCAAATTGTATTATCGCAACCCCACCAGATGAGCTACTAATGGTGTCTAACCAAATCAAACTTCCAGCAGTTGTAGTGGCAGCTCCAGGAATTAATTGTTCTGATAATGAGAAGGAGATAGAATATGGAGGAGAGCTTTCTACAGCAATTCCACTTTCTGTTGCAATATCTATATCAAATTCAATGGATCCTTCTGCAGTGGTAGCATCTTTTATGCTACTAAAATCTGATTGTGTAAAATCACCATGTAATGCAGATATTCTAATGTAGTATTTTGTGTTAGATAGTAATCCTTTGATATTGAAAACCTCTGTCTCCCAATCTTCTTCAGTTCTAAAATCGTTAATATCGCAAGAGGTCAATGTTTTAGGTTTAAAGGTAGATCCATCAATACACTTAATGTCTGTAGCGAAGTCATCTGTTGAGATTTCTATACCATATAGAGTATCAGTTGGATTTACATATGGTTCTATCTCAAATCTGGCTTTGTCATAACAACCTCCAGCTCCACATATTGCGACCATACCACCACTAAGTAATTCTGCTGGTCCAGATGTACAATCAGTAGTTCCATTAGTATCGGTTTCAAAACATTGTATGTCTGGTTGAGCGGCTGTAAATATGGCAGAGGGATCAATATTCATTCGATAATTAGTAGAGTAGTTTCTTGGATCTGCAGATATTTGGCCAACAGTTGATAGGAGTTTGTAATTTGTTGATTCCATAATACCACCTCCTCCTGATGTAGATACTCCTATCAATTTGTAATTGGTAGAATCAAGCTCAGCAGCTAATACAGAGGAACCCAGTAATAGGACAGGTAGAGTAGATAGGCAGATACTTAATATGTTGGCAGATTTCATAGGATAATGATATTTTAGTTATATTAATTAGTCAAATTTTGATATAATCTCAATGCTTTGGAGAGGTGTCAGAGTGGTCGAATGAGACGGTCTTGAAAACCGTTATACAGGTTACTGTATCGTGGGTTCAAATCCCACCCTCTCCGTATTAGAGAATTGTAATCTGCTATTATATAGAAATAATTTCATATATATATAAATACATATGAACTCAAAAATATCACTCTTTGTTCTAGCTGCAGGTATGGGTAGTAGATATGGTGGTCTTAAGCAAATGGAAGGCTTTGGTCCTAGCGGAGAAACAATAATAGATTATTCTATATATGATGCTGTTAGGGCAGGTTTTGACAAATTTGTTTTCGTAATTAGACCAGATATGGAAGAAGCATTTAAAGAAATTTTCATGGATAAATACAAGGACAAGATAGATATTAGTTATGTATTTCAATCATTAGATATGGTACCAAGTTGGTACAAATTGAATCCAGAAAGAACTAAACCATGGGGAACGGGTCAGGCATTATTAGTAGCTAAAGAGGCTATTAAAGAGCCTTCCTATGTTATTAGTAGTGATGATTTTTACGGAAAAGAAACATTTAATATAGTTGCAAAATTCTTAAGAGAAGAGTGTACCCAAGATCTTTACAGTATACCTGTGTACAAACTTAAAAATGTATTAAGTGAATACGGTACTGTAAAAAGAGGTGTCTGCTTTACCAAAGATGGATATTTAGATCATATTGAGGAAACATTTGAAGTAGCAAAGATGGAGGATGGTAAGATAACAGGACAAAAGCAAACGGGGGAGTGTGTAAATTTAGATGATAATACACCTACGGCTATGAGCTCATATGGTATTCACCCATCAGTATTTTCTAATTTAGAAAAAAGATTTGATAATTTCTTAAAGAATCTTCAAGATGATTTGATAGATGAATATCTCTTACCCGAGATATTAAGTGATATGGTGAAAGATAGGGATGTTAAGATAAAGATGTTGGAGACAAACAGTAATTGGTTTGGAGTAACCTACAAAGAAGATGGCCCTATTGTTCGAGAGAAGCTTAAAAAATTAGTTGAAGAAGGAATATATCCTGAGAAATTGAAGCTGTAATAGATTTTTAGACCTATTTAGAATAGAATATATCACTATGCAAGAAGACAGTAATTTAAATGAGTGTAATCCATACAAACCAAAGGATAGGGAACAAGGTTTTCCGAAATCTTCAACAAAAAGAAAAAGAAGATTCTTTGAAATATTACCAGGATTTGTTACATGGACACTTCTCTTGCTTCCTGTCATATTTGCATTACTTAGATGGGATACTGCATTTGTAGTATACATAGCATATTTAGTAGCCTATTGGACATTCAGAACCTTTAAATTTTTAATTGGTATATACATTGGATTAGGAAGGGTTAGGAAAGATGTTAATACGGATTGGATGTCAAAGATTAAAGATGTTAATCCGGAAAAATTTGATGAATTAAGATATATATACCTATGTCCTGTGTATTCAGAAAGTATGGATATACTAGGACCAACGTTTGAAGCATGGGTAAATAGTGATGTGGGTGCAGAGAAGATAGATGTGGTAATTGCAATGGAAGAGAGAAAGAAGGAAATGCAATTAGAAAACCTCAAGATATTGAAAGAAAAGTATGGTGATAGATTTGGAAGCATAACTCACTATATTCATCCATCTGGCATCCCAGGTGAAATAGCAGGAGTTAAAGGAGCAAATATTAATTGGGCAGCAAGACATTTTGTAGATAAATTGGAGAAAGAGGGAAAAGATATTAATAACTATCTTTTAATATCATGTGATTCTGATTTGAGACCTCACCCAAAATATCTTTCAGCAATCACATACAAATATCTAACAGTTGATGAACCAAATAATCGTTACTATGCATCAGCCTTACATACTTTTAACAACAATATCTGGAGCGTACCCTCCATAATCAGAACACAATCAAATATGCTTACACTGGTTCTTCTGCAGAACTGGGTAGTAGATAAGTTGAAAAAGATTCCTTTCATAGGAGAAAGTATACATATTAGGGACTCTTTTTCTTCGTATGTTGTAAATCTAAAAACTCTTAAGGATATAGAGTTTTGGGATCCAGAAATAGCAAATGATGATACCGCTTTTTACTGGAATGCTATGGTAAGAACTAAAGGAACATTCAAAAGTGAAGAAGTATATATACCAACAAGTAACGATGCGGTAGAAAACGAAACATATATAAAATCACATATTTCTTTTTACAAACAGCAACACAGATGGGGATGGGGGGTCATAAATGTTCCAATAACTATGGCAGCCCTATCTGAAGATTCAGACAATTTTCCTTTTTACAGAAAGATATTTATGTTAAAGATGATATTTGAATATCAAATATGGTTTTTAACAGTAGTTTTCGTATTAACCTTTGGTCTAGGAATAATGGGTTGGCTAAATCCTGGCTACCAATATACTGTCTTCTCATACAATTTACCTAGAATCTTAAGTTACGTATTTTCGGTTATTACTTTATCAAATATCCCAATAGTTATATTCAGAAGACAGATATCTCCTGTCCCAAAGAGTTGGAAATGGTGGAGACATATTATTGATTTCTTAGAAACATTTCTAGTTACCGTAAATATGTTAACTTTTGGATTTCTTCCTTACATTCAAGCTCAGACAGAGATGATGTTAGGTTTAACCAAATTTAAAAGAAATTTCTACATTACTGATAAAGTAAAGATTAAAAGTAAGGATAATTAATCAAGATTTAAGAATCTTTTAGTAATATATCTTTAATAAATTTTAAAGATATATCAATGCTTCTAACCATATTACTTTTACTCTTTTCCATATCTCCAATACATGCAGATGATTTCAATGCAGGAGGAGATGGTGTATTTAATGAGTATTACCAAACTATTGGTTTAACAGTACAGTCCTTTCCAGACAATTCAGAAGAAGTAAACAGTATATCGTATGATTTAAGTAAAACAGGAGGAGTATTAACAGAACTATCACAAGGTAAAAATATACAAAACTTAACTGCTTTGGGATATATGAGAAAAATTCCAGACATATTAGACGAAGTAAAGGGTCCTCCTGAAACCAAGGTAGATATCCTTTACTATTTTTTTAACGATGCCAAACACACTGTTAATATATCTAAATTAGCTATACCTTTCAGTAGGAGTGTTCCCGATATGGGGGACTTAACAAATATATTGGAATTTCAAAACGATGAACCTAGCTTCAAAAGCATAGATGTACTTTTTAATGGATATAATTTGAGGAAGGAAGGTAAATTGAAAGAATATTTAAGATCGGATGAGGTAGAAAATGGATTGAAAGGTAGCTTTGTTATAGATTCCGTTGAAATATCAAACCCAATAAGTATTGAGAGTATAGAATTAGAAAAGAATGAGAATGTAATAGATGTAAAAGTTTTGTTGAAGAACAATAGTGGTGAGAAATTAAATAATATCCTTTTCGTACATGATACATACTCTTCACTGTTCGATTTTCTTTCCTTCGAAGAAAGAACTATTGAATACTCCTTGGATAATATTGATGATTTGGGATATTTTAAAATAACTAATCCTAATACAAAAACAGAGTGTGCAATATATGGAAGTAATTTCTACAATTGGTTACAACCAAATGCAGTAACAGTGTTAGCATACAGGGAAGATGGAGGATGGGTAAATGGAGCTCATGTTCAACCAGTTCAGGAAAGTTTCTGTATTACAAGAATTCCATATAGTATGACATCTTCTCTCTTAGTGTATGAAAACATTCCTGATGATGATAATATAGTAAAGGAGAATATTGACATAGGAAAAGAGAATTTAGATATGGAAGAAGTGTTGGGTATACAGCACGATGATGAGGAA
>CAZAQC010000004.1:0-37365 GCA_964487525.1 uncultured Candidatus Saccharibacteria bacterium | reverse complement strand
TAAATAGTTTAAATTTCTGTCATAAAAAATTATGAAAATAGGTGAAATAATCATGACAGCTATTGGTTGTCTTGTATTAGCAATAATATCAGGCATTATTGCTAGAAATATCTTTGTTGCAATAGTCTTTCCAATCCTTCTAGTATCTTTTCTTCTAATGTGGCGTAATTTGAAAAAGAATGAACCTAAAAAGGAAGATATAAAAGAAGAAGTAGTGGAAGAAAATGTTGTAAATGATTCATATCCTCCTGTATCTACCAATTATCCTCCTAAAGTATCTTAGTGATATAATTAGCAAATTTGGACGATTAGCTCAGCTGGTTAGAGCGTCGCATTCACATTGCGGAGGTCGTTGGTTCGAGCCCATCATCGTCCATATCTTACAATTCACTAGTACAGAAAGGACACCTCTTAGCATCTTTATCTATCTCCGATTTACAGTATGGACACTGTTTCTTTGTATCTTCCTCAACCTTCTCTTCTTTCTTCTTAAACTTACTGGCTAACTTTGTAATCTGATATACGATTAGGAATAGTATGAAGGCAGTTATTAAAAATGATATGAATTCACTAATAAAGTTCCCATAACGTATTACAACTGCACCAGCATCTTTTGCTTCTTCCAAACTATTGTATTGAGTAGAACCAAGTACAACATAAAGAGTACTAAAATCTATTCCAGAAGTAAGATATGCAATAGGGGGAGTTAGAATATCATTAACCAAGGAATTAATAACTTTACTCAATGCAGCACCAAGCATAATACCTATGGCAGCACCAAGCGTAGCTTCCTTCAATGCAAAATTCTTAAACTCATCTTTAAAGTCTTTAACCTTTTCCTTTATACTCTTCTTCTCCATTTTTTATACTTTTAAAATTAATTAACAAATACATTAATGTACCAGATATTAAGAAAATATATACAACTATCTGATTCTGTATAACCATATCAAGAGAATCATTCCTTGTTAAAAAGAATGCAACCTGAAGTACTGTAGTAAAGAACAGTATGTAAAGGTAGGAGAAGGAACCTCTTGATATGAAGAAGTTAGCGACCATATATACAAAAGCAAAACCTGTCATACATAATCCAAAAACTCCAAGATATTTACTAATTGCTAAATACTGATCTCCAACAGTTAAAGTTACAATATAGTCACTGAATATGAAAAAGATTGAAGAAAGAAAAAGCCCAATAAATGAAGCAAGTGCTAAAGATATACTCAAACTTCTCTTTTGATCTTTATCTTCCTTCTCATTTGATAATCTTGCAAACAAAACGGATGAAGTTGTAATTGATGCAAAATATACAAGTTTTCCTAGTAATGAAATAGTAGCGTACTCTGCTCTAAATGAAGGATTAACAAGTATTAAATCTATTGTAAATGGAAAAGTAAGAAGAAGGAAAGATATTGTTATGAGGAGAAATTCCTTGAAATTTATTTTTAGTTCTTCCGTCTTACTTTTATCAAATTTTATTAATGGTAATACTATAATTGTTGAGAGCATAGCAGGTACGGAGCTAGCGAGTATAAGTAAGGAGAGAGAACCTCCCATCTTAATAGCAATTGCACCAATTACGAATCTAAGAATAGTCTCTGCGAGTAAAACCATATTTACAGTTACTATTTTTTCTAATCCAAGTAACAATCCTTTTGCTATTGGGCTTATAAATGCAAATAGAAAGGATAATGACAAGAAAAATATTGTTTCAGGAGGAATAGAAGCTACATCGGAGACTAATTTTTTGTTTAAGAAAAACAAAACAGAGAAGAGTATCCCAAGTAAGGTAAATACAAAAAGAGATTGCCATTTATACCTATTCAGATTCTTCTCTTTGTTTTGTGCTACTCCCTTTGTAATTAATGCTTGTATTGCTACTGCGGGAATCTGTATTAGGTATGTGATACCTAAGGTAGAACTAAAGATACTAAATATGTTTTGATCAGTATATCTAGCTATGAAGATGTTAAAGAGATAGTTTAATATCCCAATGATTGCTCCTAAAACTGTTGTTAAGAATAGGTTCTTTACGAAAAGTAGTTCTTTACTTGATAGTTTCTTCTTCATATATAGTCTATAATAGCATACGATAACTTTATGTATTCTACCATTATGACAGAGGTAATTGCAGCTTTAATAGGGGGTATATTACTAGGAATAGGTGTCTTCTATTTTCTCAAAAGAGGAGATTCTACAAGCAATGAGGATATTAGAGATAGTATAGAGGAAAAGCTAGAAGAGTTAGTTCCAAAGTCATTGATGGAGGCAAATGAGTACTTGGTTAGAACGGCTAAGGAATCACTTAGCTCCGAAACAAAACAGAATAGGGTTGATTTAGAGAATAAGAGGGAGGAGATTTCTAGGATGGTTAAGGGCTTGGAAGAGTATGTAAAGGTCACAGAGAAAGAAAGAATAGATTCTTTTGCTACGTTGAAGAGCTCAGTAGAAGAGAGTAGAAAAATTACAGAACAACTCTCTGTTAGTACTGAGAGTTTAAGAAAGGTTCTTTCAAATAATCAACTAAGAGGTCAATTTGGAGAACAGGTAGCTGATGATCTTCTTAAAATGGCTGGGTTTGTTAGAGGAGAGGATTATGAATTCAATAAGGAGCAGGCGGGTTCAGATACTAGGCCAGATTTTGCAATATTTCTACCTGATAGAACAAGGATAAATGTAGATTCTAAGTTCCCTTATGCTAATCTTCAAAGAATGTCCGAAATGGAAGATAAAGAGAGTAAGGAAAAATATATGAAATTGTTTGAGAAAGATGTCAAAGAGAAGATTAAACAGGTTACAAGTAGAGACTATATTAATCCAGAGGATAAGACAGTAGATTTTGTAATACTCTTTATCCCTAATGAGATGATATTCTCCTACATATATGACAAGATGCCAGAGTTAGCTCAGGAGGCAATGGTAAGTAAGGTAGTGTTAGCGGGGCCATTTAGTTTTACAGCTATGTTAAGGATGATTAAGCAGTCATATGAAAACTTTAGAGTACAAAAGAATATATACAATATCATTGGGCATGTTAAATCTTTTGAAAAAGAGTTTGATAATTTCTCAGGAGAGTTCTACAAGATTGGTGAAAGGATAGGGTCTTTGCAGAAGCAGTATGATACTGTAAGTACTACAAGATTTAATCAATTAGTAAGAAGAGTAGATAAGGTAAAGCAGGAAGGTATAGGGGTAGAGGATACAGATCAGAAATTGTTAGTAGATGTTCTTCCGATAAAGGAATAACAAAAAGGGAGTACTAAGTACTCCCTCTTAATGACTAATTAGAAAGATATTATTCCTTCTTTCCCCAAGCCAATACTCCAATTAAGATAAGATTTGCTAATGGTACTAAAGCTAGTAAACCAAGTAACTTGTCATATCCTCTCTTTTCACAAATATTCATCAAAGATATTATCGAGAATATTCCAACAATAAGCGCTCCAATCCCGGGGATCAATAATAGCAGTAATAATAAAGGATTCTGATCACCCATCTTAAACAGTAATACTGTATTTAAGATAGGAACCCATGCAAACCATGTATTTTCTTGATCCATCTTCTTAGCAATATTCATCAAAGCTAGCGATGTATAAACATACAAAGACAAAGATATTATTATTGAGAAAACTAACATTACTCCTCCAAATATCAATGCTCCTCCACCTAATAACCCAGCCAACACACCTGTTTCTTCCTCAGATAGGGTTGAATCCCAGTCATAATCGTAATCATATTCCCAGTCGTAATCATACTCATCTACCGTAGTAGTCGTATAATCATCCTCCGTTTGGGCACTTGCAGGTAATGCTAAAAATGAGAGGGACATTATCCCTAGCATTAAGCATAAACTAATATTAAGAAGTCTCTTCATAGAATATATATTATAAATTATCTATTTGGATATTGTGACATATTTGTAAATTAACCACAATATATGTTAACTTATATTTGTGAATGCCCCAATATTCAAAACAATAACTGGAATTAAACCTGTCCTAATATCTGCTCCTCATGTATATGCACATAGAAGACCTAGGCTTAATATGTCCTACAAGTTAGGAGAACCTCTAACGGATCATATAGTTGAAGAGGTCTGTAAACTTTCAAATATATTTGGAATTATGTCTGTTAATGAAACAGATTTTGATCCTAACTATCACAAAGAAAAGAGGAACCCATATAAACAAGAAGTTAGAAAAATAGTAAAAGAAAAAAACATAAAATATTTCATAGATATCCATGGATTGAAAGATGGAAATAACTATGATCTTGCAATTTACTATCCAACAAGATTTTGGAAATCCAGAGATTTAGCTATTCAGTTACAAGAAAATTTAGATAGAGGAGAACTTAGGGGAATAAATATAGCAATTCTAAGATTCCTAGATAATAATCAAGAAACTTTAGGAGAGTTTGTAACATCTAAATTAAGAATCCCCTCTATTCAAATAGAGGTAGCTAGATATATAAGAGAGGATGCTAGTATGAGAAATACTTTGGTTAATAATCTGTCAGATACTTTAAGCAAGTTAGTAATATAGAAATTATTATCGGTTAATGAATATTTCCCTTCTTCTTCTTTGACGTAAATCTCCTACTTTGTTATTCTGAATATATAATAAATTTATGTAAATATTCCAATGACTGATACAAATAAAAAGAAAACAGAACCTGTTGTTAAGGTAGATTCTCCAAAGAAAAAAGCCATAGAAATGGCTGTGTCCCAAATAGAAAAACAATTTGGAAGAGGATCCATAATGAAGCTTGGAGACCAGAAAAAAGTAGATGTTGATGTTATACCTACAGGAGCACTTTCTTTGGATATAGCTCTTGGTATTGGTGGTATTCCAAAAGGTAGAATAGTAGAAATATATGGGCCAGAGGCATCAGGAAAAACAACATTAGCAATTCATATCTTAGCAGAAGCCCAAAAGATGGGAGATGCTGTAGCATTCATAGATGCCGAGCACGCTTTTGATGCTACATATGCAAAAAATATTGGATTGAATATTGATGAACTATATATCTCCCAACCTGACTTTGGAGAGCAAGCATTGGAGATATTGGAAACATTGGTAAGGTCTGCTGCTTTCAGCGTTATAGTTGTTGACTCAGTTGCAGCCTTGACTCCTAGAGCAGAAATAGAGGGTGATATGGGCGATAGCCATATGGGATTACAAGCCAGACTTATGTCTCAAGCATTAAGAAAGATTACAGCCATAACTAGTAAGACTGGAACAACTATCATTTTCTTGAACCAATTAAGAATGAAGATAGGGATTATGTTCGGAAATCCAGAAACAACAACTGGAGGAAATGCTCTTAAGTTCTATGCATCCATACGAATGGATATTAGACAGAAAGACAAAATACTTAAAGATGGAAAATTAATAGGGCATTCTAGAAAGGTTAAAGTTGTAAAGAACAAAATGGCACCTCCATTTAAGGAAGCTACCTTTAATATGATCTACCCTATGGGTATAGATAAAGAAAGTAGCATATTGGATGCTGCAACAGAGTTAGGAGTAGTACAAAAGGCAGGAGCTTGGTTTAAATATGGTGATATACAATTAGCACAGGGGAGGGAATCAACAGCTGATTTGTTTAGAGAGGACAAAAAACTAAGAGACAAGATAGAAAAAGAAGTAAAAGCTAAGATAAAATAATGAAAGTAACAAAGCTATCATCTCAAAAGAAAGATAGTTCTAGGGTTAATATATACATTGATGAAGAATTCTTCTGTGGTATATCTCTAGATTCTGTTGCAAAGTTCAATCTGTATGTAGGTGCTGAATTAGATGAAATAGAATTAGGAGAGATATTGAAGAATGAGCTACTAAACAGATTCTTCCAAAGAGCCATGTCATATATCTCAAGATCAGTAAAGACAGAATTTCAACTTAGAAGATATTTAAAAGATTTGTCCATTAAGAAAAAGAATGTTTGGTATAGTGAGATAGAGAAAGATGAATTAGAAAGAATATTTAATGAAGTAATATCCAAGCTTACTAAATATGGATATATAGATGATAGTGTATTTGCTGAACAGTTTGTTCTTTCAAGAATAAAGAATAAACCAAGAGGCAAGATGGTCCTAATATCTGAATTAATATCAAAGGGAGTAAGTAAAGATATTGCTACTGAAAAAGTAGATGAACTGGTGGAGGATGAGTATGATATGTTAAGGAAGATATATGAAAAGAAATTTGGAAGTGAGAAAATATCTTTAAGAGACAGAAAGAAGATAGATTTTTTAATGAGGAAGGGATTTAATTGGGATTTAATTGAAAGATTCATAAATAATGAGCCTGAAGAGTAAAAGGGAATGGGTAATTCCAAAAAAGAAAACAACCGATGTAGTTGATCATATACTTAAGGTTAGGAAGATTGAAGAAGAAGAAAAGTATTTGAAACCTCAATTAGAAGATATTCCTTCTTTTAAGAAGTTGTATGATTCTAAATCTGCTACTAAATTAATTCTTAAACATATTGAGAATGGAAGTAAGATAGTAATCCATGGAGATTATGATGCAGATGGAATTTGTGCCACTAGTTTAATATGGGATTTTCTTTACAGAAATGTTTCCAAGTTTCTAAAAAAGAAGATAGATGTATTACCATATATACCAGATAGAATTGAGCAGGGGTATGGATTAACGAGAGATTCATTAAATGATTTAGTGAATCTAGGAGCTAAATTAGTAATAACAGTTGATTGTGGAGTAAGAGATAAAGAATTAATTAATGAATTTAAAAAAGAAAAGGGTTTGGATTTTGTAATAACTGATCACCATCAACCTCCTAAAGATATATTAAAAGATTTGGAGTATCCTCTTGTTCATCAAATGTATCCTGAGAAAGAGTATCCCTCCAAAGAGATTTGTGGAACTGCAGTAATATATTTACTGGTACAATCATTAATGGATTCTTTAAAGATGGAAAATGATCCTCTCTTCGGTTTAGACCTAGTAGCTCTATCTACAGTTACAGATATAATGCCTCTGTTGGATGTAAATAGAATATTGGTTAAATTAGGTTTGGAAGAGATACGCAAGAGTAAAAAATTGGGACTAAGAATGTTAGCTCTTAGAGCTGGTATAGAGCCAAAGGATATAGATACTTACCATTTGGGATATGTAATTGGTCCAAGAATAAATGCTGCTGGTAGAATAGGCTCTCCCATGGAGGCTGTTCGTCTTCTTGTTAGTACAGATGAAAATCAGTGTAAAGAAATTTCTAACCTTTTGGAAAATACAAATTTTGATAGACAAAGAATGACATCTGAGATATTAACTAAAGCTAAGGATCTAGTAAAGGATACAGAAGATAATATGCTTTTTGTATTAGGTGAAGATTGGCATGAGGGAATAATTGGTTTAGTTGCTGGTAAATTACAAGAGGAGTATTACAAGCCCGTTATAGTGGCTACTAATAATGATGGAGTAATTAAGGGTTCAGCAAGGAGTATAAAGGGTTTTAATATAACAAAATCTTTAGAGAAATTTAATAAATATTTAGAAAGATATGGTGGTCATGAATTAGCAGCAGGATTTACTGCTAAAGCTGATACTATTGAATCTTTTGTTAAAGATATAGTTAAGTATGCTAATGAGAAGATTACTAAAGAACAGTTAGTACCAAAATTAAATGTAGAACTATTCTTAGATACAGAAGATATTACTGTAGATCTTGTGAAGCAATTAAAGCTTTTAGAACCATTAGGTTTTGGTAATCCTAAACCATTTGTTTTTCTTAAGGAGTTAGAAGTTAAGAAAAAACAAATAATTGGTAAAGATTGTAACCATATGAAATTGTTTGTAAAAGGCAGTGGAGTAGATTATTTAACACTCTTGTTGTTTGGGTGTAATGAAGATGTGGAATTGTTAAATGAAAATGACAGAATAGATGTAGTAGGGTATCCAGATATTAATGTTTGGAATGGAAATGAAAGTATGCAATTTAATGTAAAGGAATGGAGATTCTCTGCTGATTAAACTTTGTTTATTAACTTTCCAAGTCTGTTTGGTGTATTTGGTAAATATGTAGTTTCTAGAATACTGGTATATTCAAGTAGCTTCATAAGCAATCTTTCTGTCCCAATTGCAAATCCTCCATGTGGAGGGCATCCATATCTAAAATATTCAAAATAATCCTTCAAAGATTCTTCAGACATACCTCTCTCAATAGCATTCTCCTTCAAATTTTGTAATCTATGTTCTCTTTGAGCTCCAGTAGTAATTTCAATACCTTTCCAGAATAGGTCAAAGCCTAATGCTAATTCTGGATTCTCTTCATTCTTCATATGGTAAAAAGCTCTTCTTTTGTGAGGATAATCAATTATGAAAAGAAATTCACAGCCTGTTTCTTTTTCCATTATTTCACATATAGCTCTCTCTTCTTCAGGAGAAAAGTCTCCTTCATCTTTACTATCTACTCCAGCTTTTGCTAGTTTTTCTTTTGCATCTTTTACTGAGATATATGGGAAATTTCCCTCATATAATTTTACTTCTACGCCAAATATCTTTTGTATTTCTTCTCCATATTTTTCTTTTACTCCTTTTAACATTGATTTCATCATTTCTTGCTCAAATTTGCATATATCCATAAAAGAATCGATATATGACATTTCAACATCGAAGCTTGTGTACTCAGTAAGGTGTCTTGTTGTAAAAGATTTCTCTGCCCTAAATACAGGACCCATATTAAATACTCTTTCTAAATCAGAAGCCATAGCCATTTGCTTATGGAATTGAGGAGATTGTGCTAAGTATGCTTTTTTATCAAAATATTTTACTTCAAATACTGTGGCACCAGATTCGCTAGCTGCACTTATTATTCTTGGGCCTTGCATTTCAATAAAATCGTTGTCTAAGCAGAACTTTCGTAAGCACTCTCCCATGAGAGTTCCAACAGACATCATTAAATGATTCTTTTTTGATCTAAGATCTATCCATCTGTAATCTAGTCTCAAATCTAATGCAGAGGTATTTTTTTTGTTCTCTTGTTCAACAACAATAGGTAATGGAGTATCAGAAAGAGAATCTATTACAATCTCCTTAATATCAAGCTCATATCCCTGTTCAACCTGTTTAGCTTCTTTTACTTTACCGTGAATATCTACTATTGATTCTGTAGTAAGGGACTTTGCTTTGTTTAAAATCTCCTCACTATTCCCTACCCATGCAACTGTCTGAACTATACCAGATCTATCTCTTACCATTACAAAAACAATTTTTCCTTGATCTCTGACTGTATCAACTCTTCCTCTGATCCTTACATCTTTATCGATATATTTACTTAAGTCAGAAATTAACACTCTAGTTTGTACTGTTTTTTCCATCTTCTTACCTAATTTAAAAGATAATTAACTTGCTCATTATATATTATTCGGAAGATTAAACACAACAAAGTATTCCTATTCTAGAAGAATCCAGACTCTTCTACTACTTCAGGAGCGGGTAAATCTATTTTGTCTTGCACTATTCCATAGTTGATAGCTGGGTAGAAGTAATCAAAAGTTCCTTTAGTATCATTATCAAACAAGGCCTCTCCTGATATTACATATACAGGTTGTAGGTACTCTAATTCTTCTGAATGTTCGTAATATACTAGATATACATCAATTACTAAGAACTTTTTTACTCTTTTTGGAATATATTCAATTACATCATCACCACCTTTTTCAAAAAGATACATGAGGCTTCCTTCTCCAGATTGAACTTTTTCTATTGCTACTTGAGGAGATATGAGCTCATATGTACCACATGATTCTACCTGTATAGGCCAATATTTGTAATCAATCTGATATACAGAATTCACGGCCTCAGCTTCTTCTTTGTCATTTTCTACACCAATATATACAGAAATATTGCTTCGTTGAGTCTTACTAAATGAAACCAATGTGTTAAATGTATATACAGATATTCTTTCATCATTAACAATGGGGGTTTCTATGACAGGTTCCTCAGGAAGTTTCTTTGAGAGGGTTTGTACCATATTTTGAGAACCAACAATATTTGAAGGTATTGTGATCATGGATTTGCTTCTTACAAAATCTACCCTTATCAACTCTGCTTCAGCTACTGAGAATGCTTTACTAAAAGATCCATCAGGATTTACATTTATTAATGTTGTCTGATGATTCCCATTGGAGTAATCCTCCGAGTAAAGCCCCAAAGTTCTTAAAGAGTTAGCTGCTTGAGATTTTGCCTCTTGCTCTGATGGTAAGGATCCCTTATTTGCCATTTCTCTAATAAAGGCAGAATCAGTTTTCATACTAAAGTTTAAATTCTTTGCTTCTACTTCCAATGTTTTGCTTCTCTCTCTATCAACCCATACATAGCTTTCAGTTCCTCTTCTAATCACAGCATCAGGGTCAAATCCTAACTTTTTAGCTAGTATTTTTGCATCTGCTTGAGCACTCAAAGACTGAGTAGGATTATCATATTTGTAAATATTTATAATCTGAGGTAAAGAATCAATTTTTCCACTATCCGTATTTATTTCAAATACCATTTCAGATCCATCTGCCAGTTGAAGAGAGGGGATTTCTAGCTTGTGTTTCAAAAAATCTTCCTTCTTTTCTGTACATGCAAAATTAGCTGTTAAATACTGTGGAGGCATAACGTCTGCTGCTTTTAATGTGACTGCTAATATTACTATTACAAAAACAACAAAGGCTCCAACAGCTATCACTCCAAACCTTTTTGTCCAAAATGCTGCTTCTGTTAATGTCATGATATAATCTTAGCAATAGTTATATATTCTATCAATATTTATCTTACCAATTATACTATGAGAACAACAGAGGAGAATGTAAAGTTAGCAGAGATGATATTCCCAGATGTAAAAGAGGGTAGGGAAGATGTTTTAAAGAAATATCCAAAAAGAAAGTTAGAAGAGAATAGTATGGTTTTAAGGTTTGCACCAAGTCCTACAGGTTTTATGCATATTGGTAATGTGTATACAGGTTTAGTGTGTACGAAATTAGCAAAACAGAGTAATGGGATTTCGATACTTAGAATTGAAGATACAGACAAAGAAAGGGAGATAGAGAATGGTGTAAGTATGATAGTTAATGGTTTAAAGGGTTTTGGAGTAGAATTTGATGAAGGAATGAGAGATGAGGAGAATTGGGAAGGAGAGTATGGTCCATATATCCAAAGTAAAAGGTTAGATATATACAAGGTGTTTGCAAAGGATATGGTTTTAAAAGGCTTAGCATATCCATGTTTTCTTAAAGAAGAAGAATTGGAAGAGATGAGAGAAAGACAGAATGAATTGAAAGTTGCAACAGGGTGCTATGGTGAATGGGCTAAGTGGAGAGATATGAAAGTAGAGGATGTAAAAGAGATGATAGAGAAGGGAGAGAAATTTGTCATAAGGTTGTATTCTACGGGTAATCCAGACAAAAGTTTTACACATGATGATCTTGTTAAAGGAAATGTTACATTAAGAGAGAATGGTATGGATGCTGTACTGTTAAAATCAGATGGATATCCAACATATCATTTTGCACATCCAATAGATGACACTCTAATGGGTATAACCCATGTTATGAGAGGGGATGAATGGTTTTCATCCTTACCTTTGCACGTTGAACTATTTAACAAGCTTGGTTTTGAATTATTACCATATGCCCATCTGTCTCCTTTAATGAAATCAGATGATGGGAAGAAGAGGAAATTGAGTAAAAGGAAAGATCCAGAAGCAGCAGTTTCCTACTATATTGAAAGAGGATATCCAAAAGAAGGAATTCTTGAATATCTTTTAAATATTGCTAACTCAAATTTCTATGATTGGAGATTACAAAATCCATCAGCTTCTTTATCTGAGTTTAAATTGAAATTGGAAAAATTTAATAATGCTGGAGCACTGTTCGATATCGTTAAACTTGATGACACATGTAAGAACTATATGGTGACTCTTACAGCGGAGGAAGTATATTCAATGGGATTGGAATGGGCAAAGTCATTTAACGAAGAAATATTTAAGATACTTGAAGGAAACAAAGAATACTGTATTAATATTTTAAATATTGAGAGAACAGGTGAGAAGGTAAGAAAAGATTTAGTTAAGTTTGAGGATATTGCAGATCAATTGGTTATATTTTTTGATGAGCTATTAGAAAAGGAGGAAATGGAAGATATATCTGAAAGAGTGGATAAAGATGTTCAAAAGAAAGTGATAGAGAGATATTTAAAAGATTTTGTTATACAAGATACTCAGGAAGAATGGTTTGAGAATGTAAAGAAAATATCTAACGAATTAGGTATAGAAAAGGTAGGGGATGTTGCAATGGTTTTAAGGTTAGCTATTACACATAGAACTAGAACACCAGATCTTTATCAAGTTATAAAGGTATTAGGTGAGGAAAAAGTTAAAGAAAGATTACAGAAATATGTTGATATGGTGGTATAATGTCATCATTAATGCCGGATCGTCTAATGGTAGGACGGCGGTCTCTGGAACCGTTAATTCTAGTTCGAATCTAGGTCCGGCAAAGTATTAATTTATTAAAGATAAAAACATGCTAACGGACTCAAAAGATTTTTCTTCAGAGAAATATAGTAGTACTGATGGTTTATATTCTGCTCTTGATTTAGATGTTAATTTAAATAATGATTTGATTTCTCAAATTATTGCTCAGGACCCATTCAAAGAAATACTTGAAAAAGAGCCATTATTAGTAATACAAGAAATTAAAAAACAGTTTGAATATTTGAATAAGAATAAATTAATTACTAGGTATGAAAGTGTTGTACCAACATGTGCAGAGAAAGAAGATGGCTCTGATATGGTAGTACTATGGAGAATGGCACCAAGGTATATTGGTGGAGGCAATGTATATCCATTTTTAGATAATAATAGTGCTTTATTGGTGAAGGGTGAAAGAGTGAATGATATAAGAATTGATAGTTATTGGAGAAAAGGATTTCTTACTAATCATCCCAAAATACTAAGAAGTAATTCGGTTTTGAAATTTATTAAGCCAGAAACAATAGACAATATTATGTTATATGAAAGCTCTCCGAGTGCATATCCAGGATATCTTCTTAAAGCGTACAAAGATATAGAAAACCTATAGCAGTTCAAGTAAATCATTTGTCTCGCTAATTCCATATTGCCAAAATTCTGGCTTAGTTATATCAATTCCCATACCTCTAAACAATTCTAAAGGTGATTTAGTACTGCCGGAACTTAAAAATTCTTTAATATATCTTACATTTCTTTTGTCTCCTTTAAACATTCTTTGTAATGCTTTAGATATTAACAATCCACTAGCATATGAATATACATAAAAGAATCTTCTAAAATGGCTAACATATATCCATCCACTTCTCATGCCTTCATCTTCTTTAACACTATCTCCTAAATATGCCTTCATATGTTTACAGAAGAGGTCAGAAATATATTCTTTGTTTAGATATCCTTTTTCTTTAAAAGAGGAATGTAATTCTTTCTCAAAATTATAAAAAGCTACCTGTCTAAATATTGAGGATATGTCAGAGTTAAGTTTTTGTGCCAATATATTAAACTTGAGATTTTCATCAGCAGTATTAAGGATCTCTTCTAATACAAAATCTTCAAAAAATGTACTAGCTACCTCTGCTAAAGATGTAGGATATCCACTATTTAAAGAATTTTGTTTCTTAGACATCTCTGAGTGAATACCATGGCCACTTTCGTGTGCTATTGTGAGAACATCGTTTAGTTTATTATTATGATTTAAAAGTATATATGTTGGTAGATTCTTATTTATAGTTATACAAAATCCTCCCCCTGATTTAGATTTTTTTGGAAATACATCATAGTGGCCTTCATCTATGAACTTGTTAACACTGTTCAAGAATTCTATATCTATATTTTTAAAAGATTTCTTTACCAATTTAATTCCTTCTTCAAATGTATATTCCTTCTCTATATCTCCCACAGGAACATTTCTTTCATAGTAGCCTAATTTCTTTTGTCCAAGGAATTTTGCTTTCTTAGTGTAATATTTTTTAGATATATCAAAATTTTCTGTTACAACCTTTACCAATGTATCTACTACTTCCGTATCTATATCGTCTGACAGATGTCTCAAAAAATCAGGTCTAGGTACTCCTCTATACTCATCATTTATCTTTTTACTTTCAAGTATGGAGTTAATTTCAAATTCTGCAATTTCTAAATATTTTTCATTTATTTTATTAAATTCTTTTGAAGCATAATCTCTAACTTTTTTATTTTTAGAATCTAGATACTTGAATATCTCATTGTATGTTATATTCTTCTTCTTTCCTTCTTCATCAATAATATCCATATTCTGTTTGTCGAGTAGTTCTGAAAGCATATCTGCCCAATTAGAGTAAGATGTCTTACTTGTTAGATTGAAGATCTTTTCTTCTTTGTCACTGAGTAGGTACAGGGAAGATTTAAAAAGAGATTCTAAGAAATGTTTGTAATCTTTGAGTAGAGATGATGTAAGGAATTTCTTTTGTTTTTCTTTTTCAATCTTTGCAATATTTAATTCAAAAAATTGAATGTCATTTGAAAGTTTAGTAGTTATGTCATTTAGCTTGTTTAGCTTCCCTTTAATATTGGTATCTGTTTGATCTAGATTGTTTAGAAGGATGAGGTAGTAGGATGGTTTGTCACAAATTCCTGTACTTGAAAATAGCATCTCATACTCGTCTAGAGCCTCTTTGAGTGTTTTGGGATCATTTATGTACTTAGTAGTCTCTTTCCATTTTTTAACAAAGTTGGTGATCTTTTTCTTAGATATTTGAATATCTTTTTCTATTTGTGGATCGTTAATTGATTTGTAGAGTAATTTGAGATTCCAGTTTGTTTTCATATCCTCATTATATACCGGAAGAGGGCTGTATATCTAGCTTTTTAAAGGAAGATTTAATATAATGGGGATACTTCATGACCGGGAGGTCATTAATGAGGGAGGGAGTCTGTCTACTTTAGGCGGCGGGTAGGCTTCCGGGGAGGATGCGCACAATTTCATATTAGTCATCCTCCCTTTTCACTCTTTCTTTGGTTTGATATAATGAATTACACTTTGATCCAGCTATCACTGGTTAGTGGTGGAAAGAAAGTTAGAGATAACGAGTAGAATCCAACGATTAGTAATCGATAATTACTGAAACCGTAAGTTATTGCGGTTAAGAAAAAATTAGGGTGGTACCGCGTACTAAATAGTTCGCCCCTTTGTTAAGATTAATATATACTGTATGTTAGTTTTAACAAGGGGGTTTTAATTTTATACTTTGATATTAATGGATGTAAAGAATCTTAAGGATGTAAACCCAGTACAAGATTTTGTACAGATGGAAAAAGATTTACTCAGTTATTGGGAGGAGAAGGGTATTGTTAAAAAATATTTAGAAAAGAACAAAGATTCTAAAAAGAAATTCTCATTTATAGATGGTCCTATTACTGCAAATAATCCAATGGGTGTTCATCACGCTTGGGGAAGGACATATAAAGATACTGTACAAAGATACAAGAATTTAAAAGGGTTTGAACAGAGATTTCAAAATGGTTTTGATTGCCAAGGATTATGGGTAGAAGTTCAAGTTGAGAAGGATTTAGGATTTAACAGTAAGAAGGATATTTTGGAATATGGTATGGATAATTTTACAAACGCATGTGTAGCTAGGGTGAACAAATATGCAGCGGTTCAAACAGACCAATCTAAAAGATTAGGAATGTTTATGGATTGGGAAAATAGTTACTATACTATGTCAGAAACAAACAATTTGTATATTTGGAATTTTCTTAAGAAGTGTCAAGAAAAAGATTTAATATACAAAAGCAAATCATCTACCACATGGTGTCCAAGATGTGAGACAGGGTTATCTCAGCATGAACAGGCGGATGCCTATCAAACAATATCTGACAAAGCAGTGTATGTTCTTTTTAAATTAAAAGATTCAGACAATGAGTATGTATTAGCTTGGACTACAACACCTTGGACTCTTTCCGCAAATGTTCTTTTGGCTGTAAATGCAGAACTTGAATATGTGAAGACGAAGATAGAAGACAAAGTAGTATATCTTGGAAAGAAAGCCTCACATAGGTTGGGTATTGAAGACACAGAGGATGTGGATGTAAAAGATTTAATAGGAAGAAAATATGAGACTCTTTTTGATATTCCTGCACAGAAAGGTGTTGATCATTATTTGGTGGAATGGGATTTGGTTGATTCAGAAAGTGGATCAGGAGTTGTACATATTGCTCCTGGATGTGGACAGGAAGACTTTGAATTAGGACAGAAGTTAGGAGTTCCAGCTATTTCTCCTCTTGATACTTCAGGACATTTTACAGATGGATATGGAGATCTAAGTGGTAAGTATGCTCATGATGTTGCTGATCAGGTTATTGAGTACTTAGAGAAGGAAAAGCTACTATTTAAAACAGAAGAATATGAACATGCGTATCCTCATTGTTGGAGATGTAAGACAAAATGTCTGTTTAGGTTGGAAGATAACTGGTTCATAAGTGTACAAAAGATTAGGGGAGATTTAAAAAGAGAAGCCAGTAGTGCTAGATGGATTCCTGAATATGTTGAAAAAAGAATGTTGGATTGGTTAGATAATATGGGAGATTGGATGATCAGTAGAAAAAGATTCTATGGTTTAGCTCTACCTTTCTATGAATGTAATAAATGCGGACATCTTAATGTTATTGGGAGTAAGGAAGAATTAAGAAAACAGGCTGTAGAACCAGAATTAGTAGATAAATTAGTGAGTATACATAGGCCATGGATAGATGAGATTAAAATAAAATGTTCTAAATGTGGAGAAGAAGTTGAAAGGGTAACAGATGTAGGAGATTGTTGGTTAGATGCTGGAGTAGTTCCATTCTCTACATTAAAATATTTAGAGGATAGAAAATATTGGGAAAAATGGTATCCTGCAGATTTTGTTGTAGAAATGATAGAACAGGTTAGGCTTTGGTTCTATTCAATGCTCGTATTTGGAGTTGTATTAGAAGGTAAAATACCGTACAAAGAGGTATTGGGATTTGCTGAATTAAGAGACGAAAAGAATCAGAAGATGAGTAAGACGGCTCATAATTACATTCCATTAGATGAAGCAGCAGACAAAGTAGGCATAGATTTAATTAGATGGAATTTCTTAACCTCCTCTGTTGGAGCAAATATGAGGTTTGGATTTACAATCTTGGATGATGTAAGGAGAAGGTTCTATCTCCCTCTATGGAATACATATAACTATTTAGTTACTTACGCAAAATTGAATGAATGGAATCCAGAGAAATATGATAGTAAAAAAATTGAAAATGTTATGGATAAATGGATAATCGCTAAAATGAAACAGTTAACAATTAGAGTTTCAGAATACATGGATAAATACAATATGGCTTCTTCCTCAAGGGAGATAGAGGATTTTGTTAAAGATTTGTCTCAGTGGTACATAAGAAGATCTAGGAACAGGTTTAAGAATGGGGATAACAACGCTATTGGGACATTACATTTTGTCCTTGTTAATCTTGCTAAATTACTTTCACCTTTTATTCCCTTTATATCAGATGAAATATATATGAATATAAGTTTGAATTTAGGAATTGAAGATTCTAAAGAATCAGTTCATCTAGAAAATTATCCAGAATATGATGAAAAAGAGATAGATGAAAAATTACTTGATAAAATGAATATCGCTAGAAATGTTTGTACTAATGGTCTTAAAGCAAGAGAATTGGCTAAACTAAGCCTAAGGCAACCATTGTCAAAAGTGTATATAGGGGTAGATGATGAATATGTAAAAGAGATAGTAAAAGAAGAATTAAATGTTAAAGAAGTTTTCTGTTCAGAAGAATCTCAAAAAGAAGAAGAATATGTTACTGTAGGGGACAATGAAATGTTCGTTTCCTTATATACAGTTTTAGGAGAAGAACTTAGGGCTGAAGGAATAGGCAATGATTTTGTAAGAAAGTATAGGGATCTAAGAAAAAAGAGAGGTCTTAAGATGGAAGACTTAGTAAATATTGAAATATCTTTTAAGGATGGAGATTCTGTAGATATATTAAAGAAATATGTTGAGAGTAATAAAGATCAGATGCAAGCAAGTAGTGTTGCTGTAGTAGAATCTTTAGAAAATCCAGACGGTGAATTTAAGATATCTGATACTAATGTTCTTATAAAGATTAACTAATCTTCTATATCGACATCTATACCTGTAATTTTTAAGAAATGTTTAGAAGCGGTCTCTAATGAAATACCACTAGACATAGCTAACTCTCCAACTATATTTCTTACTGCGTTCTCTAACTGTTTCTCTATACTTATTGGTATTAATCTACCTTCCTTCTCTCTTGTTTTCTTAACATAGTTACAATACTGAATAATCTGTATTGATGCTCCAAGTTCAGAACTCTCTTCTAAATCCTTAAACATATTAAGCATCATATTGAAATCTTTTACTTTTGGATTTAAGCTTGGGTTCTTTTTAAGCACCTTTATACTCTCCTTTATCTTGTCTGCTGGTAGAACATACCTTATTCCAAGGTTCTCAACATTATCTACTGGGGTAGAAATACTTAAAGGGTTAGTAATTAATTCAAATTCAAAGTATCTTTTCTTTTCTCCATTAAATTCTATCTCTTTCTCTTTCTTAATCCATCCGGCACCGTGTGAAGGGTAAAACACTTTAGATCCTACTTTGAACTTCATAATGATGTTTTCTTAATATTAATACGCTATTATACCACGAAAATGGTATACTTTTTTCATGAATATTGTCGTTATTGGAGGAGGAACAGGCTCTACAGTTGTACTTGAAGGCCTTAAAGAAGTAAAAGAATTAAATATATCTGTAATTGTTGGAATGATGGATGATGGAGGTAGCAATGCTACAGTTAGAGATGAATTTGGACTTTTACCGCTTAGTGATGTAAGGAAATCGATTCTAGCACTGTCTGATTCTCAAAGTAATGAGGTTTTGAGGAAGCTATTCACTTACAGATTCTCAAATGAAAATAGTATGAAAGGTCATACAATGGGAAATCTTCTGATGATAGCTATGACAGATATATTGGGATCCGAGATAGAGGCTATTGAGATGTTTAAAACCCTTTTTAGTGTTAGAGGAGATGTAATACCAGTTACTTTAGATGATGTGAGATTGGTAGCAGAGTATGACGATGGTAGCAAAGTTGTTGGTGAGCATTATATTGATGAACCTGATGTACACAAGGATATAGTGAATTTCTACCTAGATTCTTCTGCTAAGGCACAAGAGAATGCTTTAGAGGCAATTAGGGGAGCAGATTATATAATTCTAGGTCCTGGAGATTTGTATACTACATTGATTCCTAACTTTTTAGCAGATGGAGTGTGTGAAGAGGTTAAAAAGAGTAAAGCCAAGATCATATATATCAGTAATTTAATGAGTAAGATTGGGCAGACTAGGAACAAAACACAGAAAGAAATAGTAGAGATTATAGAGAAATATATTGGTAGAAAATTAGACTACATATTGGTAAATAATGGTAAAGTTCCTTCTGAGGCATATAAAAGGTATATAGAAGATGGTGAACATCTTTTACAAGATGATTTGGAGGATGGGAATGGTAGAGTAGTCGTTAGAAGAGATTTAGTAGCTTTTGATCCTATCAAAAAGCAAAAGGGAGATGAATTGAAGAGAAGTTTAGTAAGGCATGATAGTAAAAAAATTGCGAAAGAGTTGTATGGGTTATTCAACACAAACAGAAATTTGTTTTTTAGGTTATTAAATACTCTTTTTGGCTATTATAAGGATTAGTTCTTCTTTAGGTTTATCAATATCTTTTCCCTCTTCTTTGTATTCAATTACGAACCCATTCTTTTCCAAAATTGATGTTATTTCATATATTTTGTGATTCTTAATAGGATGATATTCAATTAATAAGTTCTTAATATATTTAAGTTTGTTCTTTAGGTGTAGCTCTTTTATTACTTCTCTTTCAGTCCCCTCTACATCTATCTTCATTAAATCAATATAGCTATCAACATATTTACTGAGAACCTCAGCTTTCACTTTAATGGGTAAAGATTTCTGCTTATGGTTCCAAGCATTTTTTCTAAAACTAGAAGTAGAAAATGCCCCTAATCCGGAGTTGTCGATGTAAAGATCTTTGTATCCTTCTTTACCAGCTATCGCTGTATAATGAACTTTCATATTGTTTAAATTATTTCCTTGAATATTCTCTTGTAACAATGGAATAACATTTGGATTGGGTTCAAAACAGGTAATGATTGATTTGGGATACTTACTTTTAAAATACAGAGTAGCCAATCCTATATGTGCTCCAATATCATAGATTATGGGGTTTTTAACATTTAGATCTACTGAATATATTTCGTTTTGAAATATTTCTTGTTTGAGAATTTTTAGTTCCTCTTTGTTAAAGTATGTAACTGAATAGTTCTGTATTTTAGTAATGTGAGGTTCCATATGAGAAGTATATAACAAAAAAAGCCCTAGTATATACTAGGGCTTTGTATTAATTTCCGATTTCATTCATTACAAATTGTACCTTGTTAGCCCAACTTGTTGCACTTGGTGGACAGTAGTATGTACTGATTAACTTAGGAGTAGTAAGTCCTCTAGAGTAGTAATTTGAAATACCTTTTGATACTGCCCAAATTCCCTCTTCCCAACTTGTAAATGTCTTTTTACCCCATCCCCATGCATTGTATGGTCTGAATGTATGTTTTCCACCACCAGATTCAATAACTGAGATAGCTGCTACAATTCTGTAATCTATACCGTATTCATCAGCAGCTCTAACAAAAGTTTCTGCATAATCAGCTAATGGAGCTTTTCTTGCAGAAAGGTATACCCTTATATTTTCAATCTTCTGAGCATCAGGAACATATGAAGGTACAGGAATTATTACTAATTCTTTTATAATTAGATTTTCTTCTACCTCTACAGAAGTAGAAATAGAGGATGTACCTATACCGTTTGATTGATTTGCCTCAACATAGTTTATAGGTATCTTTTCAGACATAGTGTTAATTAAAACACTTGAGAATAGAATACCAGTTACTATTGCTAAGGTTTTCTTGCTTTTTATGAGCAGGTTATTCATTTTTTGTTACTAGTTTAATAATATTAATTATTAAGTAATACAGCATATATTATACCACAAAATACCCTATAGTGTGGAGTTTGTATAGCTTTCAAATTATGTTAATATGGTTAGTGAAAATGAGACAAAACATATACATAAGTGGAATAAGAAGAGAAAAAAGGAAATCTAACATAGGATCATTATTCAAACTGTCCTTTATTATATCATTTTTCCTTCTTTTTATCGCCTTATGGGTAATAGAGGGAAGAAATTTCACATCAGCATTAGATTATGTTTTTTCTAAGAAAAATATAATAATCTATGATACATTTACAGTTTCTTTTGATGAATCAATAGTAAGTGATTACAAAGACTCTGTCATACAGAATTTGGAGAAATTGGAATTTAATGGAAAAAGAAGGTTTGAAATAGAGGAGGGTAATGCAGATATTGAGCTATCAAGAACAGAAGGGGAAGATTCAAAGGAGATATTTAGTAAAAGGTTAATTCCTGTTGGTCATATATATTCTCTTCTTGAGGGTATTAAAGAAGAAGATTTAAAAAATTACAATATTTTTGTATTAGAGTCAGTATATAGTAGCTATTTAAAAGAAGAGTATGGACTTGATGTTACCGTTTCTAATAGCTATGAAGAGCTAGTTACTGTATTAGAAAGTGATGATATGAATGTTGGTTTGATAGATTTAGATGATATTGATTTTAGGGTAAAGATTTTAAAGATGGATGAAAAGTATTATCTTGATGATATTGATGCATGTATTCCTATTCGGTTGTTTGCAGTTTTAGATAAAAAGGTTGATGATTTTATACTTTCTGTATTAGTTAAAAATATTGATAGTAAAGATACAGTATTTGATATGGAAGAGTTGGTTAAGATAAATATGAGTGGTGTAGTAGCTATTTCTAGAGCTTTAGCTTCTAAAATAGATAAATCTGGAGATTATGGATATCCAGCAAGGGAGATAGGGGGCTTTTTGGCTAATGCTGATCTTACACATATATCAAATGAAGTTTCTTTTGTTCCTGGTTGTAGTACATACTCTGGTATGAGGTTTTGCTCAAGGCCAGAATATATTAAGGTATTGGAAGATTCAGGTGTAGATATAGTTGAATTAACTGGTAACCATAACAATGATTATGGGAGTATATATAGTGCGGAAACCATAGAGAAGTACAAAAGTTTGGGTATGAGATATTTTGGTGGAGGTTTAGATGAGGTAGATGCTAGCAAGATTCTTTACGAGGAGGTTAAGGGTACAAAGATAGCATTTGTGGGATATAACTATTACGATACTATATATAGAAGTTTAGCTTTAGCAGGAGAGGAGAGATCGGGAGCTAATTACTATTCAGATGAAAAGGTCAAAAGTGATATAGAGGAAGCCAAAAAGAATGCTAGTATTGTGATTGTTACATTCCAATTTCAAGAGTGCTATAGCTATCCAGATTCAGATGTAATATATCCGATTTGTTATAAACCATTAAGTAATCCCGATCAGAGAGATGTCTTTAGAAAAGCCATAGATTATGGTGCTAATATAGTTGTTGGTACACAGGCACATCAACCTCAGACATATGAACTGTATGGAAATGGAGTTATATATTACGGATTAGGTAATTTGTATTTTGATCAAAATATGTGGATTGGTACAAGGCAGGGGTTGATTCTTACTCTCTATTTTTACAAGGGAGAGCATATCCAAACTAAATTAGTCCCGATATTTTTAGGAAGCGATTTAATACCTAGGTTAGCAACACAGGAACAGGGTGATCTGTTATTGGAGCTTCTAAAGGATGCCAGGGAATAGAATCTTCAAGTATATTAAGAATAGTTCTAAGATTGCATAGATTGTTTTCTCCAGAATTTTTTAAGAAAGGAAGTTTAATCTTAGAATCAATCTCCTCCTCCATTAGATTGGATATTTCATAATTTATGAAATATGTATCTATTAAATATTCCTCATTAGGTAAAGAAGGATTTGTAAGATAGTGATGCAGATATTTTTCTCCTTGAGTCCCATAATCTTCTTCGTTAAATATACTTCTTTGTCCAATATATTCTGGGAGAAATAGGGTGGTACAATTTCTTGGATCAATTTTTTTTCTTGAGTCAGTAGGATCAGTTGTTACGTCTATTGGATAATCAAGAAGAAAGAAATCGGTTCCAAATCTATCTTCTTTCCCATTAGATATTCTTATTGGTATATTTGAGAAAAGGGCGGATTCATAGAATAGAGATTCTCCAATAATTCCTTTAAGCCAGTTTGATTTTGTTACTCCAAGTCTAGGAAATAGTTCAATCTTTTCTAATAACTCATTTTGCCATGATATGTATCCTCTGTTTGTACTTGTTGATATTCTGTACTCCACAATATTCCTAGCCGTATCTAGAACAGGAGGAATTTTGTTTGTTTCTGTTATATCTTTTTTATCCAACATTCCTCATTATACAAAAAGGGGCTTATGTTGCAAGCCCCTTTCGTAGTATTATGGGAAGGAATTACTTGATTTCTATTTCCCTAGGTTTAACTTCGTCTGCTTTTGGAAGTTTTACTGTTAAAACCCCATCCTTAAATTCTGCTTCTACTGAATCAGGATTTACCTTTGTAGGTAAGTTAAATGATTGTTCAAAAGAGCTATCCATGCTTTTAAAGTAGTACTTCCTCTCTTTCTCTTTTTCTTCTTCTACCATTTTACTTTGTCCAGTTATTGAAAGATTATCTTCGTTTATAGATATCTTTATGTCTTCTTTATTAACTCCAGGTAAAGCCATCTTCACGAATATATCATTTTTCTCTTCCCATATATCTGCTGAGAGATTACTAAAGGAAGGTTGATTTGTGAAAAAATCATCCCATATAGTAGGAGTAAAGAATTCATCAAACATTGATCTTACAGGAACATAGTTAGATGGATATGCTCTTTTATTATCTTCTCTTTTTATAATTTTCATAATTTTATAATTGAAAAGTTAAATATAGCAAATGGTACCACCGAGTGCTAATTCTGTCAAGGTCATATAGAAAAAACTATTGAGGTATTTTCACAAAGAACCCTTCTTGATCAAGAACTGAAAGAGAATCCCCATATATAGTTCCGGAATTATCTCTGAGAGTGTAATCAAAAATACTAATTTCATCGTTCCAGAGAGCTATTTGATTAATATATGTATATTCAGTATTTTGTAATATTGATTTGGAATTAGAAGATACATTAGTAAAGAGAGAAGATGGAATTAAGTTCCAACCTGTTAGTTTATCAAGTTCGAGTATCTTATCTACCTTTACTGTCACTATTGGAATATCAATATCTTCAGTAGATACTACAAGATATGATTCTCCAGGTTCAAGATTGAAATCTTGTCCACTAATAGTACCATTTTCACTTTTTATGATTTTTTCCCATCTATCATTTCTAAACAATCCTATTGCTAATATTTTACCACTAGAGTAAGTAAGAAGAGATCTCGCAGTACTGATTGGTACTTGTTCTTTATTTACAACATATGATGCTTCTATGAAATCAATACCTCTTTTAATGGAGAGAGTTTTGTTAGAGCTCTTACAATTTTCTTGGGCAATACCTTCAAGAATAGTTCCTGTACAGCTTGTGGATGCAACAAAGGTAAGGGAATTATTTGAGTAGCAACAAATTTTTTCCGGAGTTAATATGACCTTTTTATCAACAGTACAGGTATACCCATACTTTATTGTTAATGTCGCTGAGGCCCTACTATTTGAATATCCATAAAGACATATACAACCATCTGGATCTATGCATGCTCTGTCTTTTGCAGTGACCCCAGTACCAGAAACTATCATGTAGTCTTTTATACCGTCTGATTTCTTTGCAGGTTTATCAGTAGTCGTGGAAGTGGAGGCGGCAGTAGCCGATGTTTTTACAACCTTTTGGTCTACAGTACATGTATATCCATTATCTATATTAAGGGTTGCAGAGGCCCTACTATTTGAATATCCATAGAGACATATACAGCCATCAGGATCTTTACAGTTTCTGTCTTTTGCAGTAACACCAGTTCCAGAAACTATCATGTAATCTCTTGTGCCAGTTGATCCTGGAGTATCTGAAGGTGCAGATGTTGGGGTTCCTTTTGCTGAGCATGAATTATATGTTGTATTGGTAGTGGAAGATGAATAGTCACATGAGGATGAGGCAGATATTGTAAATGGCCATGTTAATGGAGTATTTGTATACCAACTATATACCTCTGATATCCCAGTCATATATTTTTGCCCACTATCTAAACTTGAGGCGCTTGTACAACCACCTGTTAAGAATTTTGCTCCCCAACTATACATTTGATTTCCTCCAGTACATCCAGATATGTATGAGGAAGAATTGGAAGCAATATTATTTAGAAAATGATCTGCTTGTTTATCAAAATTCGCTACTGGAACAGAGGATAGTCCATGAATACCAAAATCTTCAACTTGAGAATTGTTTGCATAATTACTTCCACCTGATTCATTAGACCAAATTGTTATGGCAAATGCTGGATTCACACCCGCCTTTAAAGCTCTACAGTATATATCTTCATAGCACTCATCTGGATAGCCTCCCAATTTACAGCTACTTACCCATCTATTTAGGATATCAACAACAGTAGCTTTGCTTGGAGTAGTTGATCCTGTATTAATCTTTACATTAGTTTTACAGTTAGCTCCAGCTTGTGCATATACAGGAGAACCTAATAAATTTAATAGTCTACTTTGCAACTCTGTTTCAGAAATGTAATTAGCATAGGTTGAAACATCATATTCCTTGTTTTGAGAATCAAATGCCCATGTACCGTGATACTGTGTATTTAGCATATACTTGTCACCTTCAATATCTACAAGAACAAAGGATTGATCATTATCTTTTCCTGTTACAATATTTGGTAAAAAGACTTCCTCTGCTATATCTTTAGTCTTAAATGTATACGAATCCCACATCTTCTTTTCTGACTCTATTCTAAATGTATACTCAGTATTTGGTTCGAGATCTCCTAATTGAACAACATTGATTCTTTCTTTAGAAATACTGTCTGTGTAAGATGAAAAGCCTTCTATTTCAGAAAAGAGTCCTGTATCGGATGATTTCTTAAAAGATATTGTATTTATTTCATCTATTCCAGTTTTCCAATATATTTGTGCCTCTATGGTTGATATGTTTGCTACTACAACATCAGATGGTTTTTCATTAAAAAGATTTTTAAGATGGATATTACTAAAGAAAAAGAATAGGGTAAAAAGGGATAGTAGGGTAGCGATTGAAAACAGTATGTGATATTTTTTTATCTTTTTGTGTAGTTTCATTAAGAATAATGATAGCAAATATGTGTGTTTAAGTATATTGGAAATTATAAAAAAAACCTTACAAAGAATTAGGAAAAAACTCCTGCAATAAATAGTCCAAATCCTAATAGAGTCATACAACCAAAAATTCCCAATGTTTGTAAAAAGAGTTTTACTGCTTGTTCCTTTTTCCCATCTAGATACAACATTAATGGTTGATAACAAAACACATATGCCATTACAGCGGCAGAGAGAGTGAATAGTGAGATTATCATTATTGGGATAATTATAGAAGCAGAGTCTGAATCAGGAGTAGATTCGCTCATGGTTGTAAAGTTTAGTAAAGAGACAACCAATACAATATATACGCTAGCAGCAAATGAATTCAGAAAAGGATTCTTTGTCATATCTTAATGCTATATTAAAAATATACCTGAGTCAATTTTCTATTTTTCTTCTAAATCAGAAAAATCTCTAAGCTCTTCCCATTTCTCTTGTATTTCTCCTCTGGAATCAGCATCTTTTACGAATTTGTCATATTGAGAGTGTTCATGATCCATTCTTCTGTAATATTTAATAGGGCACCAATATCTTTCAGTTCTAGCACCAATCTCTGTGCTGAATCTAAATATATTATTCACATAGCTACAATATATACAATTGAATTTCTCAATAGGATTTAACAAACTTAGTAATTGTCTGTCATACACAAGATATTCATTTTGGTTCACTGTTGGAATACCATATAATCTAAAGCAAACCTGCTGATATATCTGAACAAATAGATGAAGTATTACTGTAGGAATAATCATGGAATATATAAATGGAACACTAAGTAAATATTTCAAATTGAATTTTATCTTAGGATACTTAATTCGTTTAACAATTTGTTTCTCTTCTAAGAACTTATTAATATATTCATCCAATGTTTCAGTTACATTTTTTCTTAATTCTGCAAGCTTGATAATTGCTTCATTCTTTTCAGAAATTTCAAAAATACTTTCTTTTATCTTTTCTAAAATGTTTTCTTTCATAGTATTTAATATGTAGAAATAATAAGTATGATTACATATTATTATTATATAGGCAAGAAGGGGGTTAGAAATACATTTCGGGAATTAACTTGATTTATACTTTAGTAAACGGAAGAGTCCTTTCTCTGGTTTATATACATGATCAGGAAATTTTTCTACAAGTTTCCATATACAACCATTAACTGTTTTAGGATGAAATGTAGGGTATGATTTTCTAATTTGTAAGATTAATTCTGACCAATGTAAACCTTCAGGATATTTTTCAAGTAATTCCATTGCTTTAGTATATATTTGTCCTGTTATTGTTTTGGTATTCATATATATTAATTATATCATGGGGGTAGGTCATCTACTTGAGATATAATTAATAAGGATAATTTTTCAAAGTATTTTAAACATGAACCTTAAGAATGACACATATGTAATATATATGGGGACAAAGAATTTTACAGAGAAGTATTATAAAGATAAACAAGATTGGGTAAAAATATCTGCAAAAGGAAGGAAATTCAGAATGACTTCTGAACAATTCTTGAATCACTTATTACCTGCAATAGCAGGTGTTAAACCCAATCTAGTATTAAAGGTTGAACATTTTGATGATGGAAGTATAGACGCTTAAAAACTCCGCGACCAGGACTCGAACCTGGAACCGAACGATTAACAGTCGTTTGCTCTACCATTGAGCTATCGCGGATTATTAAACAACAAACTATTATATATACACAAGCCTATTTCTGCAATAACTATATCCTTGTATCTAATTCTCTAAATCTTAACTCTTTGAATCATTTACATTATATAGTCCTAAAATTATTTGATATGTATGCCATAAAAAATATATCATTAAGTATATATAAATTAAATATATAGGATTATGACGAAAGAAAATATTCAAATATCGTTCTTAGGTATGGATCCTACGGATTCTTTAAAAGAGTATGTTGTAGAAAAAATAATGAAGAAAGAATCATTACTTAATGATGCTACAGCTATAGAAGTATTCTTTAAGCAAAGTAAGTTTACTAGGGGAGTAGATGAAGATTTTAGAGTAGATATTAATGTTACACTACCAGATTCTCCCGTTAGAGTAGAGCAGAGTGGTCCTGATATGTATGCTAATGTAGATTTAGCTATGGATACATTAACTAGGAGATTGAATAGGTATAGTGATAGAAAGTCTCATTGGGAGGGAAAGAAACCATGGAAGATCTTAGAGGCTGAAGCTGCTTTAGAGGCTCTTACAAATGAGGTAGAGAATGATTTAGATGATTATTCTGATTATGTACCAAAGATAGCAACAAGGAAGGTTATACATAACCTAGAGGTATTAGAAGAGGCTGAGGCTATAGAAAGAATGGAGCTATCAGGGTATGACCAATTTCTTTTTAAGAACAAAGGTACAAATAACATATCTATGGTTTACAAAAGAAAACAGGGAGGATATGGTTTGGTAGAGCCTGAATAGAATAAAGTACGGTAAATAAAAAAGGAGGTCATATGACCTCCTTTTAGTTTCTATTACATATTATCTTTACTCTTCACTCTTACTTACTTTTTCCAAAATATTGTTAACAATATTTGTAGTAATAGTTAAGAATCCATACTTAGGTTTACCAGTAGAGTTATCTTGAATCTTGTACTCTGCTTTCTTCTCTGTCAACCAACTAGTTCTCTTAGTTTGTACTTGCTGTTGAATATATGTTTCCTCTACCTGATCCTTGTATGTCTCAAAATCTAACTTAGCACCTTCTTCCAAAGCTGCTGTTTCATTAGGAAATATTACATCACTATATTGATTGAAAAACTCTTTAACATCATCCTCTGTATACTCAAGAGAAGGACTTAATATTTTTGTAGAAAGTAAATCAATCTCTATCTGATCTCTTAATTCTTCCAATGTTATATTGTTTGCAACTAATGCAGACTCAAACATTTCTTGTCCTCCTATACTCTCAATTATTTTATCTATCTCTGCATCTATCTCTTCCTTAGAAACGGAAACATCTGCTTTCTTAGCTTCAGACTCAATTATCTGATCCTCAATCAATTGAGTAGCTACAGCACCACCATATGCTTTCTCCAATCTGTCATGCCATATGCCTTTTGATATTCTGACACCATTTACAACAGCTACACTGTAATCATTATTTAAATACTGTACAGCTAGATCTATTAAAGAAAAAGAAACGATTACCAAAGCAACCATTCCTACAATCTTTAAAGCAGGTTTCATACTCTCTGTATTTTTAAATTTAGGGAGTTTAACCTTTTTAAGAGTAGAAGAAAATTTCTTAGATATTTCTTTTATCTCTACTTTCTTTGGTGCAGTTTTTTTAGTAGAACTTTTCTTAGTTTTAGGCATTTAGAAATATAATATAATTTAATAGATTTAGTCTATCAAATTATTACTAAAGAAGGAAGAGGGGTTATTATTTTAAATGGAGATATATAGATACCATTCCGTTTGTATGAGTTACTTGTGCGTATTTACCACCACAGACTCCTTCTGTACCGGATTTCAAGTTCCCAGACATAATTGGATGTACGGCTGCTCCTTCATTTTTGTAGCCCCAGGCATTTCTACTGTATGAAACCATATCGATAGCGTTCCCTTGATGCTCTGTTTGTGTCATGAGAATATAGTTTCCTTCCAAAGGTAATACACCTGAACCTGCATGTAGAAAAGGTGAATACCAATTATCGGACTCCCAGTATAGGAAGGAATTTTCTCCTTGTCGAAGGTATCCGTTACTAAATGGATTAATATCACTATAAAAATAACCCCAATCTGGATACGATGTTCCACTATTTAATCCAAAATGAAGGTGTGATCCATTTGAACATCCGGTATTACCCATCTGTCCTATGATACTTGCAGTTGTAACAGGTCCTCGGTCTTGTATATTACCAGGATTGTTATTGATCCAAGTAATAATAGCTTTATCCAATTCTGAAGCTTGATGTAAATTCTTTTGATATGCAGCAATTAAAGAGGCTTCTTTTATTTTAGATTCGGCTAACAAGTTTTCTCTTTCTACTTTTTGGATATTCAAAGTTTTTCTATTCTCTGCTAATACTATTTTCTCTTCCTCAATGGAATTTCTGGTTATTTGTAGTTGGGCTTTATTCTCAGACAAAATTAATCCTTCTTCTTTTATTTCTTTCACCTTCTCTCCATATTCTTCAAGGTATTTTTTATCCTGTGATCTAGTTATTGCAAGATACTTAGTTTTTCTTAGAATATTAGATAGATTTTGCATATCCAAAAATAGCTCTAGAGGGCCTACAAATGAATATTTATATGATTCTGTAACTCTTTTTGTTACAGATTTTTCTAATATGCTAATTTCTTGTTTTAACAAGGAGATATTATCTTCTTTCTCTTGTATACCTTTTTCAAGCAATTTAATTTCAACATCATTTGCTGCTATTTCTACTTCAAGAGATTTAATAACCCTTTCTGTTTGATAAATCTGGTTATTTATATATGTAATTTTCTCTTGAAGAGACAATTGCTGATATTCCTCATCTTTTAATTGCTTTTGTATAGTTCCTTTTTGTTTTTCAAGAATATCAAGTTGATTTAGTAGGTAGTCTCTACATTCAACAGAATTTTGATCCATTCCCGGACATGTTACCTGTGCATATATTCCCTCCTCCTTATATGCCACCATATACAAAAAAGAAAAAGATGATAGAAGAAATATGAAAATTGTTAACAAAATCTTTGTTTTATTCATTCTATTCTAAGTACTTTCTTACAGCACTAAAACTACTTACTACACCAAGTAATCCACCTGCAATCATATGTAAGAAGTAATAGGCTAGTACAAAAATGATATTTACATATCTTAAATATCCCAAATCAAAATCAGAAAGCAATTGATTAATCCAAAATGCAAAGTCTGTATTCTGAGAATAGTAGATTACAATATACCAAGGTATTATTATTAAGGATGCTGCTAAGAAACCGCCAGCAAGACCATAGAAACAACCTTCTATGATGAAAGGAAGCTTTATGAACTTATCAGTACTACCTACAAGATGCATTATCTGTATCTCATCCTTATGTGCATTTATATTAAAACCTATGGTTATTCTAATGAGAGAGAACGTGATGATTAGTAATGAAGAGATTATTAATAGCGAACCTATACCAATAATTCTTGAAAGAGTCTTAAGATTATCTACAACATCTTTAAAATACATGACCTCATCTATGTAAGCATTTGTCTCTTTCTCTGTATTTATATCTTCAATTAGTTGTATTAGGGAATCTATGGACTTAGCTCTAATCTCTAAACTTGGTGGTAACGAATCTGCTGTAACTGTAGATATTAAATCAGGACTATCTGCAAAATCATCTTTGTATATTAATAGTGCATCCTCCTGAGAAACATAATCAATACCCTCTACTAATTCAGGATCAAATAATTTGTCTCTAAGAGTCAATATTACTGATTCTTCTGTATCCTTTTTAAAGAAGATAATTACTTGAGCTTTCTTTTCATAATAGTCTACAGCCTTCTGTCCAAATATCGCTGTACTTATGAAGAAAGAAGATATTGTTAATACTATTGTAGAAACAAATATAGTAGAAAGAGATAACCATTTGTTTCTTTTAATATTCTTTTTAGCTGTAGAAAATATCTTATCTGATTTGGTCATTTTATTTATTAGATTTATTTAAATATTCACGAACAAATTTTTCAAGAGTATCTTTCTCTTTTTTACTTAATTTCAGATTTTCTAAATCTCTTTCTGTTAGGTTTAAAACCAAATCAATATTATCAATATTTGCTGTTAAAAGCTTTTCGACTATTTCTTTGTTTAAATCTTTCAAAGACTCATGTACTTTCTTTTTTTCTTTTTTCTTCTCTTCTTTTTTTTCTTCCTTCTTTTCTTCTTTCCTTACCTCTGTTTTTTCCTTTGTTCTAATTATTGATTCTTTTGGTTTACCTACAGAATCATAATCTCCTTTTGTATCAGAAACTATCTTTCCATTTACCATTCTAATTACACGAGTTTTCATATGGTTAACAATATCTCTATCATGGCTTATGACCATAACTGTGGTTCCTGTTTTATTTATATTTTTTAGTATATCCAAAATTTGCATAGCATTATCTGGATCTAGATTGCCTGTAGGCTCATCTGCTACAAGAAGATCTGGATTGTTAGCTAGAGCTCTTGCAATGGCTCCTCTTTGTTGTTCTCCTCCTGATAGCTGTTGTGGAAATAGCTGTCTTCTGTCTTGAAGCTTAACTAGTTCTAAAAGATATTCAGATGTATCTTTAATTTCTTTGTCTTCTTTACCAAGGATCTCTAATGCAAAAGCAATGTTCTCTTCTAATGTCTTACTTGGTAGAAGCTTAATATCTTGGAATACTATTCCTAATCGTTGTCTATATGTTGGAAGAAGTTTTCTTGGAAGTTTCTGAACTTCAATATCTTCAAAGAAAATACTACCTGATGTTGGTAACTCTTCTCTAATCAAAAGCTTAAGTAGGGTAGTCTTACCAGCTCCAGAAGGTCCTACTAGGAATGAAAATTCACCTTTCTCTATATTGAAATTTACATCATCTAATGCTGTTATATCGTTACAATATTTTTTACTTACTTTGTCGAAGAATAGCATTGGCAGTTTTAAATATTTTATGTACCCATATATCTTACTGCAATCTTATCTGAGCTTCAAGGAACTCATCTATGTTTCCATTTAACACACTCTCAGGATCACTAGATTCAATATTTGTTCTTAAATCTTTAACTAATTTGTACGGATGAAGAATGTAGTTCCTAATTTGATTTCCCCATCCTGCTACTTTGTAATCTCCTTTAATTTCAGATATCTGTTTTAATTTTTTTTCTTCTGTAATTCTCCAGAGTTTAGCCCTTAAAATTTGCATAGCATTTTCTTTGTTTTGAGCTTGACTCCTTTGGTCTGAAGAATGAACAGCTAATCCTGTTGGTATATGTAGTATTTGAACAGCGGATGAAGTCTTGTTTACACTCTGTCCTCCAGGTCCACTAGATCTAACAGCCTTAAAGGAAATGTCTTTTGCGGGAATATCGAGGCTTGTATCAATATGTTCAAATATTGGAAGAACTTCAACTCCTGCAAATGTAGTTTGTCTAAGACCTTGTGCATTGAAAGGTGATATCCTAACTAATCTGTGCGCTCCATGTTCCTTTTTCAATATCCCAAAAGAAAGAGGTTGATCAATCTGTATAGTTACTGTTGATATACCTGCTTCTCCACCCTTAATCATATGTGTAGTGTTGTATTTCCATCCCTGTTTGTCAAAATACATAGTATACATTCTGTAGAGCATCTCTACCCAGTCATTTGATTCTGTCCCACCCTGTCCAGCATTAATGGTTAGAACCGCTTTTAGAGAATCATATTTACCAGAAAGGAATTTTCTTAGAGAAAATTTGTCTAACTTCTCCCTCAAAGAGGTATATTCTCCAATTAATTCATTCTGTTCTGTTTCATTCTTGATTGAATTAAAAAGCTCAATCAATGAGTCTATATCTTTTTTCAGATTCTCAGAAGTAACTATTTCATCTCTAATGTATGAAATCTTTGACATGGTCTCTTGTGCCTTCTGTGTGTTCTTCCAGAAATCATCTTGTAGACTTTCATTCTCTAGAAGTATTAAATCATCCTTTTTCTTTTCAATATCCAGACTTTCTATTGTATCTATAATATCTTTCTGTAGATCTAATATATCTTTTTTGCGTAAATCATTCATACAGTATATTATAGTGTATATTGTAAGATAATTACTACCCAAGAGTATGGACTTTTTCAAAAAACAGGAACCAGAGAAAGAAAGAACCTTTGAAAATCTATTAGATGTGAGGAAATTTGTCACATTAATAATTCTCGATGGATTTGGAGTATATCCAGACAAAGAAGGGAATGCTGTATTAGCTGCAAATACGCCATTTTTAGATACTGCATGGACATATGGTAGATCAACGCTTGTACATGCTTCAGGAACACATGTAGGTCTTCCAGATGAAGAATCAGGAAATTCAGAGGTAGGACATCTTAATTTGGGAGCTGGCCAGGTGGTATATCAAACGTTACCAAGAATAAATGATGCAATTGGAGCAGATGAGTTGTCTTCTAATGCTGTCATAAAGGAAATGATTGCTGTTTTAAGAAAGAGAAGAACAAAATTACATTTAGTTGGAGTACTAAGTCCTGCAGGTGTGCATGGACATATCAAACATCTTTTCTCTCTCTTAGATCTTTGCAAAGTAAGTGGTATAGATCCATATGTTCATATTATTTTAGATGGGAGAGATACAACACCTAAAGAAGGATATTTGTATGTAAGTAAATTAAAGATGAAGTTGAAAGAATTGGGAATTGGAAAAATAGCTTCTATGCAAGGTAGATTCTATGGTATGGATAGGGATAGTAGATGGGAAAGAACAAAATTAGCATACGATGTAATGGTGGGTCTTTCTGAAGAATCGTTTGTTGACCCTGTTGATGCAGTACAAAAAGCATATCAAAATGGAGAAGATGACCAATACTTCAAACCAAGAGTTTGTGTTGATGAACAGGGACTGCCTGTAGGTCCCGTAAAAACGGGTGATGCAATTCTTTTTTGGAATTTCAGAGAAGACAGGGCTAGGCAATTAACAAAAGCTTTTGTAGTGAAAGATTTTACTCACTTTAGTAGAAGAAATTATCCTCAGAATGTATATTTTGCAACTATGACAGGATATGAGGAGAACTTACCTGCAAATGTAATATTCCCACCACTTCCCATTAAGAAGTCACTTTCAGAGTGTCTTGCAGATAATGGAAAGACACAATTACATGTTTCTGAGACAGAGAAATTTATGCATGTAACGTACTTTTTTAATGGAGGTACTGAACAACCCCATCCAGGAGAGGTCTTTTTCAATATTCCATCTCCCAGAGTTGAAGATTACGTTACTGTGCCAGAAATGAGTGCAAATACTATTACCGATGAAGTTGTACATAGAATTAAAGATATGTCTAAAACACCATATGATTTTATTCTTCTTAACTTTGCTAATCCTGATATGCTAGGTCATACAGGAGATTTTAAAGCTACTGTAAGAGCAAACGAAATAGTAGATTCATGTGTTGCAGAAATAACTAAAGAAAGTTTGGCAGCAGGTGGTGCTGTAATCATAACTGCAGATCATGGAAATTGTGAGACTATGATAAATAGAGAAACTAAGCAGGTAGATATTGCTCATACGAATAATCCAGTTCCTCTAACCATATTAACAAATATGAATGAAATAGAGTCTAAGTCTGGAGTTCCAACAATGGAGATAGGTACAGGATCTAAAGCTAGGCCAACAGGGTTATTAGCGGACGTAGCTCCAACAGCATTAGGATTGATAGGGATGGAAATTCCTGCGAATATGACTGGAGTAGATTTAAGACCAATACTGTAACAAAAGAATAGCCAATCCAATTACTATTCTGTATATACCAAATACTGTTAGCCAGTTCTTTTTCTTAAATTTCTCTATAATCATTAAAGTAAGGTAACCAACAATTAATGGTACCAAGATAATTATTAATATACTCCATACATCATTAACTCCAATTACTGCTAAGACATCATTATTCTTTACTAATTCTTTTCCTAGACTCCAAACAGAACTACCAAGAAGAATAGGGATTCCAAGTAGAAAACTAAATTGTAATGCAGAGTATTTGTCTAATCCAAAAAGTATTCCCGCTATAGATGTGATTCCTGATCGTGAAGTTCCAGGTATTAAAGCCACTGCTTGGGCCATTCCTATACCAAGAGATTTCTTAAATGTAATACTCTCCATATCTATACCTTTATTCTTCTTTGACCTATCTATTACTATCATGACAATTCCCCATACAATCAAGGAAAGAGCAGTTATGAAAGGGGCTCTTAATTTATTACTGATGTAATCTTCAAAAAAAATTCCAACGATTACTGCCGGAATACTACCAACCAGTATTTTAAGTAAAAATATTCTATTATTCTTGGATAGAAAATTTTTAAAAAGAGTTTTTCTAAAAAACAAAATAAGGGCTAATGTTGTCCCTATGTGTAGGGTTGTTAAAAAGACCGTAGTTACTGATATATTCATTACACTTCCAAAAAGAAGAATATGCCCAGAGCTAGATATAGGAAGAAGTTCTGTAATACCTTGTGTAACAGTTAGGAATAGTAGCTTTAAACTGTCCATATAATTTGTTATTCTGAATTAAGATACTTTTATGATAATATATTTAGAGTGATAAATACAAAAAAAATACTTAAAACATTATTCATTGTACTATTTTTTACTCTCTTTTTTGGTAGGACCATAGTAAATGCTTCTGAGCCTAGTTTTTCATTCTTTCCTAAGGGAGGAACTGTTTTAAACAAAAATCAAGGATTTGTAGTTGATATACTATTAGATTCTGGAGGAGAAAAATTAACATCAGCAAAATTTGTAGTTCTTTTTGATCCAAGAGTTTTGCAACTTAAGAGAGCTGAAAGAAATAATAGTTTGTTTTCACAGTATCCTGAAGATGAGTCCTCATTAGATAATGAAAATGGGGTTGTATTACTTACTGGTTTTACACAATCAGGAGCCAGTACACTGTATAAAACTGGAGAGAAGCCAGATGTTTTTGCTAGATTAACATTTGATGTATTAAAAGAAGGAGAAACTGTCCTTGATTGGAAATATGGTGAAGGTGATACAGTTTTTGATACATTGATGTACAAGGATGGAAGTCCTCCACAAAATGTTTTAAATACAAGACCAGAATCAGCGACCTTTCAAATTGGTAAGGCAATACTTGACCCATCAACTGTTAATACTGCAATACCAATAGACAAGTATATATTAGTGACGGGTTTGGTACTTGTTCTTTTTGGTGCTTTTATGGTTTTTACTAAACC
>CAZAQC010000003.1:23150-38507 GCA_964487525.1 uncultured Candidatus Saccharibacteria bacterium | reverse complement strand
CATGAAGATGGTGGCCGCCTCGCACCTGCACCGGGCGCAGATGGAATTGCGCCAGCCCGAGCCCTTTGCCGAAATAGTGCGCCGACTGCTGCCCACGTTGCGCAGCTTGGACGCCGCCCGCCACCGCGTGTGCGCCGCGCCGCCCGCGCAGGGCAGCCGCATCCTGCTGATGGTGATGAGCGCCCATCGCGGGCTCTGTGGCGCGTTCAACAGCTCGGTGATCCGCGAGGTGCGGCGCTGGACGCGCGAGCAGGCCGAGGTGCGCGGCGCACGGCTGGAGGCGCTCTATGCCGGGCACAAGGGCTTTGCCGCGCTGAAGGCGGAACTCGCGCCCTGCATGTCGCCTTTGGCAGTCGCTGCGCATCCGACGTCCAAAGAAACCGCCGCGCTCTCGCGTTTTGCGATGGACGGGTTTCTCGCCGGCCGGTATGACGAAGCATGGATCGCGAGCAACCGGTTTGTGAGCACCTTGACGCAGGAGACTAAGGTCCGGCGGCTGCTGCCGTTTGATCCCGGAATGTTTGTCGGGAATGGCGAGCCGCCCGAGATCATCGAGCCGGCCGACGACCGTATGATCGCCGCGCTGGCGCAGCAGTGGCTGCACCTGCAGGTGTACACCTGCCTGCTCCACAGCGTCGCCAGCGAGCACGCCGCGCGGGTTATGGCGATGGAGAATGCCAACCTAACCTGCATCCCAGAAGAAAAATTTTTCATAGGTACATCCATGAACTTTCCTAATTCGGCAAATTCAACAATTTCTTCGTACTTCTTTTCTAACAAATTCTTTTTCATACCAAGAATTATTCCATTTAGATATACATTTTCTCTTCCTGTAAGTTCAAAGTTAAAACCCACTCCTAATTCTAAGAAAGGAACCATATTTCCCCTAATCTTAACCTTACCGCTTGTGGGTTCATATATACCTGCCATTATTTTTAGTAATGTCGATTTACCAGAACCATTTCTTCCCATAATACCTACAAATTCTCCTGGATATATCTTTAAATCTATATCTTTTAGTACCTCATACTGTTCCCCTGCTTTTTTGAATATCTTCCACGGTTTAGTTGCATACTCTATGAAAGTATCATGTTTCTCATGTGGCAAGAAGAATGACTTTTTAACATTACTTATGTGTATTATTGGTTCGTTATCCATTTTAAAAATATTCAGCTATTTTAGAAACCCTTCTTTTAAAGAATATGTTCCCCAGAACAAAAACTAAAAGACAAATTAAGAATACTACTCCTATTTGATAGAAATCTTCTAACCTAACTTCGTTTCCGTTTATTAATCCTTTTCTTGCATATGTGACTATTAAAGTGAGTGGATTCAATCTTATATACTTCTGTAATCTTTCTGGTAGCATTTCTAATGTGTAATATACTGGAGTCATCCAAAATATTAATTGTAAAATCACTATCATAAGGTTATGAATGTCACGAAGTTTAATATATATGACACTAAGGAATTGGCCTAACCCCAAGGTAAGGATGAATATGCACAGGATACATAGGAGGAATAATAGGAAACCAATAATTGTTGTATTAATTGGAGTAAATATACTAAATATTACAAAAACAATCATATTAAAGAAGAAATCTATGAAAGATATGCTCACTGCACTAAATACAACCACTTCCCTAGGAAACTTTATCTTAAGAATTATCCCTGCCTTACTCATTAATGATGTTAAACCCATTAATACTGCTTCACTAAAGGTATTCATGATAATGATACCTAGAAGTAATCCCATTTTATATGATTCATCCATCTTAAAGATGTTTGACCATATTAAATAGATTACACCAAACATAGCTAATGGTTTAAGTATGATCCATATAATACCTAGATAGGAATTCTTATATCTTAATTTGAAATCAGTACTTATAAATTGTAATAATAACTCTATATAATTGGACATTTCTATAGATTATATTTGTAATAGTAGAGGATGGCAAATAATACTAAACTTGTTAGTAAACCATGGGATGAGTATAATGGTTCCTACTTATATAACCGATCCAAAAGATGGAATTTAAAAAAATACTAGAATATATTTACCCTATTAGTGAGTACAGAGAACTAAAGAGAGAAAATCCTCGGGGTTTCCTTATAACTATTATAATTCCGTTAGGCTTGTTATTTTTCTTTTTTTACTTTTATTTTTATCCATTCGGTTATAATAAGAATATAAATTTTTCAAATGAAGATATTTTAAATAAAGAAAGAGCTTCTGTATACCTTCGAGAAGAAACTGTGCAAACAAAAGGATTAACAGGTTTAATATATGATCCTGTACTACCGATAAGAAATCCCTATATTACAGTCTCTATTGAAGGAGAGGGCGTATCTCTTCTCCCTGAGATTATTGATATTAGAGATGTTTCAGATATTTGGGATTATGAAATCACATCCTTTGATTTTGAAGAGGATCGATATTCTATTATCAGGGACTATTCTATTAAAGATTCCAATATCCTTTCTTTTTATATTAAATGGCAACCAAGAAAGGAAGAGGGTTCTATTCCTCTCGACACACAACTACTTTTTAAATACAATAACATTAGGATTATACAAAACATATATTCACTTGAGTTAAGAATTGACGAAGTATATAATGAAAAAATCTATACATATAAATGTTTTTTCCCCATTGGAGATTCCTTCTATAATACATCTCATGAATTAGTAGCTACGTATGAGAAATCTAAATATTTGGAAAACGGCTTTATTGAACTAATCGTAGATGGGTATAGAGTTGGAAGACAGGTAATTATATCTCCCTATAACCTTTTTGACGATTATGAAAACCTGCAGAACCTCAGACATAGAATAAATACACAACTAGAAAAAGATTTAACACAGGAGAATATATCATTAGGGCAAGAAATATACAGAATAGAGCTTGAAAGAGAGATCCCCAAGAATATTAGGAATAGTGTAGATATTTATTCGTATTATATGAATAAGTACAAACCAAAGTCCGATTCTACCCTCCTCCTTTCAGAGTATTATGAAAAAACATTTTATAATTATTTTCAAGGAGATATCTACGAATTAAGGATAGGATATGAATATCCCTTTAAGGAGATTAAAAGATTTGCTGCTCTATATCCTATTACTCCTCTTTCAATAGCAATAGTAGGAAATTCTGAAAACATTAAGGAAATTAATTTGCATATACAAAGAGATCCTATATGGAAGAAATTAATAAATTTTTAAAAGGAACTCGTAGATATGTTGCAATATTCTTCTTAAATGTATCTTCTGTGTTATCCATCTTAATGCTGTTACACTTATTACAAGTAGTAAATCTCAATCTCTTCATAGAATTTAAGTATTCTTTTTGCTTACTTATTCTCTCATTAACCATATTTTGGGAGATTAAGTATGAGATAAGTCAGAAGGGAGAGAAAATAAAAAAAACGGTAAAACTCATTTTTTTTCTTCTATTTATACTAGAAACATTTCGTGTAACAAATATTAATCTATCATTTAACATTATATCAGCAAGTTCTTTTTCCCTAAGCGATCTAGACTTTTATACAAATATCCTTTTCCTTTCCTCTGCATCCATCTTGCTATGGATATATAGAAAACATATAAATAATCAAAAATTATTTGATTTGAAAAATAAATATGCAAATTTTACTTTATTATTCATCTTAATAATATTTACATTAATAAAGAGTCCTTTCTTCAGCAATGATTTCACAGGTGAACATTCGATGAAATACAACTCTTATGTAGAGCCAGCCAAATACATGGTAGAGAATAGAGATTTTACATGGTATCAACTCAAATATCTTTCGGACCCTATTAATAATCCAGATGGGATAATGGAGAAATTACCTCAGCTTCCCATTTTAGAGTGGTCGCTAGCATCCGCATTTTATCTTTTCCCAAATATCCCAATAGAAATGATAACAAGAATAATTACCCATACTGTTGGTTTAATGACTTTAATTTTTGCATTTCTTTTGATAAGAAAATGGGGCAGTAATATTTTTTCGATAATAGCAACAGTTCTTCTTGCAACAAATTCTGTTATAGCTCTTGCCTCGTTTGTAACTGTCTACGATGGAATAAATTTTATGCTCTTACTTTTAACTCTTTATTTTTTTACGGCATATTATGATCAAGAAAAGTCTCTAGTACCATTAATCTTGTCCGGACTTATAGCAGGAATTGCTATCTCGGCAAAAGTATCTTTCTTGGTATGGGTATTACCTATCACAATATTTATTACTCTAATAAAAAACAAAAATTATGTTAAAATGTTCTTTAATCTTAGCTTATTCTATTTATTTGCTGGATTAGTATATGTCTCCACCAAATTTTCAATACCAACCTTAAGAAATACGCTCTACCAAAGCTTACTAATACTTATTGTCTGTATAATTTTAATTCTATCTTTTTCGTATATTCTCGATAAATATGAAAAGCCAATTAAAGAATCATTAAGGAGGATAAGTTCACAAAAATTAACACCCTTTGTCCTTTTTGCTTCTGTAGTGATATTTATCTACCTTATATACAATTCGATTTCTGACACAACCCTAGCAAGGGATTTTTTAACAGATAAAAGGCTTCTATTCAATTTTGAGTTTTATGAATATATGTTTAAACAACAATTTATTCCCTACATAACTAAACCAATCTTTATTCTTACAATTGCTGGACTATACTCATTAATGCTAACTAAAAAGAATAACCCTACGAAATTATTAACAATAGGTCTCACCCTAACCTCAATCTTCTTCTGGATAATCGCCTCCAAAAGCATATTTCCACATAGCTATTATACTGAAGTTATAATATTAAGTTTTATGCTCTTTGCATCCTTTTTTCTATCCACACTTTTCTCTATATACAGAAAAAACTCTCTCTATCTCTTTATAATAACCATGTGTTTTGCATCTCTTTTAATCTTTTGTTCAAAAAATACGAAAACTTTGCTTTCTAAACATATAAACAATTATGAGGAAGCAGCCGAATACCTAAGTAAAAATACAGAAGAAGGAGATTTATATATAGATGATAGTTATTTGTCATCTCTAACACTCGAAACTGGTATATCCAGAGTTGGAGATATTAATTATCTTTCTAATGAGATTTTCAAAAAGGATATCAAAGAATTAGGTTTTAAAGAAGCTATGGATAAATATAATATCAAATATTTAATAACTTTTAATGAAAATCCTGATTATCAGGATTTTGCACAAATGTTTTCTGATGATTATTTGGAAACTACTGAATTCGACAGAGGACAAATAATATTAAACATTATTGATCCAAATAAGTATAAGCAATATAGTGATTCTAGCATCAGAGAAGCCTTGGTAAGACAACACAAATTAGAAAAGAATTTCACACTTGAGAAAGAAATTGGTCCATATAGATTTTTTACTTTTAGCAATTAATTATGAAGACATTAAGCAGTTTCATTAAAAAGAACAAAAAATTTGTAGCCATTTTAATAAAAAACGTTTTTTTTATTGTATTATTTTTATACTTCATAGATTGCCTAAAAATTATTGATTTTGACATCTTTGTTGATTCTACATTTCTTTTATTTGTAGTTTCTACTGTATTTTCATCTTTACTGGTGTATAAACACAAAAAAACAACCTTGTGGAAATTAATAACATTGATTTTCCCTGTTCTTCTTATCGTAAAAATATTAATAAATATCAATTTACAAATAGATATCAATTCAACAGAACATTTTTCTCTTCAAAATTTAAATCAATACGTTGATTTTTCTTTTCTATATATTATAATTTTTTCTCTATTTATAAAAAAACCCTCCCCCAATTATTTTGAGATAAAGAAGAATACTATTAAAAAAAATTACCAAAACATAACATCAATTGTGAAAATAAAATTAAAAAATATAAAAATTCAATCCCTAATTCGCTTTCTAATTTTGATGCTGATTCTTTTTATAGGATCTGTTTTGAGATTATACAATTTGGGCAAGTATGATATGCGTGATGATGAACTCTTTGTAGTAGACTCTGCATATAATTTTTTAAATGAAGGTGATTTTTATAAATGGGATTGGGTTCTCAACACTTCAGGGAAAAACACCTCTTGCCTTGAGGATGATGAATATTGCAACTATACACGGGCTTGGCCATATACATTAACAATAGCATGTTCATACAAACTCCTTGGCGTTAATGAATTTACAACACGGCTTCCTGGAGCATTATTTGGAATTATGGGGATATTAACTATTTATTTAATTTCAAAGATTTTCATACCTGATAGAAATTTTTCTCTTCTTTCTTCATTTCTGTTTGCTATAAATCCTCAAATGATTATTTGGTCAAGATTTCCTCGAATGTATTCATTATTAATACCATTATTCATGCTAACTACTTACTTTTTCTATAAGGCAATTATTGGTAAGAATATGCTAAAAACTAAAAATAAACTCCTGACAAAGTTGTTTAAAATTTTTAATTTTAACTATATTTACATGTTTTGGGGAGGAATTCTTTTTCTCCTATGTTTGGAGCTTCATGTTGTGTCATTAATATTGATTCCATTTTTAATATTTTTCTTATTTATCCAATTCATCACACAAAAAGAAAAAAAATATCTTTATGCCTTAATTTTAGTCTCTTTTTTCGTATTTATAGGATTTCTAATTTTCCCTATCCTTTTAGAAAAGATTATTTATGGTGTTATCGATCTCGGAGAAGTAGACCATCGAATAGAGTACAAAGAATATTTATTAGGCTATCCTTTTTCGGCATTCTTTTCTATATCCTTAGCTATCGGCTCAATTGTTTCTCTCATAAAAAATCCAAATTCAAAACTAACTTCAAAGATTATTTTTCTTGGGATTCTAACACTTGGATCTTTGTTAATGTACACAAGATTTATCAAGACAGGCCTTTTTATAGACTCTAGGTATATATCTTTTTTAATACCATTCAGCTTTATCGTTTCATGTCTATCTCTTTATTTAATAACTGGTCTATTCAAAAAGAAAATATTTTCCTTTTTGATGATAATGCTATTCTCTATCTCGGCAATTTTTTCTTCTATTAATCCATTAAATAATTATTTTAATTATTCGCTCTATCCTTCTTTAGAGGAAACATACTCTACTGTTAAAGATAATTATCAAAAGGGTGAACTTATAATTTCAAATTCTTTAAGATACTATTATATAAAAGAAATAAATACTACTGATATTTATAAAATGGCCTGGAGACAAGAATACACTTTTAGTGAATTTTATAAAGCTATTTCATCATACGATTCTGGATGGATTATATGGGAAGTTGATAAAGTTGAAAGACATATAAAACCGGAGATATATAATTTTGTAGAGGAAAGATTTATTAAGCTCCATGGAAGCGGAGTAGATGAAACAAATGTTGATATTTATTACTACAAAAAAAATATGTTAGAAAATTGAAATCAAAATTGTAATTATTTAAGAATCCTTCTAACTTCAAAATAGTTAATTACAACATAAGGAAGATAAGAAGAAGATGTTGCAATAGCAGCCCCAATAGCTCCATACCTAGGAATAAGAATAATGTTTAATATAATGTTTATAACTATTGTTAAAAGGATATTAATTGCACGAATTTTTGCCTTTCCAATATAGTCCAAAAAAGTACTTAGAATAACAGAAACAGAATATCCAAACAAATAAATAGTTAAAATTTGTAATGGTAAAACAGATAATTCATATTCTTTACCAAAAAGGATAGGAATAAAATATGGTGAAGAAAAGATTAATACTAAAGATATCAACAAATAAAGCAACATATTGTATCGAAGAATTTTATAGAAAAATTTCTTTAATTCAGTTTTGTTATCTTCATTAAGTTTTGCAAATATTGGCATTGTTCCTGCAGCAATTGCTAAAGATATATGCACAAGTTTTACTACAAGATTTTTTGCTACTCCATATATTCCCACTTCCGTGTTAGAAGAATACATTCCTATCATAACAGAGCTAATTTCTGTCAATGTAAGAAATCCTATATTTATTACTATAAATGGTAGACTATATTTTAAAATCTTGATTTCAAACCTTTCCTTATTCTTACCCGTTTTTTTCTGAAACCTAGAGGATAATAGGCAGAAACCCAACCCTACACCGATTCCCAACGATACAATGAAGGAATTTATTATTGAAGTTATAGAATTTGCATGAAGAAAAAATACAAGAACTAATATTAATTTTAGCATATATTCGGTTAAATTTAGAAAAAAATTGTATTTTATCATATGTAAACCCATAAACACGGATTTAAAATACTCAACAAAATTAGACAAAAATATCAAAGGCAACCCGCATAAAAATAACTCCTGAAGCTCCAATCTATTTAAAAAGACAGCTATTTGTCTATAAAACGCAAGAAAGAGTACAGTTCCTACCAGACTGAATAAAAGTCTAAGTTTTAAAGATGATTTTATGACATTTTTTAACAATTCTTCTTTATTATACTGAGCTACAAATCTTCTTGTAGAGTCGTTAACTCCTAAATTAGTTATACTAAATACAATAGTCATAACAGAAAAAAAAATGGTCCAAAGTCCAAATTCCTCAACCTCCAAAGACCTTGCTAATATTACATTCAATATAACGAATAGTAGCATACTAATCCCCTTCGATAGAAAAGACCAAATCGTTTCTTTCAAAACTTTTCTTCCTTTTAGATTTTCAAATATTTCTTTCAAAGAGAACATTTTATCTTACCTCCACTATTTCGGTGGTTTCTTTTCTGCTAGGAGCAATTGGGATATTTGATATCAAGCCCAAAGGAATAAAACTCACTAAAATATATTTTTTATCTATTTTAAATTTATTATAAAATTCTTTTAGAACTTTCCCATCAGTTTCCGTGTTCTTAAATCCCATCCAACAAGAACCTATATTATATGAGTATAATAGTAAAAGCATATTTTGGATAATGGCCCCCATATCAAGATACATATAACACCCTTCCCCTTTTGTATAGCTTTCCGAATTAGCAAGAGCTAGTACAAGAATCTTAGAATTTGTAAAAAAGGTTTGATTTGTAAGATTTTTTATAAAATTAATATCTTCTTGTTTTGTCAATAAAATAAATTTCCAAGCTTGTCTATTACAAGATACAGGAGCCCATTTTGCTTTATCAATTGCCTTTATAACTAAATTTACATTAACTTTCTTGTTTTGCCATTTTCTGATACTTCTCCTCTCTTTTATTAATTTCTCTATTTCTGAAGCTTTATTCGAAAGATTATTTTTTGAGTTTTCATGCTTTAGAACATTTCCCACATGAAAGATCTTGTAAATATCCCAAACCCATCTTATACTTTCATCTACAAAAAGGCCTCTTCTAAAATATTCGTTCAATAATAAACCTATTTGTCTAACAAGAATTATATTTTTCTTGTTCTCTGAGTTCAATTTGTCTAAAAAATGTCCCTTCTTAAGAATTCTACTTTTCAAGCTTTCATCGGACCATGTTCTAGAATACAAGCTGAAAAAGCTCAAATAAATAAAGTTATTTTTTATCGTTTTTTTCATAAATAATACTCTTAATTAAATTACAATAATTATCTGATATTTTCTTAAATTCTTTCAAACTCATCCTAATTTTAACTTTAGAAATATTTTCCCAATTTTTCATAACCTTTTGATATTTAACTTGAAAATCCTTGTTCTCATAATTCTCCTCATTCAGATCAAGATAACAATCATAAAGAGAGAAATCTTTTATTAGCTGATACTTTTTACTTCTTTCCTTTGTCACCCCTTTTGTTTCAATAGCAATGAATGGAGTAAAATTTTTTATACAAAAGATCGCTCCATGAAAACGATCGGTTACACAAAAAGTCACGAAAGAGAATATCTCTGCCCATTCAAAAGGATCAAGTTCGTCTCCTAAATTAAAATCTACCAAATCTGAATACATACTCAATCCAATTATTTGATAATTTTTTTGTCTGAAAAAATCAACTATTCCTTTAATTTTAGCATTGTTCTGAGTCGATAATAGGGCAAAAATGGGTTTATTCTTTTTTACCCCTAATTTTTTAAGTTTTTCGAGAACTTTTGTTCTTTTTATTTCATATAAAAAGGCCGGATCTGGAATTTTATATACATTCTTTATTCCCAAATTTTCCACTAATCTTTTTGTACTAATATCCCTAACACTTATTAAGTCGTAAGATTGCAAAGTTCCTTTTAATTCTTCTCTTCTTTTTTCTAGAATTAAAGGATCATACTGATAGGCAGAAGCTGCATAAGACACTTTATGTGTTTTTAATTTTTCGGATAACCAATAAATATTGGGAAATCTAGGCAGAAATAAATTGTCAGACAATTTCCATATTGAGTCACTCCCTACTAATAACAAATTATATTTTTTTTTATTTATCTTTCTTACAAGATCGTCATAACCGAAAGATAAGGGAAGAGATTTATCAAGAATAAAAGTGTTTTCTTGAAAAAATTTTCTAAATATAAAATATCTCCTCAGATTAAAAAATTTTTTCTTCTTTTCAAGTTTAAAAATTTTTAGAAAATCATAAACTAACAATGCCGGTGCTTTATAATTCAAAATTTTTACATCACATTTTATTAATTTCTTTTTGAGATACGCATATAAGCCATATACTTGAAGAAAAGCTCCATTATTTATAACATTATGATATGTAATTATTCTAATTTTCTTCATAAATTTTCAAAGACAAAAATATACCTCTCGGCTATTTTACTCCAATCATACTTTTTTATCACCTGGTTTTGTCTTTTCTTTAAAACAGATAAGTATTTTGATTGCTTCAAAATTTTCATCAAAGTTTTCTCCCATAATTTAAAATCCAAATCAAGAACTAAGTCTTTTCCCAAAACTTCTGGGAGTGAACCCCTATTTGAAGCCAAAACATAAGTCCCAGATGCCATTGCTTCAATAGGAGGTATCCCGAATCCTTCATAAATAGAAGGAAAAAGAAAAGCCGATGCATTTTGAAGTAATATTGGTATTTTATCAAATTCTTCATTTTGATTTATCACCCCTGTAAATATAACTGAGTTATCCAACATTTTATCTTTAATAAAACTTTTCAATTTTAAAAAATATCCAGAATCTGCAGATATATCACCAACAAAAACTAATTTGGTTCCTGGAAATTGTTTGATTATATTATTAAAAAGATTCAGAGAAAATAATTGATTCTTCTTTTTAGTTATATGACCTAATTGAATGATATATTGGGAATTCAATATGTTATACTCTCTTAAAACTTTCTTTCTTCTTTCGACAGAAAATTTATTAGAGAAATTTTCATTAAATCCTATAGGTATAACTATCATTTTCTTACTGGAATATCCTTCTGAAAGTAGATCTTTTTTATCGCTCTTTGATACTACTATTATTTTGTTTGCCACTATTGAGGAAATTCTTCCAACTATTCTCCAGTAAATATTTTCCCAAAATCCATGAACTTTAGGTTCTTTTTTGTATATCATTCCATGAACAGTTACAACAATTTTCTTCCCAGGAATTTTATACATACAAGATGATCCTTTAGGATAAAAAATGATATCACATTCGTTTTTTAAGCTAAAGAATGGAATGACAACATTATCCCAAAGCAAGTTATTTCTTATCTTTGAAAAAATAACCTTTACATTCTTGTTATTTTTAAATTCTTCAACATATTTTTTATTATTAACAACTAAAATATAATCAATCTTCTTTCCTTTAAAAATAGAACGACATAGATTAAAAAGGTATACGGAGATACTTGATCCTTCTTTAATAAAAGCTCTACCATCTATAAGTATTTTCATTTAATTATATTGTTATATTTTTTAATCACATACTTTAAATCGAACTTTGGATTTAGTTTTTCATATTTAAAATCTTCTGTTATAGAATTTTCTATTTTCTTCTTTAAATCTTCAAGATTTCTAACCTCAAAAAGATTCTCTTTTTTAACAATCTCTGGGTTTCCCCCTACATTAGAAGCAATAACCTTACATCCAGAGGCAGACGCTTCTAAAATAACCATACTCATATTTTCAAACCAACTTGCACTTACAAATATTTTAGCCTTACCATAAAGTCTTCTCATTCTTGCACTTTTGTTGTCAATCCATCCCAAAAAATCAACTTTTCCCGAAAGTCCATTCTCTTTGGTTTTATTTTTAAGAAACTCTTCATATGGGCCTTTTCCTACAATTTTAACTTTCCAATCTTTAAGATCAACCCCTACTAAAGCATCTAAAATATCCTGAACTCCCTTGTTTTCAAATAATCTGGCAACTATAAGGATCTGATTTTTCTTCTTCATCGGGAAGAAGTTTTTTTTATCAATCCCATTTGGAATAACAACTAGGTTATCTGTACAAAATTTTTCTTTTATTTTACCCTGAAGAAATTTGGATGGAGTTACAACAAATCTTGCATTCTTAATAATTTTTTTCCAAAAAGGATAAACAAAAGGATATAAATATTTGAACCTCGGATTATATCCTAAAACATCACTCCCATGACTAGTAATTATATAATCTAAATTATAAAACTTATTAAGAAACAAAGCGACCACTCCTGTTGGAATAAGAAAATGTGTATGATTTAGATAATATTTTTTATTTTTCAAATGCTTATAAAAAAAGAAGATAGCCGAGATTATGAATGTTAATTGTTCAAATGTATAACAAATCTCCTTCTTAGACCTAAGACATTTTATCCTATAAATATTAATACCCTCTCTGGTCTCAAATTTTGGAAGATCTTTAAATCCCATAGTTACCACATCAACTTTAAACCCTTTTCCTACATAACCCTTGGCAATATCATAACTTATTGGACTTGCTCCCCCTCCAAGTGGAGGAAATTCGTAATTTAGAACAAGAATATTCTTTTTATACATAATTAATAATTATACTCTATGTGTTAATTTCTTTGCGACAATATAAAAATTACTTTTCATTGATATTGGTAATCTATCAAGATTGGAGTGCTTAAGTAAAAACCTCCCTAAGAAACCAAGTTTTTGTATAAGCTTATTTTCAAAATAATCATTGACCACTGGCATATTAATAAATTTACAGGAAAAACCATTCCTACTTAGTCTCCTCACGAGTTGTTTATATGTATGTAAGGAGCAATGATATTTCCTCCAATAAAACAAAGACCCATGCGCAATTATTTCCCAAGGAATATTTGTCCATTTATTCGGAGTTCCAAAGATATAAATACCATTCCTCTTCAAAACTCTTCGAACTTCCTGAAGGTGTTTATTCGAATTTTTTATATGTTCAAAAACATCAAAGCTTATAACAATATCAAAAGTTTTATCCTGGAAATCAAGTTTCTCTCCTTCCATTACTTGAAAAATATTTTGTGCTTGAATTTTAAATCTTGCCCTTGCTTTTTCTATATACTTTTCATTAATATCAACACCTATTATATTGGCACCTTTTTGAAATAAATAATTAGTCATACTTCCATTTCCACAACCTATCTCAAGAATTCTTATGTTTTTCCATTCATATTTAATTTTTTCTAAGAATTTTTTATTCGTTTCAAAATTTCCTAATTCTAATCCTTTCATTTCGAATATTTAAAAAATTAGTTTTTTGTAAATTTCTTATATCATTCTTCACTATAATATTTCCAATACTTTCTAATCATTGCATAAATTCCAATAAAAAATGATCTATTTGTCTTATAATCCATTGACTAGTTTTTTCAGAATATGCATATATTAAATAGATACCTTTCAGTATACATTCTAAAAATTTATTTTCAACATTGAGAAATTCTCTAAAATATGGTAAAAATGCCTATAATAGCAATAAAAATCATATGCCAAAAACAAAAAAGAAAAAAATATCAATAGTTATACCAATACTTAACGAAGGTAAAAATATCGAAATATTAAATGAGAGAATAAAGAAGACTCTAAAAGGTACACTTGATTATGAAGTAATATGGGTTGATGATGGATCCTCTGATAGTACACCTAAGATATTAAGTAAGATATGTAAGGAAAGAAGTGTAAAAGGAATATCCCTAATGACTAGAACTGGACAAAGTGGAGCTCTAATGGCTGGTATAGAAATGGCTAATGGAGATTACATTGCAACAATGGATGGAGATAATCAAGATGATCCCAAAGACTATATTAAAATGGTTAAGAAACTTGAGAAAGAGAAATTGGATGCAGTAATAGGTTGGAGAAAAAACAGATGGAAAGGAAATATTATTAGAAAGTTCCCATCTCTAGCTGCGAACAAGATGATGAAAATGGCTTTCGGAGATTTAGGAATTCATGATACAGGATGCATGATGAAGGTAGTAAAGGCTGAAGTAATGAAAGACATTAAGTTGTATGGAGAGTTACACAGATTCATGTCATATCTACTTGGTATGTATGGTGCAAGAATTGGAGAGATGGAAGTTAATCACAAAGAAAGGAAATATGGTAAGAGTAAGTACGGTATTAGAAGAACTATTACTGTTATGTTTGATATCTTCAATGTTAAGTTCTTAACAATGAAAACATTAACACCAATACAATTCATGGGACCACTTGCACTAATGACATTCTTAATTGGGTTTGGTCTAGGAGTATATGTAGCTGTAGACAAGATAATAAATAATATTAATGTATCAGGCACACCCCTATTCACTGCTTCTCTAATATCTATGTTGATGGGGACACAATTCTTACTATTTGGCTTACTTGGAGAATTAGTTTTACGTTCATATTACGAGAATGGGAAAGACAAGAGTGTATATGCCATAAGGAGAAAATATTAGTTAGAATATGTTAATATATATTAACTAGATTAATATGCCATTAATATGAATCCTTTTAAAAAAGTATTAAGTATACTCTCACTTACTTTCTTAATATCTACAATATAAATACAACTACCTAAGCTATGATGCAAAAATAGAAGAAGATCTGTTTGCTAACAATTAAGCTACCTAACCCCTTCTCTTGAAATAAACACTTTTGACTTTATATAATCTATCGTCTTAGTAAGCCCTACCTCCAAAGACACTGTAGGCTCCCAATTAAGTTCTTTCTTTGCTAAAGATATATCTGGTAATCTTCTTTTAGGATCGTCCGAAGGCAATTTCTTAAATACAATCTGTGATTTTGATTCTGTCATTTTAATAATTAATCTTGCGACATCAATTACTTTGATTTCCTCCGGCATACCAATATTAATTGGACCTTTAAGCAGTTGGTAGTTAGTAATAATAATTTTGAAAACTTGACTATAAACATCATTAAGGTTATAATGATTAAAATACTGGTTATTTAGGAGGGTTAAGATGATATGAAACTTCATTGTAGGTTATC
>CAZAQC010000003.1:6686-23140 GCA_964487525.1 uncultured Candidatus Saccharibacteria bacterium | reverse complement strand
AAAGACATGGAAAAATTGAAAAAAGGACTAAATTAATAAATTTTAACCAAGCATCTATTTGGTCATCCACATAACAAAAACTTCTAGTTTGAGAACCATCTCCATATACTGTTATAGGTTCATTTTTTAAAGCCTGAGTTATAAAATTTGTAATAACTCTTCCATCATCTAATGCCATATATGGGCCATATGTATTAAATATTCTTACAATTTTAAATCTTAAATTATGAACACGCCCATAATCAAACAACACAGTCTCTGCACATCTCTTCCCTTCATCATAACAAGACCTAACCCCAATTGGATTAACACAACCTCTATAACTCTCCTTCTGGGGAACTTCCTCAGGATCTCCATAAATTTCGGAGGTAGAAGTATGCAAAATGCCCGCATTACAACTTATAGCAAAGTCACAAACATTAAATATCCCTATCACATTAGTCTTTACAGTAAATATTGGATCTGATTGATAGGCAGGAGGTGATGCTGGACAAGCTAAATTAAATATCCAATCAAAGTCTTTTTCCAATTTTATCTTTTCAACTATATCAGCTTTTACAAATTTGAAATTATCTAATTTCATTAAATCTGAGATATTTTCTTCCCTCCCCGTATAAAGATTATCAAGACAAACTACTTCATGATTCTCCTTAAGTAATCTTCTACATAAATTTGATCCAAGAAAGCCTGCTCCCCCAGTCACTAGTATCTTCATTAGAATTGGAATAAAAGTTAGTTGACCTTCATATTATCAAATTAAGCTATATCTGTTAATATATACTAACTAAATTAATCTGCCATTAATATATGAATCTCTTTAAAAAAGTATTAAGTATATTCTCACTTACACTCACCCTATTTACAATCTCAATACTACTACCCCAATCCATACAAGCTGCACAATTCCATTTCAAATCATACACCCTAACACAAGAAGAAACTGTAAATGAAGATGTATATGCCATTGGAGATACAGTTACCATAGACGGTGTTGTAAATGGTGACCTAATAGTCATAGCAGACACCATACAAGTAAACGGAACTATATCAGGAGATACATACCTACTTGGTACAAAGATTGATGTAGATGCAAACATATATGGTAATACATTCTTACTAGCTAACAACACAACCGTAGCAGGACTCTTTACACAAAACACATACATTGCATCATCATTCCTTACCTATGATGCAGAAACTCAAAAAGATGTCTTTGCCCTATCTATGGAAAGTAATATTAAAGGATCTGTAGGAGACGATCTAAGAACAATGGCTATGAGAACTACTGTGGACTCAATCGTAAGAGGAGACCTCATACTACTAAGCAATGAATACAGTACAGGAGAAGACAAAGTTACAGGCAATATATATTACAACAGTACATTACAAAACATAGCTAAAGAACAAGGAGTGGATCTAGATAGAAGAGTTGAGATAGAGATTCCTTCCCTAAAACAAGATACTAATCTAAGAATATTGATGAGTTTAATAAACTATATAGCTATGTGTTTAGTTGGATTCATAATAATAACTCTTACACCTGTTAAAACCATTGAAATTAGAAAAAGAATTACAGACTCTACAGATGAATTTCTCAAAAGCTTAGCCGTAGGTATAATACTTGCAATACTAATCCCTCTTCCACTATTCATACTCTTCATATCAATCATAGGAGCACCTGCAGCACTATTCATTACAGGACTACTAAGCTTCATCTTAATATTTGGGAAGATATGGGTAGAGACAGCCTTCGGTAAAGAAATATTAGAACTATTCGGAATCAAAGAATACAGACCATTTAAATCATTCTTAGTAGGTAGAACCCTATCCTTAATCATTAACTTCATACCAGTGGTTAGAGGATTCTACAATACAATACTTGGACTAGTAGCCCTAGGAGCAGTAGTAAGAATGAAAAAGAGTTACTACCTAATAGCAAAAGAAAAAGCTAAAAAACCAACTAAGAAGAAATAGCTATTAAAGTATTCTTACTTTAATAACTCATCTATAGCTTCTACAAATGTCTCGTAAGGATATGCTCCTGCTATTAACTTACCCTCTACTACACCATCCTCCCCTATTAATCCTACAATAAATCCTGGAGTCCCTGATATCCCTGCTGACCTTCCCTCTGCTGCATCTGCATCTACTTCACTACTATATCTACCTTCATCTAAACATGCCGTAAACTCTGTCTCATTAATACCCAATCCCGTAGCTAAAGCTATTAACTCACTCTTACTCTCTTTGAAAAATGCAGCCTTATGATATGAAGCAAAAGCATCATTACCAGCCAAATTAAACACACATGCACCACCCTCTGCAGTTGTATACCCAATATCTCCAGCAGTACTCAATGGAAATTCCTTAAACACATACACTATCTTTCCTGTATCTATATAGTTTGTTTTAATACTTGGAAATGTCTCCTCTGAGTGCCTTTGACAATACCCACATTGATAGTCACTAAAATCTATAATTGCAACCTTGGCATTCTCCTTATCTCCCAAATATGGATCATCACCCAATGAAACCTTAGCCTCAGCAAGTGTATCAGTAGTATCATCCACAATATCAGTATCTCCATTATCTGCACTTCCATTATTTACAGCATTATTACTCTTTGAAGCAAAGAATATTACTGCTGCTATTAAAATACCCGAGAAAATTATTGCTATTGGAACACCCAATGTATCTATATTAAGCACAACTTCTTCTTTCTTTTTCTTAGTATTTGCCATTTAATCAAAATAATATTTTAAGTATAAATTATATTATACAATCAATAGACAGTATTAGTAAAACAGAATATAATAAATTATGGGCAATATGAAAGAGAACAATGAAAATATAGGCCTAAAAGATATTCTTATATTTATAATATTTCTTGCCCTTATATCTATCCCTATATACTTTGCATATACCATACTCTTACCAAGAGTAGAGATATTTGATGTAGGAAAGGAAGAAGAAACTAATCAGGAGGAAACTATTCCCGAAGAACCAGAAGAAATAGTCGAAGGACCTCACTACGAAGAATTGTACGAAACTATTGAAGGAGAGATTGCATACATTGCCATACCTACAAAGATAGATAAAAAGAATCCTCCTACAATTGTTGTATACAGCCATGGATCAAACACTAGAGTTACACTAGATACAGAAGAAACCTTTATGAAAGACCTACAAACATATGGAGAACTATATACAAAAAGTAATTTAATATTCGCTGCATCCAATCAACATGGTGAAAATTGGGGAAACCAGTTATCAATCCAAGACACTATGAACATGATTGACTGGATTAAGGAGAATTACGATACAAGTGAGAAAGTCTACCTAATCGGTTTTAGTATGGGTGGTCTTCCAACATTAAACTTTGCAACAACATATCCTGAAATCATATCCAAGATAGCTCTCTTAGCTCCTACAACAAGATCTACAGAATGGGATCAGGAGAGAGTTAACAAGATAGAGGATATGGATATACAGATATGGCACGGTACTGCAGATGTAAATGTCCCCTATTCACTATCAATAACATTTACGAATAGATTGAAGACACTCGGTAGAGAAATACCATTAATAACATTAGATGGTAAAACACATTGGGATTTAGATACTGAATATATGGAAGATATATTACAATTCTTTACTGATTAAGAGAGAATCTCTTACTTAATTCCTCTCCTTCTTCTTTTGTTAATCTTCTGGATTCATCCTTTTGCATTTCCCCTATACCATTTAGAGCCTCCCTCCATTCTTCATTATCACCATTATGGGGAATTAAATGTACATGAGCATGAGGAACTAATCTTCCAAATGTTAAGGTATCTACATATTTAAAACCAAGATTTTTTGTAAAGTGATTACATATCTTAGAAACAAATTTAAAATATCCCCCTATATCTTCTACTTCCCAAAAGAATCTGTAATGCTTTTTGGGTATTACAAGAGTATGTCCATCTACAAAGTGAGATATATCTAAAAATGCTAGATACTCATCATTCTCATATATCTTAAAACATGGAATATCTCCCTTTACTATTTTACAAAATATACAATCATCCATTTTATTCTTCAACAACTATAGCCATACTTGGACATCCTGCTACTGCATCTTTTACTTTTTGTTCTAATTCTGTTTCTACATCTACACCTTTGTATTTCTCTTTTACATCTACACTTCCATCATCCTTCATCTCAAATACTTCAGGACATATAGCTACACAGGAGCCACACATAGCACATTTTTCTTTATCTATTGATACTTTCATTAGAAATATATTTATTAATTTATCTGTATATTCTTACAGATATATATTACGAGGTCAAACTTGAATTTATCTCCTTACTTGTTAGGATATATGTATATATATAAATTAAATATACCAAATAACTATGAAGAAAGTATTAAGTATACTACTTTCAGTATTAGTGATCGTAGGTGGGGGTGGCTACTTACTAGCTACACAAGCAGATGCAGCTACACCAGTAGATCCTCTTTTTCCTGTAGACACTTTTTTTGAAAATCTTCAGAGATTAGTAACTCTTAGTGATGTATCAAAAGTAGAGCTAGAACAAGAGATATTAGAAGAGAGACAACTAGAAGTAGAAACGGTATTAGGAACAACAGAGGCTACAGAGGAAGATATAGACGAGTGCTTAAATCTAATGAATCAACAAAGAGAAAAAGTTTTAGCAAAATTAGGAGAGGTACAAGAGAAACAGGAACAGAAAGGAAACACTCAAGCTGTAGAATCTCTACAGAAAGTACAAGAACAGTATCAAGAGCATTTGGTAAAGCAATTAGAAACAGCAAATAACGCACAAGCTAAATTTGCAGGTGTAGGACAAGAAGCAAAGGAAGAGATTCAACAGAATATGGAACAAGAGGATAATTCTCTACAAAATGCTGGAGAAGATACTCAGATTCAACAACAAAATCAAGAGCAGAACACGGATAATGGACAAGGCGATAGTGATAGTGGTAACAGTGGAAATACAGGTGGTCCCGGAAACGGAAATAACTAAGGCTTAAAAGGTAAGAGGTCTTTACAACCTGTTACTTTGAATATTTGAAAATATTATAAACTTCCTCTGATTATCATCAATACCAAAGGTATCAACCAAAGTAGTACATAGAATATTGTATATCTATTTTCTTTTACCTTTTCAAAAATACCTTGTAACAAGACCTTTTCTTCTTTTAAAAATTGCATGGGTTTAGTATAGCACATCTTTAATTTAATCAATACCTGTTTATAACAAACTACACATCCCCATAGTAGCAATTAAAATGATATGGTATATTAAATAGTTATATTCTAAACTAGCACAAGAAAACTTGGAAATATACGGACTAGAAAACGAAGAATCGAACGAAAGAATAACCTTAGAGGATTTAGTTGACCAAGTTGCGAATTGTGTATACAGAGGAGAAATAACTAATGACAATCCCTCCCCTAAAAATAATTTAACAGCATTAGATCAACTATCCAGAGTCGTTTTTGAAAAATTCATTGATAAAACAAATACATTAGAGAGTATAAAAGAAAGCATATTAGAGAAAGCTACCAATAGAAATATTACAGAGAAAAGAATAGATAAAGATACTGAGGATGATTTAGAAGATGATGAAGATTATGACTATGATGAATACTTTGATGAAAACGACGACTATGAAGAAGATATGGAAGATGAGGTTAAGGAGTTCAGTGTAAATCTTGATAATCCTGATACAATTAAACTTTTGAGAAATATTGCAAAACATATAGTGATTGGCAATATCACTAATGATACTCTCTCTGTTAGTATCCAAAACAGACTAACTTCATATGAACAGATATTTCTTTACTATTTCGGAGTACTTCCATATGAAGATGAGGATTCTTTAAATGAGGGTCAATATTGCATAGAACCAACACATGGGACAATTGTCGCAATGGTAGAGGATTTAAGAGGAGGATCATATTTCCACAAAGAGGTTAAACATACCAATTTCCTAAGTGACGAACTTTTTAAAAACGAACTTGCAGATAGCTAATTCTTTTACTCAATTGATCTGCTGTCGGGGCGACTCGACTTGAACGAGCGACCTCTTGCACCCCATGCAAGCGTTCTATCCATCTGAACTACACCCCGTATAATAATTATAATCCAATTTCATCACTAATTTCATTCATACTATCTAAAGATAACTGTATAAATTCTTCCAAAGATATTCCTGTTTTCTCTATATCATATATTAGATCTCTTCTAACAGCTTTTGCAAAATCCTTCTTTTTTAATTTCTTTATTACACTCTCTACCCCTACGCTTGATATCTTCTTCTCTGGTTGTACCAATGCACAAGCAACTAAAAACCCTGAAAGATTCTCTGCAGCAGAAAGAGAATAATCTAATTTAGATTCTCTCTTCTGTGTTATCTTAGGATGCTCTTCATAATGTGCTTTTATTGCATGATACATCTCATCAGAAATATCTTCCCCTACTTTTAAATTTTCCATTTCTAAAACCTTATCAAATTCAACAACATGCCTATCTGGATCCTTCCCCACATAGTCATAATCTATATCATGAAGTAAACCTGACAATCCCCAAACATCTTCATCCTCCCCAAAATGATTTGCTAATGCTCTCATGATTACCTCACTCTCCCTCATATGTAATTTCAACCACTCTGTGGTTATATATTTATCTAACAGTTCTATTACTTTTTCTCTACTTATCATTTTTCAATATATTATTTAATTTAATACTAAGATCCTCTGATGCAATATACGGTATCGTGATTATACCAAACTCTTCAGCTACAGACACATTAAGAGGGCTATCATCTACAAATATAATATCGGACGGATTGGAATCTATTGTATTTATTAACTTCTCAAAAGATTTAACATCAGGCTTTAGATATTCGGTATTATATATAACCTCATTGAAATATTTAAGGAAATTATTCTTTTTATTCAATTCTTTTATCACTTCTTCTCTTGTATTTGTAAAGAGATAGAGAGGGATACCATCCTTCTTTAAAGAAGCTAAAATATCTAAAATATTCTTGTCTAAAGAATTACTCTCTGGAATATATATAACCCTGTAGAAATCAAAAACTATGTTTTTTCTCATCATTTCATGCACATAATACGCTATGTGCTATTTAATTTCCAAAACTACCTGATTTGGACTCAATGAAGCACTTAGCCTATACTCTCTTTTACCATCCATCCCTGTAAATGTATACACGCTCTTCTCTCCAGTTCTTTCTACTGTTGCAGTAATTGATGACGAAAGAGTTAAGGATTCGGAGAAATTAGCAATCCTATCCATAACTAAGCTATTGAAAACTACTACTAATTCATTATCAGCATTGTATGATGCTTCTACTCCTGGAATTGGATTATCTCCATCTCCACCAACACTCCATACAAACTTAAGTAACCCTTCTGGTCTTCCATATGTATATGAAGTTATGGATGCATTCTCAGTGGAAGTTATTCCCTCTATACTTTGATTATCCGTAGAGTATTCCTCACTACCCAAATCAATACTTACTTCTCTCGTTCCTGGATATTTTACTTCCAAAATTACATTCCATTCTCCATTTTCTAGCTCTTCTGATGTTAACTTGAAAGGTGTACTCTCAGTTACACCAATATCATACAGTTCCTGATCTGACTGAGCAGAAACATTATGATATATCTTTGATATCCCCTTTGTATCTATACTCTCCTCCTCTTGATATCCAATACCTGTACTATCCTTTGATATTGATTGGAAGTCCATTCTAATCACCCCAATATTTGACATGTAGGAGGCTGTAACAAAAGGTTCCCCTTCCTCTTCTGACTTTAACAAGAAAGTAAATTTGTGATACCCATCCATAGCCGCATTCTCAACACTCTCAATACTAAATTCAACGTCAGATTCTTCTCCTAGAACCTGTGATTCTGTAGAGAAAGATGAGAAATCAGTATTACTCTCCTCGGTCGTCTCTTCCTTTTCTGTTTCTTCCTCCACAACATCTTCTTCATCCGTTTCCTCAATTACTTGATCTTCCTCAACTACCTCTTCTTTTGGTTTCCTAGTTAAAAAAAACACTGTACCTCCAATTACAATGAGAAACAAAACTGTCCATATGAAGCGTTTATTCATAATAAAAAATATGAAATATTATTAATATATATTACCACTTTTCCAATACTGTTTAAAAGAGCAAATACTTGTGCTACTATAATTGATATATGCCCAAGACATTCAAAATGAGTGATACAAAAGAACAGGTTGAAGAGAAGGATGTAGATACCAAAGAGGTTGTTGTAGAGGAGAAAACTGCTGACCAACCAGTTGTTGAGGAAAAGAAAGAAGAAACAAAAGAGATTAAAGAAGATTCTCCAATAACTAAAGAAAAGAAGAATATTTTTAAAAATATACATTGGAAAAATTTTCTTTTTCCTGCAGTTGCTGTTATTACAGTTTTAGGTATAGGGCTCTTCTACTATTTTGGTATATACAAGTTAAAACCTACTCCATTAAACAAAGTATTTTCTTTTGATGAGATGTTCATATCCTCATATCCAGACAACAAAATATTTGCTAGGGAATTGGGCTTACTTTCTAAACCAAATGAACCTAAAACAGAAGAAAGTCCACTTAATGGACTACTATTCTCTAAAACAGAAATGGACACGATGATGCAAAGAAGACCGGTTGCTGTGATGATTAATAATCATGCAGATGCAAGACCACTGTCTGGACTTAACAGTGCAGATATTGTTATAGAAGCAAATGCAGAAAGTGGTATAACCAGACACTTAGGAATATTTTGGAGTAAAGCACCCGAGAAGGTTGGCCCTATTAGAAGTTTAAGGCAATACTATCTTGAATGGTTAAGTGAGTATGATCCAATTTTGATTCATGATGGTTGCGCAGACACAGATGATCCAAGAACAAATGCCTGTGGGAATGTATATACATACGGAATAAAGGACGTAACTACACTAGGAGCATGGAGAATGAATGATGGGAGAAGAGTTGCTCCTCACAATGAATATAGTTCAATAGAGAATGCCTGGGAATACGGAGTTAAAATGAATTGGAATTCTTTCCCTTCCACAATACAAAGCTTTGAGTTTAAAAGAGATGCTAATATTCAAGACAGAGGAGAGAAGACTGTTGTTAAAACAATATTTCATACAAGATTAACAAATGGTTTTCTGTATGATGCTCTTTGGACATATGATTCTTCTACAAACAGCTACTTTAGAAAGATTGGAGGACAAGCAGATATGGATCAAGAGACAAATACACAGGTAAGTGCAAAGGTCGTTATTATTCAAGAAGTTAAAGTCATTCAATCAGGAGATGATAAAGGAAGATTGATAACTACTACCATTGGAGAAGGAGATGCTGTCATATTACAAGATGGGAAGATTGTTAATGGGAAATGGAAAAAAACTTCTAGGACCGATAGAACAAAATATTATGATACTTCAGGAAAAGCAATCCAATTTAACAGAGGTCGTATATGGATAGCAATGATTCCACATTCTGACGGGAAATTTGATATAATTGAGCAATAATATTAAGCAGGTTGGGGAACTATGCTAAAAAAACTTTTTATATCAAAAGTGAGGATCAGTATTCTTAACGAATACATGTCCGACCTTAACGCGTCCTTCCATGTTAGAGGCCTAGTTAGAAAGCTTGATGAAGAAATCAATGCTGTAAGAAGAGAACTACTCAATTTGGAAAGTGCTGGTATTTTAAAATCCAAGAGAGATGGAAACAAATTAGTTTACAAAGTGGACCATACATGTCCCATATTATGGGAATTAAGGTCTATGTTTTTTAAAGAGTCCCCTATTGGACAAAAGCTTCAATCAGTTGTTGAAAGTATAGAAGGAGTAGATGTTGTTGTACTAACAGAAAGCTTTCTGACTGGTAAATATGAACACGATACAGATGTTGATTTTCTCTTTATTGGTAATATGAGAGTTAAGGATCTTTCAACAGCTATGAGTCAGGTTGAAAAAGAAATGGAAAAACAACTTAGATTCAGCGCAATAAGGAAAGAAGATTTCGATTTTGCTAGAAAGAAAAAAGAACCCTTCTTGATGAATATCATAGAAAAGGATAAGATAATTATGTTTGGACAATTATCTGACCTACTCTAGAGAATGAAGCTCAAAATCAAATTTAATGTAAAACCCTTCCTTAACTATCTTCTTGTCATTTTACTTACTGCTTTAGGTATATCAACCATTTTAGTTGCATTACCACTTACTGAGAAAATATCAGAAAACACCCCATTCAATCTTGTAACTAAGGACTCAAGCTATTGGTCAAAGGAATATATATTGAAACTCGAGACTTCTGACAGTAACAATATTGAAAAGAGTAGAGATATTATTTCAAAAAGATTGCGTAAATTTGAGGTTGAAAAATTCTCAATACAAGAAGAAGAATCAAGTGAAGAAAATATTACAATATTAAAGGTTGTTGTTAATACAACAAAAAATCAAGAGTTAGTTAAAGAATTAATTGGGAACAGATTCGATGTTCTAATCGTTACCAGAAAGGCAGATGTCGATTTCTTTAGTGAGGAAGATCAGTATGCATATCTGTTCGCAGAAAATTACGACCCAACGGATTGGGACAGAAGTGATTTCAGAAATGTATATATTAATGAATTAAAAACAGCAGACAACAAATACTCAAATTTTGCAATATTCAAACTTTGGCCAAACAAACAGAAAGATTTTACAGAATTCTTAGTAAGTCAAAAGGGAGAATATATTGGAGTAAGTATTGATGGATTTGTAACCCCATATCTAGTTCCATTAGATGATCAAAGTATCTTTGCTGTTCCAATAACATCTGAGGATGAAACACAGATACAGGCTATTGATATTTTATATAACTCCGGAGTAATTCCTGTTAATTTTACTGTTGATTCAGAGTCAGAGATTGATCCACAGATAATTAAAATAGATTATGTGAAAATTACAATAGGTTTAGCTATATCTCTACTTCTTACATATGTTTATCTTCTATTATTGAAACAAACAAACTTAGAAACATTAAGAAAATCATTCTTAGCGACAGTCTTAACCATTAGTATATATCTTGCAATATTAAAACTTATACAAATACCCATAGATACTTTCTTACTTCCAATATTAGCAATATTAACATTCATATTAATTAAGGTACTTGCTGAGAATAATGATTCAGTAGTATATATAGAGGCAGGTTTGATAATCATATTAATTTTAATTATGATACTTGGCTTTGGTTATATGACCATACTATCTTCAAACCTAATTGCATTAATCATATTATCAAAAATGAGCTTAATACTTTCCGGTTGGTATATAAATAAAGTAAGAGAAATATAAAAATGGAAATATTCATAAATCTATGGAATAACTGGAGTAATAATGAAAAGATATCTCTTCTTTCTTTATTCTTACTTCTATTCATTCTAATTTCATTCTCTGTAAAATTTCTTACTAAAAATAATTCCCTTTTCTATTTCACAATCCTATCCTTAATATCAAGTGCCCTATTTACACTTCTTGGGATATTTCTTCTTAATGTAATATTTGATATCACCATAACTCACATATTCCTACTTACACCTTTTATTGTTCTCTTTATTAATATTCTAAATATTGGAACATGCATAGGGTATTACAAACTGCATAATAAAAAGAATAAAAGTTTTGATTACAACCAACTAAAGAAAGAATATATTAAAGATTCTGTACAGCTATCCATATTCATTCTTCTTTTGTTTTCTTCATTCTCCGTATTCTTGGCTTCGCCATTCTTGCTTTTCATAATTCTAACTGCAATGCTTTGCTTAGGAGTTATATGGTTTAACTATTCTCTACTATATTGGTTAGTTAAGTAATATGATCACCTCCTCAAGACCCATTATAGTCATAGCTGGACCTACTGCTTCGGGGAAATCTAGTATAGCTACAAGATTAGCAAAGGATATTAATGGAGTGATCATTAATGGTGACTCTAGGCAGATATACAAAGAGATATCAATTGGTACAGCAAGACCAAATAAAAGAGATATGAGATCTATCCCTCACTACTTATATGGACATATTTCTGTAAAAGATAACTACAATATATATAGGTATCAGGAAGATTTCCAAAAAACAATAGACAAAATAGAGAAAGAAAAAACACCTATTCTCGTAGGGGGAACTGGTTTATACATAGATTCAGTCATATTTAATTACAAACTTAACAAGAGCAGTATAGATATCAAACAAAGGGAAGAATTAAATAAACTCTCTATAACAGAACTTACCAAACAAATAGATTCAACCATTATTAATAAACTAAACGAAAGTGACAAACAAAACCCTGTACGTTTAATACGAATTATCGAAAAAGGGAATGTTGAGAATATAAAAGGAAAAGAGTTAAAACATATATATTTTGTCATTGACCAGACTTCAGAAAATTTAAAAGAAAAAATAATCCAGAGAGTTGAATGGATGTTTAATAATGGATTATTAGAAGAAAATATTATGATTAGAAAAAATTCTCTCGAAAATTATTCTGCTCTTAAAACAATTGGCTATCAAGAATTCAATGCATATTTTTCTAAAGAAAAATCTTTGGAAGAAGTAAAAAAGGAGATAATAAAGAATACTGTTAGGTATGCTAAAAGACAGAAGACCTGGTTTAGAAGACATAAGAAAGCACTTTGGAGTAATGACTATGATTATATATTAGAACAATCTCTTAAATTCATTAAGATCTGATAATTATCGTCTGTACTTTTTACCAATTTGAAATCATTTGCCAAAAATTCTATTTTCTCAATATCCAACCTCTTTGCTACTGCAGATAAATCTCTACATATATTTGAATACTCTTGATCTGTAAGTTCTTTACTTACCCTACCCAATGTAAGATGTGGAAGAAAGTTCCCTTCATTCTTTATACCAAGAACTTTCCTTAACTCTAATAAAAGTCTTCTCATATCATCTCCACCCTCAAGTAGATCCAGGTATATTAATTCTTTGTATTTTCTAGATATTCCAAGCTTAATGGTGTTGAATTTAATTCTAAACTGCTTAAAATTAAACCTCTTAATCTTGTATTTTAGAAACAACATTTTGTAGAAAGGGATAGATTCTCCCAAGTGAACAATGGTAAGATGATAACTTGCTGATTTACTCCATCTAACTGGAATATCAAATCCTTCAAACACAGCCTTTGTTTCTTCCGCAACACTCTCTATCCTGTGATTAGAGTTCTGATCTGGAAACAGACCTAAAAAGAAACTCATGTGGTTTACTTAGAAATTTTATCTACTCCTCCCATATATTCTCTTAGAACCTCTGGAACAAGTATACTTCCATCCTCTTGTTGATAGGTCTCTAAGATAGCCACCATTAATCTACTGGTTGCTAATCCTGAACCATTAAGAGTATGCAAATATTTTGGTTTACCACCATCTTTTGGTTTGTATCTCATATTTCCTCTTCTTGATTGATACTCTCTTACATTAGATACAGAACTTACTTCATAGTATTGATCAATAGTTGGGAGATATACCTCGATATCAAATGTTTTAGCAGCCCCTGCTCCACAATCCCCTGCAGCTAACTTAGTAGTCCTGTAATGTAGACCTAGAGCCTCTACAATATGCTCTGCTCTTTCGACCAACTCATCTAGAGCTTCCTCCGATTTGTCATCCGCGGTAAATTGATACATTTCTACTTTGTTGAATTGGTGCATTCTAATTAATCCCTTTTCATTAGCTCTGTAACTACCAGCTTCTTTTCTGTAACAAGGAGTATATGCAAAAACCTTCTTAGGAAGATCTGCTTCATCCAAAACCTCATCCCTATATATATTTGTCAAAACTGTTTCAGCAGTTGGTACTAAACACAAACCATCGGTAGTCCAATACACATCGTTCTCAAATTTAGGTAATTGTCCAGCTGTATATGCTGATTCCCTAATAACCAAATTAGGAGGTATTACCATTTCATACCCAGCCTTAATATGTTCATTAATGAAAAAATTAATTAATGCCCATTCTAACCTAGCTCCCATCCCAGTATACATACTAAAATTGTTTCCAGATATCTTTGTAGCTCTTTCAAAATCAAGAAGACCTAATTCTTTTCCAAGTTGGACATGATCCTTAATTTCAAAATCAAAAGTTGGTTTCTTTCCAAACTCCTTAACAACCTTGTTATTCTCTTTACCACCTGCAACAACATCCTCATCAGGGATATTTGGAAGTACCTCTAATTTTGCTGTTAATTCATTATCTGCTTCTCTTAATCCTGCCTCTGCTTCCTTTACTTCCTGAGCTTTCTTCTTTAGTTCCTCAAGCATCTTCTTAAATTCATCACTCCCCTTGTCTGCCTTAGCCATTTGATCATTAAACTGGTTCTGTTGGGCTCTTTTTGTATCGAATTCTAACTGTAATTCTTTTCTTTTTTCATAGATACTGATTATTTCATCCAAATTGAACTCATCCTTTGAAAGTCTTTTTAACAAACCCTCTTCTACTTTATCTTTTTGTTCAACTATTCTTCTAATATCTATCATTGAAATATCTATTAATTTATACAAATTATTGTATTATATTCTGCATTCTTGGTATTATCAAGGTTATGGAAAAAGAAACAAAGGAATTAAAGAAACGAATACTAAAAGCAAAAAGCATACTACTCTTAACACATAAAGGACCTGATTTAGATGCTTTTTGTAGTATGTTGATAATATACAGAATGTTGAAGGGAAATTTCCCAGGAAAGAATATAACGATGAAGGCTAAACAGTATCCAAATATTAAATTGCCATACATGGAGAATATTGAGATAGTGGAAACAATAGGATATGACCAGGAAGATTTAGTTATTGTAACTGACACAGCTTTCTTAAGTATGTGTATTGATAAAGATGTAGATACAATACAAAGCACTGATTCTTTTATGATATTTATAGATCATCATAAGTCTACTAGTGAGAAAGATTTAAATACAATGGTTATAAATGATTTAAGAAGTTCTGCTACAGAACAGGTATATGTGACTTTAAAAGAAATTTTTGGTAAAAGATTAGACCTAAATAAAGAAATAGCGGCATTGATTCAGTATGGGATAGTTGCTGATACAGGAAGATTTCTCTATGATTCAACTACTTCTGATACTTTAAGGGTATTTGCAGAAGCTATGGATTCATTTCCAATTAACATGGAAGAATTTACTTACAAAAATGCTAAGTTTCCACAAGAGGCAAATTCTGTGATGATTGAATATCTAAAGACTTTAACTATAAAGGGTGATATGGCATATATGTACCTATCTAGAGATGTTTGTGAGAAAGAAAATTTTACAAAGCAAGCAGTTAATGAGGCTCAAGGTTTTTTAAGAGATAACTATTTACGTTTTGTACAGGGTGTACACTGGGGATTTATTGTAAAACCAATTCTTGATACTCCTGATAAATGGTTTGTATCTTTTAGAAGTACAAAAGAGTACCAAGATGTAGAAATTATAGCTAAGAAATTAGATGGCGGAGGACATGTTTACTCTTCAGCTTTTAAGATGCATGCTAAATCTGTTGAAGAGGTATTAGAAAAAACACTTAAGGTTATTGATGAAATTGTTATTTCTTAGATTCTTCTCTCTTCTCTGTGTTTTCTTTCTCCAACTCTTTTACTTTCCACATAAATATTCTACTTTTGTCTTTTGCATTAGGATAGTCGGATGTAAAACTTAAAGCTTGTTCAAGTATTCCTCTTGGTTTTTCTTTTGCCCACTTTATATACATAGTAGCTCTTTTCTTGTCACCTAATTTACCAGCCAGTCTAAGACCGTATGATTGATATTCTTTTGATATATATTTATGTTTATTACCAAAAAGTTTGTTAGGATTAGTTTTTAAATTAGAGGTATCGAATAGTTTAGATTGATCTATATTACTATTATCCTCCTTATCACTTTCCTTTCTTATTTGAGAAACTAAATCCTTTATGGAATCCATATGTAAATTTTAACAGAGATTTATAGCTATTTTTTCTTTTTATCAAACTTTATTTTACCCCTTTGTACTATTAAATTAAGATTATTATATCATACCTAAAGTCCCTATTCGTGGATGAGAATAAGGTCTCCCTTTTCAAAAATACCATATAGATATTTTGCATCCTCCAATAACATACGAATACAACCACCACTTTTTCTAAGACCTATATTACCAGTCGATTCATACACTTTATTTCCATTTTCATCATACCACCATATTAATGCATGTAATCCATACCAAGAGTCCTGTCTTTTGGAATAGTAAAAAGCTAACCAATATGGCATGTATTTACCACCTGGCGCTATTGGAGCTATTCCCTTATCTATTATTGGGAAAATTCCATACACTTCATATCCCTTTTTGGCCGCAGA
>CAZAQC010000003.1:0-6676 GCA_964487525.1 uncultured Candidatus Saccharibacteria bacterium | reverse complement strand
TTACCATCTATCCATACATACAACTTTTGTTTAGAATTATCTACTTCAATATATTTCTTTGCATATTTTCCATTAGTTCCTGGTAAATCTTTTACCTCTATCTCTATAGCTGTATTTGTTTGAGATTCAAATGCTTCATACACATCCTCATATATATTTGTTAGATCTGGTATATTATCTTCCCTCCAATATATGAAATTCCCTCTCTGATTACTCGCTATTGTCTTCCCTCCATATCTTGTTTCAAAATATGGAATTACAAAATCCGAAACTTGTTTGTAGAGGATATCTTTGTCGATAATTCCATCCTTAATTTGATTATCACTTAGAAGCAAAACACAATCTACTTTGTGACAAATAGAAACAGAAAAAATTTTTTCTTGTGGTTCCTGCAGTTGTTGCTCATAATTCTGTTCGCTTGTTGCCATTAGTACATCTTCTGTATCCTGAGGGAGTTTGTTCTGTTCATTTTTCCATTGAAAAAAGAGAAAGGTGGATACACATATGAAAGAAATTATGAAAAGCGTATCAGTTATTACTATTAACTTGAGGACTAGGGGCTCTTTCATAATCGATATGTTAACACAAATTACACTTGAAAAGGAGATAGTGTATAATTGAGAAAATTAAGATAAACAGTAATATATATGCCTGAAGATATTCTACAAAAGATTACGGCACTAGCTAAAAGAAGAGGTATTATCTATCCAAATTCAGAAATATATGGCGGTATCGGAGGCTTCTATGACTACGGCCCTGTTGGAGTTGAGATGAAGAACAATTTAAAAAGATATTGGTGGAAGAATATGGTAGACAGGAGGGAGAATGTTGTTGGTATTGATGGAACCATTATCACTCACCCTAAGGTATGGGAAGCATCTGGTCATGTAAAAAATTTTGGAGATGAAGCTATTGAGTGTAAAAAGTGTCATCAAAGATTCAGATCGGAGGATATACAGGAGAAGTGTCCTAATTGTGGTAGTAAAGATTTCACAGAACCTAGATCCTACAATATGCTTTTTGAAACTGAAGTTGGTGTTTTAGAGAACAGTAAAATGAAAGCATATTTAAGAGGAGAGGCTTGTCAGACAATATACTTAGATTTCAAAAATGTCGTTGACTCTACAAGGTTACAAATACCTTTTGGTATAGCACAGATTGGAAAGGCTTTTAGGAATGAGATCACTCCTGGTAAATTAACTTTTAGAAGTAGAGAATTTGAACAATGGGATATGCAATTCTTTGTACATCCTGATGATATGGCAAAATGGTTTGAATATTGGAAAGAAGAAAGAATGAATTTCTACAAAGGATTGTATAGGAAACAAGAAAACCTTAGATTCTATCAGCATCCTAAAGACAAATTAGCCTTCTACGCAAAGGACGCATATGACGTGGAATATCTTGCACCTTGGGGATGGGCAGAAAATGAGGGTATACACTGGAGAAGTGATTATGATTTAACGCAACACAGTAAATTCTCAGGAAAGGATCTCTCCTATATTGATCCACAGAGTGGAGAAAAGTATATCCCTTGGATAGTTGAGACTTCTGGAGGTGTAGATAGAACATTGTTGATGTTACTATTCGATGCATATGAAGAGGAAGATCTTGGGGAAGGAAATATTAGAACTGTTTTGAAGATTCATCCAGATATAGCGGCTTACAAGGCAGCAATCTTTCCTCTTGTTTCTAACAAAGAGGAAATTACAAAGAAAGCTAGGGAAGTCTTTGAATTACTTTCAGAAGATATTAAAGTGGTATGGGATGACAGAGGAAATATTGGTAAGAGGTATAGATATCAGGATGAGATAGGAACTCCATTCTGTATAACTATTGATTATGAAAGTTTAGAGAACGATACTGTAACTGTAAGAGAGAGGGATAGTATGGAGCAAAAGAGAGTTAAAATCGAGGATTTAAGTGAGTATATTTCTTAACAAATATCTAAAACCTTATATTCAATCTTCCTTTCATTTATCTCAATCTTAACACAATCTCCTTTCTTGGCTTTAAGTAATGCTTTTCCTAATGGAGATTTATCAGATATCTTGTTTTTAGCAGGATCCGATTCAACTTCTGAGACTACATGAAATACAGTTGTTTTATTACTATTCCTAAGGGTAACTTTGCTACCAATAGTAACCTTGTTTACTTCACATGCACCCTTTTTAAGTACTGAAGAATTGGAAAGAATTTCTTTAACTTCGTTAATTCTCTGATCAACCTTATCAAGCTCGTTCATTACAGCAATAATGTCATCAGTATCTTCACTGACATCACTTAATCTGGCTTGTTCAAGAGATGAAGAAAGTTCTTTCTTTCTATCTCCTTCAAGCCTTTTGAGCTCTTCTTTAAGCTCATCAATCTTCTGTTTTGTTAGTATCATTTTATCACTCATCTATAATATGTTATAGAAATAAGGTCGAAAATAGTGGATAATTACTGCTTATATCAATCGAAGATTATAGCATTTTTTGATTCTTTTGTCTGTATTTTTCGATATTTTCATGATGCCCAGATAACAATATATTTGGCACTTTCCATCCATTAAAATCCTCTGGCTTTGTATATTGAGGATACTCTAAATTTCCATTGTTAAACGATTCATTCTCTAAGGATTCTTCGTTTCCTAATACCCCAGGAATTAATCTGGCTATTCCATCAACAAGAATTAACGCAGGTAATTCTCCCCCAGAGAGGACATAATCACCTACAGAGAATTCATAGTCTACTAAATAATCATGTATTCTTTGATCAAAACCTTCATACCTTCCACAAAGTAGTATCATATGGAGATTTTCTTTCTTTGAAAATTCTTCAAAATCACTTTGTATTAATGTTTTACCCTTAGGAGTAGTAATTGCTACTATACTATTTTCTTTCTTTAATTCTTGTATAGCCTTATATATTGGCTCTATTTTCATTATCATTCCTGGGCCACCACCGTATGGGGTATCATCTACAGTTTTATGCTTATCATCTGTCCATTCTCTTAAATCATGTACATTGATTTGAACAAGACCTTTTTTTATGGCGTTATGTATTATCCCTGTACTTATATATTCCTCTACTATGTTAGGAAATATTGTGATGATGTCGAAAATCATGTGTTTATCTACTTAATTTGGTACCGCTACGGGGAATCGGACCCCGATTGCAGGATTGAGAATCCTGTGTCCTAACCGTTAGACGATAGCGGCTTACAAATAGTGATTTTATCATATTACCATACCATTTTGAATGGTTACTACAGGTTTCTATTTATTTGACTTTTCACATTCGTAACATATATGATTTGCAGACTAAATTAAATGGTAGACCAAATGGATATAAGGCAGGGATTCAAAACAACCAAGAAGGGTCTAAATAAACTGGCAGAGGAAGTAATATTCAGAGAAAAACAATTAAGAAACAAAATAGCCGATACATTGAGTGAAATGCGTAATCAAGGAGATTTGAGAGAGAATGATGGATATTCTATGGCTATTGAGGAACAGAATATTAATGAAGAGAGAATTAGAGAGTTAAAAGAAAAAATTAAGAATGCTGAGATTATTAAAGACAAGGATAAAAGTAAGGTTGGGATTGGAGATATTGTTACATTAACAAATGGTAAAAAAGTAAAATATGAGATTACCAGTGAAGAAGAAGCTAATCCTTTGGAAGGAAGGATCTCTTACAAATCTCCCATAGGGATGGCAATTATTGGTAAAAAACTTTGTCAAAAGGTTAAAATTACAACTCCAGCAGGAACCACAGAGTATACCATTGAAGAAATAGCTTAAGGATGTATTAAAGTTCCATCTGTAAGAATATCCTTTATACTACTCTTCTCTTGTAAAGACTTTCCTCCAGAAATAAAAAATGAAAGACCCTTCTTTGAACAAAATCGCGCACATTCTATATCAATCGGAATACTTTTGTTAGCTTTGTGAATGGAATCATCCAGAATATTGAACATATCGAAATATTCATCCCAAGATAAATCTTTTAATGGAGTAGCCGAAGGATTAAAGGATGGATCTTGGTCATATATATAATCTATATCTGATAACTTGTATACCCTATCTAGATCTAAAATATCTGCAAATACTGCAGCATCCATATCTGTACTCCAACCTACTTTTAATCCCCCACTTATAATGCTTCTTTTATTGTCCTCCCACAGGAATTCATATGCATCTCCAATCTTTTTAGGAATATATATATTAGGATCCTCAATATACCCCTGAAGAATGGCTGCATTCGTATGGGTAACTGTCATTCCGATATTATGCAAATACTCTTCACCTCCTACGGACCCTTCTATCTTCTTCTGCAGTTCCCTTGAAAGAGATCCTCCTCCAACAACCATTACAATCTTCTCATATTCCCCTTCAACACTGAAATACCAATCCTTTACCTTTCTAAGTAGATCCTCATTAATATTTAATGCATTGTCGTAGAGAACCGAACCACCTATTTTTAGTACTATGTTTTTTCCCATGTTACAAATTCAGTATTAAAATAATTGCTACAAGGACATAAAGGAATGGAACTATATATTCAGTTAATTTTGTTTTTCCAGCAAACCTAATATTCCATATGGATATTATTAGATAGAAGGCCAAAGATCCTATTGCCGGAATAACAAATATATTGTAATTCCAAAAGAAAAGATTTGAGAATGATATGAACAGAGAGCTTAGAATTGAGATTATAATTTCAAGAAAGCCCATTCTATCATGTATCTTAAGAACAAAAAGTAATAGTATAAAGGAGGAGATTAAAGAAAGCATTGTAAAGGATTCTACACTAACCCCAATACGAACAAATGAATTTAATAGGAGATAGAATATTGTTATACATATAAAGTCAAATATAGCTCTTGTTGCAACTGCTAGTGAGTAAAGCTTGTTTAAAGAACTTTTTACATTTAAGAAAAGAATTAATAAAAGAACAATACATATACCTAATACTGTATGTCCTAAAACTTCATTTCTATTGAAATACAAGAAGGCTAGGATAGAAAAATAAAATATTGCAGGAAGAACAAAATAACCAAAAAATCTGTCTTTGAGCGAAATTTTTACTATTACATCACTGTATCTTGAAACTTTCCTTCCAGAATATGTGCTGAAGACTTTTACAAACCAAGTTTCTAATAAAAGAAATCCTAGAACACCTAAAGTTATTAAAAAGCCTAAAGGAGCTCTCAGAACAGAATAACTAAAAAATTGAGTAACTACTAAGATTAGGAATAGGTATAGTAAATCATTTTGTACTTTCAATTTGTATTTCATTAGTGGGCAGTTTTCATAATTAATTAATTACTCCAGAAAACCCATTAAATATTGCTATTGTAAGAATCAACCACCAAGCTCCTATTGTAAATATATCACCTAATACATCCTTCAATCTTCCTCTTTTCCAATATACTCCTATCTCTATAAATAGAAGTATTAGAACAAATGATACGATCCCTACACTAACCTTATCCCCAGTATTAAGAGTAAAGATTGGAAATATTGTTTTCTGCTCAGTTTCTTCTTCAATGAAATATTCAGATATGTCTAATTCAGAAGTATTTCCATGTTCATCTGCTAAAACTAATATAACGGAATCTTGGACTTTATCTTCTGTCAATTCTATAAGCACAATACCATCCGTTTCCAAAAATTCCATATTAACAATTTCTGATCCTAAAACAACACTTATCGTTTTCCATTCTTCCTGTATACCAAATGAAATCATATATTTTCCATCTGCTTTCTTAACTTGGATAGTAGATGTATCTACAGTAGGAGCTTTTGAATCAACAGTAAATGCTACGATATCAGATGATACAGATTCTCCCTTTAAACTAGCTTTTATACTATGATCCCCTTCTATCCAATCTCCCTGTTTACTAAATTCCCATTCAGGAGTATTAGAACTAGACTCTCCAATGAGTGAATCTTCATCATATACCTCAACTGAATAACTCCCAGTTACATTAGTTGTATCTCCTTTGATATCAGTTGATGGATCAGTTACGACAGATCCTGCTTGAGGAGCCGTTATTCTTATACTCTTTATCTCCCCAACTTCATTATTCACTACAACCTTCTTTTCAGAAGATGGAGGTGGAACAACCTCTTCTTCTACTGGAGTATTTTCTTCTTGAGGAGGAGTAAATGTGGCACCAAAAACTTCACTTGTGAGATTCCCAAACATTTGAACAACAAGTATAGTCTGTGAACCCAACAAGACTCCTTCAACTACAGCTACACCTATATCTTTGTAATTTCCACTTATTAAATTTGCTTTATGTGTAGGACTCGCCATCCAAGCTTCATGTACTCCCTCTGCTGTTTTAAATCCCTTAGCTAAATTCTCTCCAGCATAGACATAGTTATATCCAGCCGCCCTTATGAACTGCCATGGAGACTCACCATTGGGTCCAAAATGATCCCAATACTGTTTTTCAAACATATCATTGGCTTTTGCCAATGCCGCAGCAGATAGCTGAGCATTTGTTTGTAAAGAATTTAATCCTCCAGCTACTCTTTCTTGGTTAGTCAGATTTATAATGTTGGCTGGAGTTATAGTGCTTGCCTGTACCTCACTTATCCCTATCAATCCTCCAAAACTATTAACAAATATCAGTATGAAAGAGTAAGCTACAATAGCCACTCTTCTTAATAGATAAGGC
>CAZAQC010000002.1:22532-42889 GCA_964487525.1 uncultured Candidatus Saccharibacteria bacterium | reverse complement strand
ACCCAGGAGAATCAAAATTCTTTGTATCTTTTGAAGATGAACTAATGAGACTCTTTGGTGGAGAGAAGATGCAACTTATAATGGCTCAGGTAGGATTAGATGACAATGTCCCCATAACCTCAGGAATACTTGGTAGAACTATAGAGAATGCACAGAAGAAAGTAGAAGCACATAACTATGATATTAGAAAAAGATTGGTTGAGTATGATGATGTTTTAAATCAACAGAGAGAAATAATATATACATTAAGGAGGAAGATTCTAGAAGCAGAGAGTAACAAAAAGGTTCCTGCTTCAAAGTTAAATCTTAAGGAAGAGTTAAAACTTTTGAAAAAGGTAGATGTAGAGAGTGTCCAGGATAGCTTAGATGGTTTTTCTTTAGCTAGGAAAGAAACTTGGAAAGTTCCAGAATTTGATCCCTTAACATATCCATTCTCTCCATTAGATAAATGGATATTGAAGAAAATATTGGAATATGTAGACTTCTTGGTAGCATCAGAGCTTCAGGATGATATGAAGATTGATAATATTGAAGAAAGAAAACTATACATTCAAATTGAAAATCTTCTAACCCCTGATCTACTACTACTCTCCTGTAAAGAGTTAGGTTTCAAAAATACAGTAGACATGTTTAAAGAGATATTCAAATTGGATGAAATACAAAGGACAACCCTAATAAAGAAATTAATACTAACCTCCTTCGTCATTCATGTATATTCAATAGGGTTAGAACCAATGCAAGCTCTTTCTAAATATTTAATTCTACAATCCTTTGATAGGTTCTGGATGGAACATTTAGATACAATGACAGATCTTAGAGAGGGAATTTCTCTTAGGAACTTAGCACAAAGAGATCCTTTAGTAGAATACAAAAATGAGGGATTTCAGATGTTTGATGATATGTTAAAGAAGGTTGATGAGTTTGTAGTAATTAGGTTTTTCAAGGTTAGACTAGTAAAGAATGAAGATCAGAAACCTTTGAAATTGGATAGCAACAAAGACACCAGACCAGGAAATACAAGTAAGCAGAAAACTATTAAAAAGAACAAGAAAGTTGGACGTAATGACCCTTGTCCCTGTGGTAGTGGTAAAAAATACAAGAAATGTTGCTACCCAAAATATGACTAGATTCCTTTTTCTATGGGTTTATTGACACACTATAGTCCCTATACTATTCTAAATAAACAGATAATATTCATTAAAATGCCCAATAACAAGAAAGATAAAAAAGAAGAACTAGTTACAGCAAGAAAAAGTGTTCATGTTATTTTTCTCTCATGTCCTCATTGTGGTAATGAAATAGACCACATTGAGCTATGCCCTGATTGCGGAGAAGCTATGCGAGTCATAGATGTTGTAGAGAAATTTGGAGAGGATGCTGAAAGATTCTTGAAGAGAGTAGAAAAAAGAAAGGAGAATGGAAATAAAAAGATTGAAGAGGACGATGATGATTATGTAAGTATTGATAAAGAGGAACCAAATATCATACTTATGGGTAACGAAGAGGGATTAGATGATGTAGGTATAGATCCTAGCAAAGATGATGATGGTTCTCTAGATGTAATATTCCCAGATGAAGAAGAGGGTGCTAGGAAGGAAGTAATAGCTGAAGCTGATGATGATTTAACCAAAGCTTTAGATCAATTGGATTCCGAAGATGAGGAGGATGTTTCTGCTGAAGATTTTGGATTTGGTGATGGAGACATTCCTGAGCTATAATCATTAATGAATGATTTGAAAAAGAAATTTTCTAGAGTAGCTATAATCGCTGATCAAATGAGTGCTTTTGGTGGAGCAGACAGAGAAATGTATTCCATGCTCAAACTCTTTCCATATGCAGATATCTTTACAATAGTATTTGATAAATCAAAATATCCAACATTAAAAAATAAGGTATATACAAGCTTTGTTCAAAAGATATCCAATTTTCTACCAAAACATTTCTTTAGACACCTTAAAATATTCACACCATTTGCATACGAAAATTTTGATCTTGAGGGATATGATTTGGTAATCAGTATTTCAGCAGGACCAGGTAAAGGAGTTATTACAGGAATAGATCAACCTCACATAGCTATGGTTATGACTCCTCCTAGAAGTCTTTGGGACAAAGAATTAAATGTTAGGGGTTCTAAATTAAGATCACTTTACAAACCGATATCTGCATTTCTGAATACATACATGAGAGTGTGGGATTGGACAACATCAAGAAGAGTAAACTACTGGACTGCGAATTCCGCATTCATTGCTCGAAAAGTATGGAAAACATACAAAAAAGAAGCCACTGTAATATATCCAGGAGTTGAAGAAAGATATTTTAAAAAGTCATCAGATACAGAAAAGAAAAAGATTAAAGAGAAATACAATTTACCAAATGAATTCATTTTAATAACAGGAAGACTGTATGATCACAAGAGAGTTGATTGGGCCATAAGGGCATGTATTAAAGCAAATAAGAATCTAGTAATAATAGGAGAAGGACCAGATAGAAGATATCTTGAGAAAGTAGCTAACAAGGATAAGAGAATAAAATTCCTAGGATTTGTTAAAGATGATATGGAAGTCAAAACAATATATCAGCTATCTGAAGTATTACTCTTTTGTGGATTAGAAGATTTTGGATTAGTACCCGTTGAGGCAATGGCATCAGGAACTCCTGTGTTAGGATATGGACAAGGTGGTCTTCTTGAAACTATAGAGAAAGGAGTTACAGGAGAATTCTTTCAAACAGAGGAAGAATTAACATCCTTGCTTATTAATTTCAACAAAACAAGATATAATACAGAAAAGATTAAAAAACATGCCCTTAAGTTCTCAGAAGAAAACTTTTTAGATAATTTAGAAAAATACATAAACCAGGTATATGACAAAGAAACCCAAACAACCAACTAGCGATATAAGAGTAGCAATAATAAGTGAACCCCTCTACAAACATGGTGGAGCAGAAGTACATCTAAGATATATAGTTGATGCATTTCCAAATAGTGAGGTCTTTACGGCATACTATGATGAAAAATTCGTAAAAGAGTTTCTACCAGGGGTAAAGATTAACCATTCCTTTATGCAATATTTACCAGGTAGAGACAAATTCAGACAATTCTTTCTTCTTCTACAACCATTAGCATACAGATCCTTCAGATTTAAAGGTTTTGATATAGCTGTATCTCTTTCCATAGCTTTTGCGAAATTTGCTAAGCCAAGAAATATTAAACATATAAATATCTGTATGTCTCCTCCTAAATTCTTTTGGCAAAAGAAAGGAAGAGTATTAAAACAGGCAGAGCAATTAGAGGGTGTAAATAGAGGCCTATTCAAATTCTACCACTTTTTTACAGGTACGATATTAGAAAGAATCTGGCAAAGATGGGATAGAAATGCCGCTAGAAGATGTTACAAGATTGCTGCAATATCAAATGTTGTAAAGAAAAGAATTAAGAAATACTATGATATTGAAGCTGATGTAATATATCCTCCTGTTGAAGTTAAAAAGATTAAAGAGATTAGAAGAACAAATAGGAAGGAGAATTGGTTCCTGTATCTAGGAAGAGTTGAGACATACAAAGGAGTTGATCTGGCAATAAAGGCATGTGTAAAGGCAGGTGTTCCATTAAAAGTAGCTGGTACAGGACAACACTTTGAAGCTATGAAGGAACTTGTTAAAGAATTAAATGCAAAAGGTTTGGTTAAATTTTTAGGATATGTAACTGATCCACAGAAATTTAATTTACTGTCTCGTACCAAAGCATTAATATTTCCTGTAAGAGACGAAGACTTCGGAATAGTTCCTGTAGAGGCTAATGCATCTGGAGCTCCAGTGATAGCTTACAAAGAGGGTGGAGTATTGGAAACAGTATCAGAGAGTAATCCTAAAACAGGAATATTCTTTGAGAAATATACAGTAAGTGCATTAGAAGAGATTTTAAAGAAATTTAAATCAGAACAGTACGATCCAGACAATTGTAGAAAACAGGCCGATAATTTTGCATCAGAGATATTTGTATATAAGCTACAAAACTATGTCAAAGATGCCTTACAGAATAATTAAAAGAATATTCGATGTAATATTCTCCCTATTCCTCCTCATCCTGCTATCGCCTCTACTTCTAGTAATATCTTTGTTAATCTGGTTTGCAGATAGAGGAGAGATTTTTTTGAAAGACCCATTGAGATTAGGTTTGAATGGGAAGTATTTCAGAATGTACAAATTTCGAAGTATGATACCTGATGCACATAAAGAGATATTACATAATCCTAAGTTTGCTGAATTAAAAAAGAAGTGGGAAAATCCTGGAATAAAGTTAACAATAGATGAGGATACAAGAATAACTAAGATTGGAAGAATAATAAGGAAGACAGATTTAGATGAATTACCTCAATTAATAAATGTATTGAAAGGAGATATGTCATTAATAGGTCCAAGACCTATGTATAGAGAGGAGATAGAGACATATCTTAAGTCTAATCCAAAAGATAAGAAATATTTAAAATATATATTAACTGTTAGACCAGGAATGACAGGAGTATGGCAAGTATCTGGTAGAAATTTAATATCTTTTAAAAATAGATTAGTTATAGATGCTAAGTATTCACAAAATATGAATATATGTGATGATTTAAAAATATTCTTTAAAACTCCATATATCGTTTTAACAAGGAAAGGAGCATATGGGTAAAGATGTAGTAACTGTAATAAAATCAGTGAACTATTCCGAAGCAGACAAGATACTTACTGTCTTTGGAAGAGAGTTAGGAAAGTTTACTCTCTTTGCAAGAAGTATGAGAAAAATAAATAGTAAGAATAGAGGTAATATGCAAACACTAAGTACAAGTAAAATATCTTTCTATGAAGGAAGGGGAATGCCTCTCTTAACCGAATCAGAATTAATAGGTATGCTTGATATTGATAATGTAGATATGCAGAATGTTAAGAGAGTTCTTTTCTTGTTAAACAAATTTCTTCAGGAATATGATCCATACCCTAAGCTTTTTGATGCATTGCAAAAAGCTATTCAGCATAATCTAGATACTGAGTCTATGAATAAGTTAAGAATAAAATTCTTAAAAGAGATGGGATTTCTTAATGATTTTTCATCTTGTATGTACTGTGATAATAAAAAAGATATACAATATATTGATGAGAAAAACTTTGCACTAGTCTGTAAAAATTGCTACAGTAAAGGGAATAGTAAACCATTAGGAGAAGATCCATACAATTCTTCTAACCTGACCCGGATTATGGATAATTACATTAAAAGAGTAGCTGAGGAAATATAATGAAATTTAAAACTGCCTTAATAACAACCTTTGTTTTGTTTTTCTTTTCTTTCTTCTTTTTAAGTATCTCCAGTGCTCAATTGCTTCTTCCAGTAGATACAGATGATGTAATAGTAAGTGCAAATATAACTACGGATTTGTATACACAGCTTAGTCTAGTACCTACGACAGTAGAGATTAGACAACCAGCCAATGTAAATATTACTGCTCTGACTTCAAATGGTACGCCTAGACCAAGTAGAAATATCGTAATATATATACAAGGCAACTCTACTGGTATTGTTATTACTCAACCACCCTTAACTAACGCTTTTGGTTCAACCACAGGGAATGTAAGTTCTACAATACCTGGAACATATACTGTATGTGCAAAGGATATAACCGAGGGATACGATATTCTAATTGTAGATTGTGAGACTCTCTATGTTATCCCAGTTGTAGCACCTGTCATGTTACCTGAACCACAATATACGAAAGGTAATAGCAATATAGTGATGTGGAATATGTCGGGCTCTGGTGTCTACCAATACTATGTAGAAGTTAGTAAAGATGGAAGCTTTCTTTCTGTAGACAACAGTAGTGGATGGATTAGTAACTTAGCATACGAATTTAATAATCTTCAAAATAGTACAATGTATTTCTATCGAGTTAAGGCTAGGAATACATTTGGTGGAGAAAGCTCATGGTCAAATATTGTATATAGTGTTCAAGACTCTTCTGGTCCAGCTATAGATCTAATAAGTATTTCAGGGGTTGGAGAAAATAATACTTCTCAATGGGATGGTAATTTTGCTGTAAATATAAGGTATAGAATTAAGGATAATGTAGGAATAAGTAGTAAAGAGTTTTGGTGTGTAGGTAGCGATGATAGTAGGATTAATTGTACATATACATCCTCTGTTAGTGGAGATTTTTGGAATATATCATTGAAATTGAAAGATTTGGAGACAGATATTAATGGATATCTTCTTAATAGTTATACTTTTTGTGTAGAAGCAACAGATTTTGTTTCTAATGTAACTAGAAACTGTACAGCTAAGTTAGATGTCCCAAACAAAGATGACGGAGGCGAGACTCCTCCTACAGAGCCACCTGTAATTCCTGAAAAGCCTAAACCTCCTTCCCCACCAATTATTAATGTAATAAAGGAAATAGCTCAGGATTTAATTGATAATACTATTGGAAAGCTAGAGCCTGTTGATTTGCAAAATATTACAGTTACTGCAACTTCAGCAAATATTACAATTGGTTTAGGATTTTTGTTAACAGCTCTTGGAAATATCCCATACTTTATACTCCAGGTAATATTGGCAATTCTAAGTCTTCTTGGGTTTAGAAAGAAGGGAAATGTTACTGGTTATGTATATAATTCTTTAACAAAAGATCCTATACCACAAGCTATAGTGAGGGTATTTAATGAAAGTAATGAATTGGTATGGACAGATGTTACTGATTCTCATGGATATTTTAGAAGTACAGATCTAGAAGATGCAGAGTATTATATTAAGGTTACAGCAAGGGATTATACTTTCCCATCTAAGATAGTTTTTGGTAAAACAGATTTTCCTTTTGAGAATGTATATCATGGGGATCCGTTTTTAACTATTGATAAAAAAATACCAAATTTTTCCATACCTATGGATCAACAAGAGGTAGGTATAATAAGAAAAGTTATTGCTAAGTTTATCTCAAGAACCAAATCATTGTGGAAATCACTTCATATTCTTCTTTTTTTGTTTGGTTTGATATTTAGTATTTATGCATTGTATACAACTAATTTGATTTGGAACTATGTTGTAGTAGTTCTGTATATACCAGCATTGATAGCTTTGATCTTTTCTTTGTTTAACAAAAAGGAGAAGTATGGGATTGTTAAGGATGAGGAGAATAACTATATTGAGGGGGCAATAGTTGCTTTAAATGAGAAAGAGTTTGGTAAGTTAGTATCTAAGAGGGTTACAGATAGTTTAGGAAGGTATAGGTTTATAGTGAATAAGGGAGTTTATGATATATCCATAATGAATTCAGATTTGAAGTTAATAAATAAGGATAAGTTATTAGGTTTAGAAATAGAGAAGGATGGAGGTAGTATATTGAGTCCAGATATCATTGTTAAGAAATTGGAGGATAGTACAAAAGGAGAGAAGGTAGAGGAACCGCTAAAGGAGCTTTAGTATATTTATATTGAAAAAAACCTTATAGATTGGTATTATCACAGTGTCATTATGGGTGCATAGCTCAACTGGTAGAGCAAGCGACTCTTAATCGCTAGGTTCAGGGTTCGAGCCCCTGTGCACCCATATTTATATCCTCTTTAAGTTCTTATTTCCTTGTTTAACTATTTAATATTTGCTAAATTATAAAGTAATATATTTAAGTCTAAAACAAATGGAAAATAAAACTTTAAATGACATGCCTACAGAAGTTAATTTGAATAACGTGCAGAATCAAGAACAAGAAATAGTTACAAATACACAGGCTTCGAGTGAAGTTTCATCCTCCCCAGAGAAAAGAAAATTTAACCCATTGATTGTTGTAATAATATTTTTACTCTTAGTCATTTTAGGGGGTACTTACTATGTGTATCAAAAATTCTTAAAACTTGAAACCTTAGAAGAAGTTGAAATTGTTGATGATGATAAGGAAGATTTTATAGATAATTCAGAAGAATCCCAAGAAGAAGACGAAGTAGTAAACGAAAATATCTCGTACGTCAAAAAAGATTTTGTTTTAACAAGTTCTTCTGAGCTTTTAGGGGATGTAATTATGAATAATGAAATGGAAATTCCTTCTACTTGGATTTATTCAACTGAACCTTTACCTACAGGTACATTAATTAAGGATTGTAGTAAACATATAATAACAAGTGATGATTCCAAGATGGTTATAACAATAACTCCAAAATGTTCAGGGTTCTCTTCCTCAGTAATCTCAAACCCAGGGAATGATGCCGTTGGAATGTATACCACAGTTGGTAACGATGGAATACGTACAGTTTCTATTTTTAGACTTGGTATAGATTCAACTAGTTATAGCTATGTTCAAGGTTCATCAGTCGATGGGTCAGCTATAGAATATACAAACATATTCCTTGTTCAGAAACATAGTGATGTCTTAATTAATGAAGATCCAGTTTTCTGGGGGGCCGAGGTAAATACTCAATATATAGGGGATACAATTAATGCTGAATCGTATCTTGATATCTCAGACCAGATAGTTCTATCACTACAAATTAAATAGTTTTGGTCATATATAAGAATTCTGATTTGTAATCAAATTTCTTGTAATATTCTCGGGTACCTATTGCTGATATAACAGAGATTTTTTTAAAGTTTTCTTCTTTTGAAATATCTTCAGCCATTTTTATCAATTCCCGTCCCAATCCTAAATGCTGTGATTCTCCCAAACTCTCTTCCTTAATACCTAATACCTTACCATAAACATGTACCTCCCTTATAATTGAACAACCCTTTAATTCTTCTAAGAAATGTTCCTCTCTGTATTTACCATTTGGTAAAGATAATCTTAAAAATCCACATATCCTGTCTGTATCCTTAGTCTTGTAAGAAAGAAAAATCTCTTTACTTGTTGTAGTATCATACTCAATCCTTTCTAATTCCAAATTATCCCATGTAACCTTCTCTCCCTTTATTTCTCTACTCCTAATATCTTGTGAATATATACCCTCTTTACTTAACTCTCCCTCAACTATCTGTCTAAGATTTGTTTTCTTGTTTCCAGCTACAATCTCATTAGATGGTATATCCCTAATTATTCTTGTTAACCTACAATACCTGGGAGTAATAGGTAATACTTTTTTTAATACATATGACAACTCTTCATCAGTATATGGCTTGTACTTACCCTCTAAGTACAATGAATTCAATTTAGTATCCTTTATGATTGAGGTCGGATATATCTTTAATTCATCTGGACAAAATTTCTTCTTCCAGAGTTTTTTGTAATCAGCTACATCTCTTCTTACAGAAGATCCATAGAGATTAGGCATCCAATGACCATGAATTTTAAAACCCATACGCCTTAGTATCTCAAAAGCTTTCTCTACATCTTTTACTTTTCTTTTAATATTATTCTTTTTTAGTATGCTATTAGAAAGAGACTGTATTCCAATCTGTACCTTAGTAGCTCCAAGCCTTCTCATATTTATAACCGCATCTTCAGTAATATAGTCGGGTCTTGTTTCAAATACTAATCCAACATTCCTACAATATGCTGTTTCATTTATTCTGTGTTGCTCTTCTAGCTCTTTCCAAGTTACTTTCTTTAATTCTCCTTCCTTTGGTTCAATATATTCGGTAGTATCTTTTCTTACATCATTTAATGCTCTGTAACATTCATATATAAAGGAGAGGCGATAATCTTTGGTATAAAAATTCCAAGTTCCTCCCAGTACTATTAATTCAACCTTCTCAATATTATGACCAATACTCTTTAAAGCTATTAGCCTGCTATGTACCTGAGCATATGGGTCAAACTTGTTACTTAGTGCTCTCTGAGCCCCAGGCTCAGAAGATATATATCCCTTTGGCATACTTGGATCATTAGGACAGTATATGCAATTACCAGGGCATGGATAGGGCTTAGTAAGTACTGTTACAGTTGTTACTCCTGAGTTACTTCTAGTTGGTTTTAATCTAATTCTTTCTTCAATTAATTCATCTTTTTCATCTAAAAAAACATATCCTGCTACCAACTCATCCTTTCTAAATGTTCTGTTTCCATCCTTAGGATACTGTCTTAAGATTTTTTGTAAAGAATCAACCTTCCAATTATTCTCTTTCTTAATTCTAGAAAAGATCTCTTGTAATTCTTTTTTGTAATTTTCTACTTTAAAGTTTTCCATTTAATAATATATTTGATATGCTGTGTATTATCTAACATTTTAAACAATCCTACCATATGAAGAAGGCTAAAGCTCCCGTAGAAAGAACTTTGATTTTAATTAAACCAGATGTATTGCAGAGACAGATACTTGGAGAGATTTTGAGTAGATTTGAGAGAAAGGGTTTCAAGATTATTGCGATGAGAATGTTAAATGCTACAAAAGAGCAGATGTCTGAACATTATACCGATGAAGAATCGTATTTAATTGAGACAGGGGAGAAGGCAAAGAAAGGGGCTATTGCTAGAGGTGAGGATGTTTCAGATTGGAATTCATTAGAGAGGGGGAAACTGATTAGGCATAACAATGTTGTATATCTTACATGTGGTCCTATTATTGCTATGGTGTTGGAAGGTCATGGAGTTATAGCTGGGGTTAGGAAAATATTAGGTAGTACAAGTCCTGCAGACGGAGATGTCGGAACTATCAGGGATGATTATTCGTATGATACATATGCATTAGCCGACTATATTTCAAGAGCTACAAGGACAATGTTACATGCTTCAGATTCAGTAGAGAATGCAGAGAGAGAATTAAAGATATGGTTTAAGGAGAGTGAGTTGTGTAACAATTATGAAACTGTTGCAGAGAAGATATTTTTTGATACAGGATGGGATCATTTAGACAAATAGCAGGAAGAGAAGAGCTACAACTACTAAAGAGGGCAGAAGGTTTAGTACTGATATCTTTTTAATATCTAAAAGATTTATTCCAATTCCCAATATTAATATTCCTCCTGTACTTGTTAAATATTGTATTAATGATTCAGTAAAGAAATTTCCAAATTGAGAAGAGAGTATTGTTAAGCCTCCTTGGAATATGAGCATTGGAACAACTGAGAAAAGTACTCCTACTCCAAATGTAGATGCTAGTGCTATCGATGTAAATCCATCTAATACAGATTTTGTTATTAGTAAACTGTTGTCCCCATTGATACCTTCGTTTATTGCACCTAGGATAGTCATTGAACCTATGCAGTAAATGAGAAATGCAGTTATTAAGCCTTCGTTAAATTGAGAATCTTTTAGATTAAGTTTTTTCTTAACAAATGTAGAGAGATTATCTAATCTCTTTTCTAAATTTATTAATACACCAATCAATCCACCTATTAATATTGCAAAGATGATAATTAATGGGTTTGGAAAAGGTATTGCCATGGATATCCCTAATACAATTGTAAATAGTCCTATTCCTTGGAATATGATTGTTTTGTATTTCTCAGGTAGGGAGTTTTTGATTACTAGACCAATAGCTCCTCCAACTAAAACACTGAATATATTTACGAATGTACCTATTGGTAATACCATAATGAAGATGATTTTATCACAACTTTAGTATACTTTCTATTTCTTCTGTCTTTTCAGATTGTTTTTCTTTCTTCTTTTCTGAATCTTTTAAGAAACTCTTTAACTTACTAAAATCCTTTTTCATGGTATCTCTTAGGTTAGGATTGTAGAGAGCGGCAGCAGGATGATACATTGCAAAAATGGGAATACCTGTTGGATGTGAGAATGATTCGCCATGTGATGCCGTTATACTTGCGCCAGGAGCAAATTTTAAAAGAGCATGTCTTCCTAAAGTTACAATAACCTTGGGATTAATGAACAGTAGTTCGGAATTAAGCCATACTTTACATGCCTCTTTTTCCTCGTCATTAGGTTCTCTGTTCTCTGGAGGTCTGTATTTCACTACATTACTTACATATACATCATCTCTTGTATATCCGATTGAATTGAGTAATTCATTTAGAAATTTACCAGCAGAACCTACGAAGGGTCTCCCTTGTAGATCTTCATTCTTTCCAGGTGCTTCTCCAATTAGGAGTATTCCTGAAGATGGAGGTACTATTTCATATACTGGCTGAGTAGCTGTCTTTTTTAATCCACAATTATTATGTACAGCGTAGTATTGATGTAACTCTTTAAGTGATTTGAAATCAGTTTTCATGCTTCATTATATCAAGAATATTTACACTTCGATTGTACTTACAGATGTCTCGTAATATCCTGTTTCAGAGAGAGTATCAGCTACAGATTGTACATACTCTGGAAATTCAGTATGGCCTTCGTTTAGTTGTTGTACAAATTCTTTAAGTATATCCTTGTATTGAATTTTTTGAATTTCTTCATTTAATTTGTTTCTGGCAGTTTCTAAATCTAAATCTCTTATCTCTTGGAATGAAGTTTTTAATCTTTCAGCCTCAGTAGTAAATCCTTTTTCTTGTACATAGTTTGGTAGCGAATTAAGAATTAAATTCTTTTCTAAAATCCGTGGTATATCTTTTGTAAATCCATAGTCTGGTAGAAGACCTTTCTGCTTAAAAAATAGGAGCTCAAGATTTCCACCTTTATTTTTTCTTCCTCTTATGAACATAGTGATATCTTCTTTTGTTTTGCCAAAGTTTCCAACAGGAAAAGAGTGATATTTCATATTGTATAGTTCAATACTAAGCTCATCAAAGTCTATATCCCCATTTGCGGTTATTAAAACATCCGCTAATACCGTTGAAGCTCTTCTGTCTCTTTCCTTCCTTATTTTCTTATCACTATTCTCTTTTACGTATCTAAGAGCCCCTTCATGATTGTTTGGAAAATTTAAATCGTTTGCTACAATATTTCGAACTAAGCCTTTGTTTTCCAACCGGGTATATAGTTTTGTTCTTTTAACAGTATCTGATTCGTCAGTGATCTCAAAATATATATAATCATTGGGATAGGTATCGAGTAATGTAGCCATTTCCCTTATTCGATCTACTATTATTGGGAGATTATCCTTTCCTTCCTGTTCTATCATATCTTCATATCTTCTATCCAATTTTTTACCCTTTCAATTTCTCCTTGTGATAGGGGACCCTCTGATTCTTCTACAAAAAATCCTTGAGGAGGTAATATGGCTTCTCCACCTTTCTTTACTAGTTTTTTAAGTATGGGTTCAGCAGCATAACCAAAAAGATTTACAAGAAATGTTAATATTTTAGACTTTACTTTTTCAATATCTACTCTTGTGTCGAAAGATGCAACCTTTACTCCAGTAAGAGATTCTTTAGGTAATTCTTTTAAAAATTTAGTTATCTGTTCTGTTGGACTAAATGCCCTAGTTGGTGATCCAACGAAAAGTAGTTCGATATTTTCCAATAGCTTTGGCTCGTAGTCATTTACATTAGAGAGAGTAACAGTATTGTCCTTCTCCAATACTTTTTGTATTGCTTTGGCTATATTTTCTGTATTACCAAAATATGAGTCATATATGATTAATGCTTTCATAGTAAAAGTATATCTAATACAGATAGTGTCATCAATACTTTGATATAATGAAGATATGATAAAGAAAAAAGGTAATGTATATGCTTTCATAGATAGTCAGAATGTTAATTTCGGAGTATCTGCAAAGAAATGGAAATTAGATTGGGGTAAGTTCAGACTATTCCTTAGAAATAAGTATGGTGTTACGAAGGCTTTACTGTTTATTGGATATATTGAGAGTAATGCCGAATTGTATAAACGATTACAGGAACAAGGCTTTATACTTGTATTTAAGAATGTATTAGAGATTAAGAAAGGTGATACTGTTACATACAAGGGGAATGTAGATGCTGAATTAGTTCTTCATACAATGATTGAATATCCTAATTATGACAAGGTAGTAATAGCTACAGGGGATGGAGACTTTTTCTGTTTGATAGAGTATTTAGAAGCAAATGGTAAGTTGGAAAAAATAGTCACACCAAATAGTAGGTATTCTTCTTTATTAAGAAAGTATAGTAAATATATTGTAGATTTGTATACTCTTAAAAAGAAACTTAGCTATATTGATAACAAAGAGAGGCATTCCCGCGGTAAACAAGGTTAACCTTTGGTAGTCCTCTCATCGTAATGGTTAATTATATATTATATTCCAGCATAAATAAATATGAAATTAAACAAACTCTCTGAAAAAGAAAAGAAAGTAATAGTAGATAAGGAAACAGAAAAACCATTCTCTGGAGAGTATGATGATTTTTACAAGGATGGGGAATATGTTTGTAGGCAATGTGATCAGCCTCTTTATAGCTCTAAAGCTAAGTTTGACGCAGGATGTGGATGGCCAGCTTTTGATGATATGTATAATGGTGCTGTTGAGGAAATTCCAGATGCAGATGGAAGAAGGGTTGAGATAGTTTGTAGTAGGTGTAAGGCTCATCTAGGTCACATATTTAAAGGGGAGGGTTTTACACCAAAAGATACAAGGCATTGTGTAAATTCTCTTTCCATCAAATTTGTTGAGTAATCTCTACAAATCAATCCTTTCTAAGTAGTATGTTGCGTGTCGGAATATGATAAATGAATTATCATAATGTGCATATGATAACTTAAGACCTAATCCGTTAAATACCTCTTTCCATTCTCTATCATTTTTATTTGTATGAGGATGTCCTTTAAATTCAAGATTTATTAAACAATCAAAGAAATATGTTAAATATTTATGAAACCAATTAAGATATATATCTTCAATAATAATAATTTCTTTAGAAACCCTCTTTGCTTCCTTTAACATCTCTTCTGGGTTTAGAGTATGGTGTAAGACTGTAAAAATTAATGCTTTGTCAAAAGTATTGTCCTTAAAGGGTATATTCTTGCCATCATAAATAATTGGTGCAAGATTATTCACAAGTGATAGGTTTTGAACATCTAATGATACGATATTATATTCCTTTTTTAATAAGATATCAGAGACAGTACAGGAGCCTGATCCTAAGTCTAGTATGTAATCATCTTCCTTGAAAAACTTTTCAATTCTATTGATCATATCCTGAGCTCTTCTTCGGGCTATTCTTTCTAGTATCTTTCTGGACAATCTATTCTTTTGTAAAAATTCTAGTAACATTTAGTTTTATTTTCTTTTTAAAATTTGAACATGTATGTTATATCAGACATTCGTGCATATGTGAATGAAATAGAATTGTTAAGATGTTAAAATCAAGGGATATGAATAAGGTAAAAGAGTATATTAAAAAGAATTACATTTCTATAGTATTGGTAATTACCATTGTTCTTCTTATTATCTCTAATCTTTTTTTTGTAAGATTTGCTTTTGATTTTATAGTAATCACCCTTATTCTTCTTGCTATATTGTTAAAAAGGCAGAAAGAATTCTTCAAGGATTGGACAGTACCAATAATGCTTTTCTATTTGTATGAATTTTTAAGGGGTAGGGGATATATAATTGCAGAATTTTTAAATAGGCCATTAATAAATAAATTATTGATAGATATTGAAACTAAGATATTTGGTATTAACGATGATATTCCAACAGTGGTATTGCAGTATGCAATGGCAAGTCCTCTAGCGAGTGTATTTATTCCCAATTGGTATGATTATGTACTTTTCTTCTTCTATACATCATTCTTTTGGTTTTGGTTAGTAGTTGGTTTCCTACTTTGGTTTAAAGCTAAGAAAATGTTTAAACAGTATATGTATGGATTGGTTGGTTTCTCTCTGTTTGATACAGTGATATATATTCTCTTTCCTACTGCACCTCCTTGGTATGCATCTCAGGTTGGTCTCTTACCAGCATTGAATAGGGTAATGTGGTCGTATGATTTTTTGAGTTCAAAGTATGCTTCATTAGTTAGTACATATGGAAACAATGATTTTGCGGCATGGCCTTCCCATCATGCAGCATGGCCATTTTTTGCATCATTGTTTGTGGTTAGGTTATATGGAAAAAAAGCATTACCAATATTCTTGGTACCTTTAATTATTGCTTTTGCTACTTGGTATGGTGCAGAGCACTATGTTATTGATTCTTTAGCAGGATTCTTAATTGCTTTTATTACATATATCTTAGTAACTGGAGATTGGAAGAAGATAGTTAAGCTTAAAAAACATTAATCACTTATTTCTTCCCAGTTGTTCCAAATCCGCCTCTATCTATATTTCCTAATGTATCTACTTCTTGTATATCTACTCTTGCTACCGGTAGTATTAGTATCTGACAACACCTAGTACCTTTCTCTATTATTATTTCTTTATTAGTGTAATTTAATGCAGGGAACATATATTCATCATTATCTCCACAGTAGTCATGATCACCTATACCTAATCCATTTACACAAGTAATACCTAACTTGTAGGTAGAACTTCTATTTACAAGCAAAACAAAGTATCCATCAGGGATTTCTAAAGCTACATTAAGTGGAATTAGTACAACTTCATTTGGTTTAATAGTAACTGTAGTTCTAGAATACATATCTAGTGCTACAGCTCCATCCGTCTTATATTCAGGTAAAGGTATATCTTTATCAAATCTCTTAATCTTGATATCTATGATTATGTATAACTAACAAGTTATATTTATTCTTTTTCCTTTGAAACAGCTTTCTTCTTAGTAACCTTCTTAGCCTTCTTAGCTACCTTCTTAGGTTTTTTCTCTTCTTTAACTTCTGTTACATTCTCTACTACCTCTTCTGTTTCAACAGGTGTTAATAGTCTCAATAGCTTATCTAATTTACCACTAATGCTACTTAATTGATCTTTCAATTGAGATACATCAGATGAAGTATCTTTTGGTTTGTAGCTAGAATCAGTACTTGAATAGCTATCTCTTCTAGGAGGTCTACTATCTCTTGATCCACGGTTTGAATCTCTTCTAGGAGCTACATCTTCGAAACATCTACTACAGTATATTGGTTTGTCACTACTAGGTCTAAATGGTACCTCACAATCTTTACCACAGTTATCACAAACTGCAGGAAACATTTCAGGTCTTCTACCACCTCTGTCTCTAGGATTGAAATCTCTTCTACCACCATAATTGCCACCACCACGATTTGATCTATAGTTATCCATGAAAATACATATTCGTAAAATTTATGTATGCAGTATAGCACGTTTTGGAAGGTATAGCTTGTTTTTGTAATAATGGTATTCTTATTTACCTCCACAACTTAAGCAGTATCCTCTATGTACACATATCAAACCATTACATGTTTGACATTTCCATTTTGTTTTTTCATCTTTTAAAAATTCTTGTATTCCTTTTTCTTTTATATTTTTTAAATTTTCTATCATACTCATATTGTATTTATTTCTATATCGCTTATCTAACTGTTTTAGTCTATTACAAGGAAATTTATCACATTCAAAACAAAATCCAGATTTATTACTTTTAATTACAGTACAGTTTTTTATTACACAATTATTACTACCTTTTGTCTTGTATTTAATATTATCTTCATTTCTACATCCTGCACATTTATTCTTTTCTCTTTGGAAGCCTAAACATATGGAACAGTTCATTCCACATGGAGCAATTAATTTGGAAGTCATATTCTGCTTGTGCATATGAGTACTATGATATTTCACCAAAGATAACTGTATAGTTTTTACCATACTTCTTTGCACACTTTGGACAGGTCGTATACCACATATACTGTTTCTTTATATTGTAATTTTTCTCTTTAGCATAGTTATTAAAATCTTCATACCATTTACCTGTATCTTGAAATTCTCCTTCATATACCTTACTTATGAATTTTCCATTAAGTTTAACATTCTCTGCCCCCTCAACTTCCTTGTCTACAGCTAAATATATATCCATATTCCATTTAGAAGTATGATCAGAGAGGCATAGGTTTTGATCAACATTTGCATTTGAATGTTCAACCTTTTTCATTAATTTTGTTATTACATTACCAAAGTTAATAGGTATATACATAAAGGTGAAGACCTTACCTTTTATGAAAATTTTATCTTTCCAATCAAAAATTTGATTATCCCATTTGGTGGGATCTAATCTTGGGCAACATTCATTGTTTTCCATATATGTATGATTAAAATATTATTTACGGTCTTAATGTCCCTCCAAAAACTTGCCATGCGAGCAAAGTTTTTGCAACAAGGCTGAGGACAATATATGCTTTTTCTCCATAGAGATAGTTTTTCCATGCTCCAACTTTCTTGTATTGTAAGTACATATTAATAGCAAAGCTATTAAAGAAGAGGAATATTGAAACATATATCCAATATACAAAATCAGGGATATTACCACCACCATACTCTGTAGCACCATATACATATATTCCAAATACTATCCATGGAACTATTCCTGTTATACATCCTAGAATGAAGGTAAACCAATTTAATTTTGATTTTCCTTGATTCTCTTTCTCCATGGCTAAACCTAAAAGGTTCATCAGTGCATCTAAAACAAATATCATAACAAGACTAGATAGGTCATAGATTCCTGAGAGCAAACTAATAGCTACCATCATTACGCTTGCACTTAATGCATATTCAAACCATCTTACTTTGTTAATTCCTATCATTAAATCACTTTCATATTTCTTTTTGTATGTTGTTGCAATGAAGAAGTGTGCAAAGGAACTTAGCAGGAAGAATGCAATAACAAACCAAGCCAGATTTACTGTAAACAACTCTTTTGTTTCAGGCAGAAGTTTACCTAATACTTGATCATATTTTAAGAAATTTATAGTTATTGGTACTATTCCTTTTTCAGGGTCACTTAAGAAGAATACTACACAAGCCTGAATAAAATGGAGAGCTCCCATAAATAGATTAAATTTGTTTAAACCTTTTAATTGATCGTTTTTCATATAATTAAAATTAAAGTTAATCTATATTAAATGATATAAAAAGAAGAGAAATTACACAATAACTATTTAGTATTCAATAAATGTTAGAATAGTCACATGTCCAAACTTGATGATAAAAGGATTGTAAGATTAACATTAAAAGATTCTACTAATTACAGATATCTTGTTGAGAGATATGAGGAAAAACTCAAAAGATATATTAAGAGGTTACTGTATATTAATACAGAAGATGCCGAAGATATATTACAAGAGGTCTTCATAAAAGCATATAGAAGTCTTAATAGCTATAATTCTAAATACAAGTTTTCCAACTGGATATATAGAATTGCACATAATGAAGCAGTATCTTTCTTAAGGAAGAACAAGAGAAGAAGATTAGAGATTGTGAATGATCCAGAGAATAATATCCTTGAAAACTTAGCATCAGGTTTGGATATAGAGAAGGAATATATGCAAAAAGATTCATTTAAAGAACTTGAAATAGAACTATCTAAATTAGATTCTAAATACAGAGATGTTTTAGTGCTAAAGTATTTTGAAGAAATGGACTATAATGAGATATCAGAAATATTACATATATCATCTGGAACAGTAGGCTCATTGATTAGTAGAGCAAAGGTTAAATTAAAGGAGTTAATAGATACAAATGGGAAAAATAAGTAAAAAAGTATTAGAAAAGATAAAAGAAGGGAATATAAAACCAATACCAAAGTGGCAATTTATGCTAAAGGGTTCTTTTGTTTGGATTCTGTTTGGTATTAATCTAATTCTTGGATCTATTGGCTTTGCAATCATAATGTATCTTTTGATAAATAATGATTCCGTATTAGATTTTTCCTTAAGCAAGGATATTGTAGAGTGGATATTTCTTTCAATACCAGTACTTTGGATTCTTCTAACAGTGTTTTTCCTCTTTGTAGCTTACTATAATTTTAAAAACACAGAGGGAGGATATAGGCTATCTGCTGGTAAAAAAGTTTTAATTAATATTACTGTCACAATTCTCATAGGTTCAATGCTGTATATATTCGGTTTCTCACAAAGATTGAATGACATATTCTCTGAAAATATTTCTTTCTATACACACACATTTGATAGGAGAGATGAGATATGGATGAGACCTGAGGAAGGGTTTCTTTCCGGAGAAATAGTAAGCATCAATGAGGAGACAGAGGAAATAGTGTTAAAGGATTTAAATGGTAAGGAATGGAGTATTGGGTATGGTGATGCAAATATAAGATCTAGAGTTGTTTTAAGTGTTGGGGAAAAGATAAAGATATTGGGAGAGGCATTACCGGGTAACGTTTTTGAAGCTTCTGAGATTCGTCCTTGGGGAGGTATGGGAAGAAGAATGCAAGAAAATAATTAAATTTGCGTAATATATAGTATAGGTATCTATAGTTTATTTTAATTATTATCTTACATAATATGAATAAGAAAATTCTTTTATTAGGAGTATTAGTGTTTAGTGTGTTTTCAATATTTGGTATTTCTAGAGTTTCTGCTTACAGAGGTGATTATACTGTTTTCGGTCCTAATCACACAGAGGAGAGAGAATTAGAAATGGCTAAAGTAATGGAAGAGAAAG
>CAZAQC010000002.1:0-22522 GCA_964487525.1 uncultured Candidatus Saccharibacteria bacterium | reverse complement strand
GTTGGAAAACACTTATGACTGAGGATGGAAGAGAGCCAGGTGTTTTGAGAAAGGTTACATCACAAGAAGATTTTGATAAATTTGCTGAAGCATATAGATTAGCACACGAAGGTAAAACAGAAGAAGCTAATGCCATTAGATCTGAATTAGGATTGGGTAATGGTCAGAGAAATGGAAGTGGTGGTCAGCATAAGGGTGGTAACTTTGTTGATGTAGATGGTAATGGTGTATGTGATAGGATGGAGTAATTCGTTATTTTAGAAAACGAGAAGAAGGGGAGGCAATAGGCCTCCTTTTTTTTATGGAATACGATTCAAGTCGAAGTAAAATATTTATTCTAAATTTTCTACAACTGAAAGTTGGAATTTCATCTTTGCTCCTGAGGGGAGATTCCTTCTAAAGTTGGGATCCTGTATAGTTTTAGAAATCCCTTCTAGATGGGATTCTCCAAATACTGCAAATATTTTTCTTTCAGGATTATTCTTAATAATTTCAGATACTTTTCTTTGATAATATATCTCTCTACATGCACTATCATAACTTATAAAGGAAGATATTAAATTATATATTTTGTTTAATTCTTCTTGACCTTTATTCTCTGTAAAAATGCTGAGATACTTCTCATATACTTTGTAATATGTATTCTTTCGGGTGTCATCAAGAGAGGAGTTTTCTATAGTGCTAAGAATATCCTCAGTACTTTGGGTATTTAATTCTTTCTGTATGAAAAGGAGAGAACTCATATAATCGAATTCTTCAATCGATATATTGCTACCAGCTTCTTTCCACATCCTAAAACGATTACTATTTATTTCTTCATCATCTAATATCACTAGATCACTCTTTTGGTCTGTTGCATATTTAAAAGTTTGAGACATAAAACTATCTTTAGTGTCCGCATAAGCACTGGGAGAAGAAGGATTAGATTCTAGTACAAATATTGAATCTTTATTTTTCTCTAATAATCCTGAAAATGAATCGTTGTCTTCTTGGTTATATCCTAGTCGTATATGTTTCTCTCCTATTAGGATATGCTCATCAATCCTAAGTTCAGTATATTCTTTTTCTTCAGTATCTGTGTATTCGGTCATAGAAGAGTTTTTAGTTTATTATATTGTCCTTTAGTAAGAAATATCCTGTGAACATTCTTGTCTAGAGTTTCTCCAGTAAGAGTTGCTGTAGAGGATATTCCCCAATTAACTATCTTCATATTAGTAATATTTAGGTCAATGAAGTAGTATTCTCTGTTATTCTTTTTCATATTTAAGTATAACTCAAATATTTTTTATTGCATATTTGTATGGTATCTGTTTGCTTTCTTTCTTTAGTGAAAAACAAAAAATAAGCTTATTCCTTCAAGGAATATTGCTAGCTAAGATAGTTGGAGTTATAATAACAGAATTAATTTTATTTACATATGGGATGAAAAAATTAGATTTCGTTCTAATAGGTGTAATTGCTGGATTAACAGCAATATTGGATTATATTGGTGTAATAGGAGTACCAACAGGTATATTTAGTGTGTCGTCTTTTTATGTTGGTGCAGCCTTTTATACTCTCTTTGCTTTATGGTTTAGAAGAGAGGCATTTGTTGGGTTATACTTGGGTCTTCTACTTGGAGCTATAATAAGTGGAACTTTTACTATTTATGCCTTTTTGTTAGCCTGGGGTAATGTAATTGGAGTTTTTATAGTTGTAGCTGGTTTCAAATATATAAAGAATTTAGATTATAGATTAAAAAAATTTATAGATTATGTGGCATTTATTCTTTTGGTTTTTATAGGGCAATTGTTTTCTGCAAATTATACTCTTAGGGGTTTAAATATTTTTGGTTTAATTCCCGATAATGCTTTAAATGCTGCAATCTTTGGATGGGTTATTGGTGGAATGGTTGTAAATATATTAATTGCGTTACCGTTGTTAAAGATATTAACTCCTGTTATTCAACAAAAAATTCTTATAAAAAAGAATGATAAATAAAGATACTTATCTAACTGAAGGATTGGTACACAAAATTTACAAGTTTAGGAATAGTATATATAAAGTCCCGAAGGAATCTTTTGAGGATTTTAATAATCAAGAACACTTTGAAATAGAAAAAATCTCTCATTCTATTTTAAGAAGTGGAGGGCTTCCTGCGGTAAAAGTTGAAGAAATTTTTAAAAAAGGAGATCTTCTAGAATAAATATTGATTATAAAGAAATAGTCTCCGATATCTCAGGTTTGATTTTGTTACAAGAAAACGATGTTAGAAAAAATGTTCTAAGAAGGTCTCAGATAATTCACGCTTGTAGGGAGATTTTAATAAATAGCGGTAATATAGAAATAGAAACTCCAATTCTCAATGATATTTTTAACGGTGGGTATAGTGAACCATATATTGTAAGAAATAATAATTACAGAAAAGATCAGTATTTAAGAGTTTCTTCAGAATTGTATCTAAAGCAAATGATAATAGGGGGGATTGAAGGAGTTTTTGAGATAGGAAAACAATTCAGAGGTGGAGATTCTGAGAATATATCAAGGTCAGAATACACATCTTTAGAGTTTTATCGTTCATATAAGGATCATTTTTGGATGATGGAATATATTGAAAAGCTTTTTTCTGAAATTTCTAGAAAAGTTTTGAATAAATATAAAATAAAATGGTTTGAAAATGAGGTTGATATTTCAAAAGAATGGAAAAAGATTACTTTTTACGAGGCATTTAAAGAATATTTAGGAATAGACATCTATTCATTAGGGAAAGAAGATATAAAAAAGCTGTTTACAAAAAACAATATTGTTGAGAAAGACACAGATTCCATGTTACTTAGTCTTTTCAAGGTAACAGTAGCCCCCCATCTTAAGCAACCAACTTTTGTGTATAGCTACCCTGCAGGTATAAGTCCTTATAGCAAAAGAAATCCAGATTTCAATGAACAGGTTCTTAAGTTTGGAGGATATATATCTGGAAAGAAAATAATAGATGGGAGTTTAGAGGAGAATGATGCAATTATTGTTAGGAAAAATCTGGAAAAACAACGAGAAGAAAAAAGAAAGATGGGAGTCAAAATTTATCCTGAAGATAGTGCTTTTGAAGAAGCTCTTAACTATGGAATGCCACCTTTGGTAGGTGCTTCGATAAGTATCGATAGAATGATAATGTTCTTTACGGAATCAAATAATATCAGGGAAGTTAATATTTTTTAAAAACCATTATTTTTGGTGAAAAGTTAAGAAAAAAATCAAAAATCAGAGTAATCTCTCCATCTCGAAGTCTATCTTTTGTTCCCCAAGAATGTATAGAAATAGCGGAAAAGAATCTTAGTAATAGATATGGGTTGAAGATTTCATATGCTCCTAATTCTAAGAATAGAGATATGTGGAACTCTTCTTCTATCAAAAACCGAATAGATGATTTACACAGTTCCTTCTTGAATAAAGATATCAATGGAATATTAACTTCGATAGGTGGTTATAATACTAATCAGATATTAGAATATATAGATTGGGAATTAATTGCAAAAAACCCCAAAATTTTATGTGGCTATTCTGATATCACAGTCCTTCTTAATGCAATATACAAAATGACTGGTCTTGTAACATATTATGGTCCTCATTTCTCAAGTTTTGGACAAAAATATCTAGACAAGTATACAGTAGAGTATTTTAAGAAATGTATATTTTCAAATAAGGGATTTAACATAGTAAGTAGTAATAACTGGAGTGATGATAAATGGTATAAAGATCAGGAGGATAGAAGATATTATGATAATGTAGGGATTCAAATTATGAATCCAGGAAAACGCAAAGGGATCTTGTTGGGAGGGACGCTCTCCGTTTTTAATCTACTTAAGGGTACTAGATATATGCCTTCCCTCAAAGGGAGTATTTTGTTGATAGAGGATAAATGTATTGCTGAAGAATTTGACAGAGATTTACAATCGTTAATAGATATTAATGGTTTTTCTTATGTTAAGGGTCTTCTAATTGGTAGATTTAGTGAAAAGAGTAAAATAGATTTAGATGTATTAAAAGACATAATAAAAAGTAAGAGTGTTTTAAAAAAAATACCAATTGTTGCAAATGTTGATTTCGGCCATACATTTCCACAATTGACACTTCCTATAGGTGGAGAAATTTCCGTTGATTGTTCCGGGGAAAAAATATTATTAAATGTTATAACTCATTAATATTTAGCAAATCCAAAATTCTTTGTCTATCCAATGCACATAAAAAAGTTGCTAATCTAGGTCCTTTATCCGAAGATATTAGTAAATTATATATATCTTCAAAAAATAATTTTTGCCTTTTCTTAATTATTGGAGTTACTTCAATCTCGCCTTTTTTTGGTATGTCATAAAGTAGTGCAGTTATGTCTTCTAAATTTAAAGTCTCATTGCTTATAATATATTTTCTTAGTTGATCAATCATATCTTTACTCTCTTCGGACATTTTTGTTAGGTATTCCGAATTAATAGACTCTCGTATCTTAATCATTTCCTCTGGGTTATATTTTTCAAGCCAGTACCTTGCCTTGTTAAGTCTTTCCGTTATTGAAGATTCATCATATTTTAGATTAATTCTTTCCAAGAAAGAAAATACTTCTTCTCTGTCCCATCTTAGTGTCTCTCCAAAAGCGACAGCTTGTCTGAATGGTATTGCAGGGGGTTCTTTTGGAAAATCTCGATCATATTCGTCATATTGTCTAAATATCTCCGTATCGAAAGCCAGTTGAAAACTTTGATGGGGTGTTTTTCTAAGATATAGCCATTTTAAGATATCGGGTTCGTATATATTAAGTAGTTCCGCTGGAGAAATTGCCAATCCGGAGGATCCAGACATTTTACCGTCTAAACCCCTTAATCCTATAAATTCGTAACCTACGAAAACAGGAGGTTCAATATTAAAAACTTTCCTAGCTATCCTGCTTGAAGCATCAAAACTTCCTCCTGGAGAAGCATGATCATGTCCTCCTGGTTCGAAAACCACGCCCTCTGCCTTCCATCGCATTGGCCAATCAACTTTCCATTGTAATTTAACATTTCCTGTTTCTCTAAAATCAATAGTTTCCTCTTTTTTTGTATCATTGCAACGATATGTAATGTTATACCCATCGCATTTTAATACTGTTGTGTTATCTTTTCCTGAAAATCTTGAATATACAGTAATAGGGTAATATTTTTCTATATATTCCTTAGAATCTATCCCTTTTTCTTCTTTTCCTTTGTCACTCATTAGGGAAAGTAAAATTTCACCAATATCTTTTCTTTTCTCTATAGCTTCTAATATTAATTCATTGTATTTTCCTGACTTATACTCTTTAGTTTGGTAGTGGTACTCCATATTAATATCTAAGGCTTTCACTGCCTCTTCAAATTCTTTCTGGAAATGTTTAGCATAAGATTCTGTCTCTCCAGTGGGATCGGGCACTTCTGTCAAAGGCATCCCGATATATTGATCAAATGAAGCAGGGATACCTGCAGGAACTTTTCTAAAACGATCATAATCATCCCAAGAGAAAAGGAATCTAGTCTTTTTCCCCCTTTGTTCTAACTCTTCAATAATAGGAATGGAGGTCATAACATCTCTAAAATTTCCAAAGTGAACGGTTCCAGATGGGCTTATACCAGCCGCAAAAGTATAGACCTCTTGTTCTGGGAAATTTTGTAATATACGATCTGCAGTTTCCTCCTGCCACCTCTTTCTTTCATCTTTTTGCTCTGAATTATCCATATTTTTTGAATTTTCTTCTAAGCTACTTTCTTTATCATTATTAAAATTCTCTGTCATAAAGTAAGGATATCTAATTATTATTGGTTATTATACTACCATAGTAGTAATTCATAATCAATAATCACAGTACAGAAGTGATTTTTCTTACTTGATTGTATCTCAGAATTAATTACAATGATTCCCATTCTACGAAATGACTATGATTATCTTTCGTATATTCAGAAAAAACATATACAATATTGTGAGAAGTCCCTTGTTCATCTACTATGGAGAAACAAGGTTCATCTATAATGGTATATGGGTCCAAATTGGACAAGGCAGTAGATATAAAAGGGTTTCTTTCGGGCTCTAGATTTATTTTTGTTACACCATATACACTACCTATTATTAAAAGTTCTCTATTAGATTCTTCTAAATATATTCTTTCTATATACTTTTCTGGTTTTTTCATTTTATCTATTGCCAATTCAAGAGGTACTAGTATAAGTGAAGGATCAATATCTTCACAATCAAGGTCGTTTAAGGTTATTTCCTTACCATTAAAATCATCGATGATGTCATTAATTTGACTTTTTCTTTCCAGCGCCTCTATCTGTACAAGTCTTTCCAATCCGTCTTCGTAAGTTTTCATATAAAATTATCACTTATTTTACAATGTAATGTCAAGATATAGGATTCCATTGTTTTTACTATTTTAGTCATGAAAATAAAAAAAAGTATAGCATTCAACAGGATGAGGTAGTATAAAAAGGTATTGATTATTAAAATTATGATAAAATCTTGAATAAATATGAGAAAAATATTTTTGTATCTATACCCAATAGAAGAGTATCAAAGTGTAATCTTTAGAAAAGAAGATTTTTATAGAGAGGATCTTGGGGTAAATCCCCCAATCCAAGTTTTAGAGGAATGTATTCAGAAAAGATATAGAGATAAAGAATATGAGATAGTATTTGCAACTTATCCCGATAGAGAAATTGTTGGTTTAAAAGTAAAACCAGAAGATAAAGTTATACTTACAGATGTTATGTTTGACGAAGCGTCAGGATATAGAACAGATGGAACTATGAAGCTCAACAAAGAAATAAAATTACCTAATCCAAAATTTCTTTTTGATCAAATAGGGGTTATGGATGAGATAGTTGTAAGTGGTTTTCATTCAGGATCTTGTGTGGAGGAGGTTGCTGAATATGCATATAAATCAGGTGTAGATACTCTTGTTGATTTAGAATTAACTGAGAGGTTTGAATATTTGTACAGACAACCAGAATTTAAAATAGATAGTTATAATCCTGCAGATTTAAGAGAGAAGTCAATTGCAAGGGCTATATTGGATGGAGAAGATATGGATCGTGTAAATAAGGCTCTTCATAGTTATAGCCCAATATATCATTTCTATGATGATTCGTATGAACCAACCATTACTGCTAAGGAGATAGTAGAATCAGAAATGAGTAAACAGGAGAAAGAGGGATTAATTCTCAAAGGAGAGTCATATAAATGATATACTTTGATATGGATTTTTCTCGATTCTTTAGTGTAAAAACATTTAAATTGTTAAAAATTTTAAATGTAGTAATATCCATTTTAATAGCACTTCTTGCTATATATATATTCATATATCCACATATTCCAGACATTCTTTTAAGAATTAGTATGAACAAGTATCAAGGATATACATATCAATCAGAAGAAGCTGTTAGTTCCCTAGGAGATATCGCAAAAGAATTACCACAAATACCAACTGAGAATATGCTTGTAATTCCTAAGATATATGTAAATGCTCCAATAGTGGAGGGAGAAGATGAATCTGTATTAATGAATGGAATGTGGCATAGGCCAGCAAGTAGCTCTCCAGACAAGGGAGGGAATACTGTCATAGCTGGACATAGAAGTCAGTATATTAACGGTCCGCATACTCTCTATCATCTAGATAAGGTTGAAATAAATGATCTTGTATTGATATATTGGCAGGGTAAGGAGTATGTATACAAAGTGTATGAGATAACGGAGGTAAGTGCTAAGGCGATTGATATTGAATTTAATACCAATGATTCAATTATTACATTATTTAGTTGTACAAAAGAATGGGACTCAGAATACAGGTTAGTGGTCAAAGGACTGCTACAATAACAAAGAAAGAAGTTTTACTTGAAGCTATGCTATTAATGTTTAGGATAGTTTTACTGTCTGTGGAAATTCTGTATATAATGCGACATTCGCATTTTGTTACTTCCCTCTTTCTACCAATTAATTAAGAGATTGTCTTTTTTCTTGTAATACTTACTACAAGTGCTACTGTAGAAATAATTGAAAGTAGAATAATTAATGAATTCCAAGAAACAGCTTTGTCAGCAACAGTCATACCATTAGCATTTGGTAGTTCTGTGATACCGGGAGTTTCTGGAGTTTCTGTTTCACTAACTGTGCATATTGTACTTGTAATTGTATCTGAGTCTAGTGTAACTGCACCATTTCTTGCAAGTACTCTTCCTTGAATAGTAACATCAGTTGTAACTGTAATTGATGTTAATGCCATTATTGTTCCTACAAAAGTAGAACCTGTTCCAAGAGTTGCAGAACTTGTAACTTGCCAAAACACATTACATGCTTGGGCTCCATTAATTAATGACACAGTACTGTTTGAAGCTGTTACTAAATCAGATGATGCTTGAAAGATGAAGACTGCATTTGGATCACCTTGTGCGTCAAGAATTAAAGGACTTGCAGCAGTGAGGTTAGCAGTATCACCGTGACCAAAAGCATAAACACCTGATGTCAAAGTTTGTCCACCAAGTTGATTATCAGTAGTGCTAAATGTCTGAGTTGGAATTCTTGAAGCAGCATTGAGATATGCTGTTGTGAGATCATTCTTAGCAGTAGTAAGTAATCCTGGATTATTTACAGATCCTGCAGGACCAAAAGCATCAACTGCATATATTGTTCCAGTAACTTCCGCTAACGTTAATCCTGCATAATTCCCACCAGCTGCAGGACTTAATCCAACATTACCAGTTATAACGGATGTTGGAACATTCGTTATTCCTGTTCCAGCTAAAATTGCAAAATTTTCTGCAGTACCTAAATTAACCGTTGTTACGGTTGCAGCTTGTACGACAAAAGGAGAGAGAAGGATTAAGACAGTGGATATTATGCAAAAATACAATCCAAAGAGTTTATGAAATAACTTCATAGGAAAATACCCAATACAATTTAATAGAGCTACTTACTATACACCCTAATAAAATCATCCCATTTTTGGGTTTTTAAGTCAACGAATACATCTTCTTGTAGTAATGCAATATTTTGTAATAATTGAATATGCAGGTCTAATATAATGAAAAAACTGGTTGTTTTGATGTTAATTCTTTTTTTTTTCTTCACAACCTAAACAGTAACCCCTATGTATGCATATTAATCCATTACACTTAGAACATCTATATTTAATATTTTGTTGTTTAACAAAATCTTTAACACCTTTTTCTTTAATATTTTCTAAATTCTCTAACATACTCATGTTATATCTAGTTCTGTATCTTTTATCTAACTGTTTTAATCTAGTACATGGGAATTTAGTACATTCATAGCAGAAACCGGATTTAGTTTTTTTTAATAGTTCACAATTTTTAATAACGCAGTTAGCACATCCTTTAGTTTTGTATTTAATGTTCTCTTCATTTCTACATCCTTCGCAGTGATTCTTCTCTCTTTGATATCCTAAACATAGGGAACAGTTCATACCACAGGGAGCTATTAATACTGATTCTTTATTCTTCATTAAGAAATAATAACATATAAAGGATTAGAGTAGGTAGGTATAATAGAAATATGCTGAAAATGATGAGACATACACATTTGAAACTTGTACAATATAATATATAAATTAAAATATATTTTAGAAATATGGGGAATAAGAAATTCTGTCAAAGTTGTGGTTACCCTATGGAAAAAGATATAAAGAAGGGTGGTACTAATTCTGATGGAACCATTAGCGATAAATACTGTTCTATGTGCTATGAAAATGGTAAATTTTTAACACCTCCAGAAATAGATACTGCAGAAAAGTTTCAGAAATTTTGTATAGAAGAGATGAAAAAAGATGGAATGAATGGAATATTAGCATGGGTATTAACACGTGGAATCCCAAAGCTAGAGCGTTGGAAGAAATAAAGCTATTTAGTGTATCTCTTTCTAGTCTGCAACTCTTACACTCTGAGGTATAGTACCTGTAAAGTTAAGTCTGTCTCCTACCTGTTTTAGTGAACTGATAGATAGGTTTGGAACTAGTGATAACCTGTCTTCTATTGCATTACCTCCAGCTTCTGCAACCATTTTTGTAATACTATCTGGTACATTAAAGTTTTGTATTCTAAAAGCATATGGATTTACTGTTAACTCATCATTTGATATATCAAATGATAATTTTGCATAAACATAAACAGAATCTCCCAAAACTCCTAAATATTTCTTTCCTTCTTCAATTTGTTCATCAGTATAACCTAACTTTTTAGCTTCATTTACGGTTGTTTCGATATTTAAATTAAAAGATGCTTCAGAGGTACCATCTTCGTTAATTCTAATTTGAACATTTGAAAATGGCATATATGTAAGTTCTGTTGTTACAATATTTAGTATTGATGTAACCTGTTCTGATGTTAAAGACTCCTCAATATTTAATACCCCTTCGTATACAACTTCCTTATCAGTTGGTAATTGATCTTCAGGGATATTGAACTGTACTCCTGATTTGTTTCTTAAATCTAAACTAAGTTGAGGATTATTTTCTATACCTAAATCTACATGCTTAACAAAGCTATCAGAGAGACCAGGGATAAAGCCAAAGTATGCGGCTACGCCTACAAGTATTAATAGTATGACTACTATAATAAGGAGAAGTTTTTTCATTATTATTTAAAATAATTTTATTACTAGATATTATCAGATTTAATTACCTTTTAGTAGATTATTAATAAATATTGAATGAGACAAAAGAGACAGTATAGAAAAGTATAATAATCCTGATATAATAAAAATATGGAAATAGTAGAGAAAAAGATAACAACTGATGAATTAAAGGAAATGGGTTCTAAGATGTTTGGTAATTTAGTGAAGGCAGTTGTAGATGTTGAAAAAAGAATTTTAGTTGTTGACTCTGAATTACATTCTGATCAGGAAGCATATTTACTTGAGTTAGGATCTAATCAAGAGAATCTGTGGGGTATAAATATATATCCTGAATTAACAGGAGATGAGAGAATAGAGTTTGATTCAATGATTAATTTAAGACCTTCGCAAGGGAATAACTCTAGAGGAGTAGAAGATGAAGAGATTAAGAAAAAGATTTTAGATATAGTTAATACTAAGATTACTTCCTGATGAATAATATTCAGCATAAAAAACAATCCCAAGGAGATTGGCAAAAGAAAACTTTTCTGGAACAGATGGCTAATATTGGTAGTGAGGTATACAGAGCTATTAGTTGGAATGAAAAGAATAGGGAATATTCGGATATGGCTTTTTTAAGATCGCTTGAACTTTTTGATTTAACGAAAAAATCTAAATTAACATACTCCCAATACAAAGAATTAACTAGAATGAGAGAAATATGGGTAGATTATTTTAAATATAAAAATAATTATAACTCAACCAAAGAATCTATTAACAAATATTTTGAGTGTTTAACAATAGCTTTTAGGAACTCATAGATTATAATCCTAATATAAAGGGTAGAAAAAAATATTTTTCTTGATATAATAATTCAATATGAACACAGTTGTAGTTATAGGTTCAAAAAATCGTGCTAAGGTATCTGCTGTTAAAGATGCCTTTAAAAGAGTATTTCCTAAAAATATATTTGTTTTTAAATCCATACCTGTTGAATCAGGAGTATCAAGACAACCTCTTACAGAAAAAGAAACTGTAAAAGGAGCTATGAATAGGATAAAAGGGTGTAAAAAGATATTTCCAGATGCAGACTATTGGGTTGGTATAGAGGGAGGAGTTCAACCTACTAAGGATGGTATGTTGTTAGTTGAATGGGTATGTGTTTTAGACAAGCATAATGATATGGGTAAGGGTAGGGGTCTTTCTTTTGTATTACCTACTAAAGTAACTGAGGATATTAAGAAGGGTTTAAATGTTGGAGAATCTAATGACAAGATTTTTAAGAAAAAGAATACAGGAGATGGTATAGGTCTAGTTGGAACATTAACTAAGAAGATTATTAAGAGAAAAGACTTTTTAAGAGATGCTTGTATTATTGCATTAATAAGGTTTACTAATAGGAAGTTGTATTAAGAATGTCCAATATATACGGTATAAATACCACGCAATCGAAGGATAATAGAGTGAAAGCTTTCTATGACAAGGCTATGAAGGAATTAATATCCTTCTACAGTATTAATTGGGTAGATAATACTCCAGTAATATACTTAGTAGATAGTAGGAATGATTTCAGTGTAATGGCAGGATACAACACACAGGATTGGAAAGTAGGTAAGGCATTTGATCATAATAAGTTACTTCTTCTCTCTCCAGATAGTTATGAAAAAGAGAGTTCACATAGATATTCAGATGAGGGATACTATTCTCTAATTAAGCATGAATTAAGTCATTTTTTCTTTAATATACTTTCTAATGATGAAAAACCGGTATGGTTGAATGAGGGTTTTGCTATATATACATCAGATCAATTAAGTAAAAAAGAAAGACCAAAAGTATTGAAAAATTTTCTTAGATACTATTCCTATGAAGACAAGGATGTATATTCAGAATCAGGTTTTGTAGTAGAGGGGTTAATAAATAAATATGGGAAGGAGAAGGTATTAGATTTTTTAAAACTATTACCTAATGTTAATAGTGAGGATGATTTTAAAAGAGAATTTGAAAAATATTTTGAAATGGAATTAGAGTATGAGAGTGTGGGTGAGCTAGTTTTAGAAAAGTAATTAGTGATTATTCCTGTAATAACTTTTTTACCGTTGCATCTGATAATATCTTCATAGTATCAAATATCTTTAATTTTGGATGCTCTGGTATTAACAATTGAAGATCTGTACATGCTAAAGCTACACAATCAACATCCTTCTCTTCGAAAGAATTAATTATATTAATAATCTCATCTCTATCCTGATTTTTCTGTAATCCATTTACTAAGTTAAGTATAATCTTGCCCATTTTAGCTTGTTGTAAATCATCTGGAGTTACATAATCAATGCCTCCTTTTTCAAAAGCATTCTCATACAATTTATTTTGTATTGTTGCTGATGTAGATATAATACCAACTTTTTTGTAATTATTATTTTTTATAAAGGTAACTGTTTCTTCAATAATACTAAGTACAGGAATAGATACTGATTTTCTAATATCCTCTATAAATACATGCAATGAATTACATGGCATAACTAAGAAATCAGAACCAGCTTTTTCTAACCTTTGTGCTTCTTTTGTTAGGTATGGGATATATCTTTCAGAACCAGTATTTCTTAATATTAGATCTTCTTCTATTTGATATGGTAGTGGTACACTAGATATCAATATTCCTGGCCTTTCTGTTTTAGAAAGTTTTTGACAGGAGAATATAATATCTAAGTAGAATTCTGAGGTTGTTTCAGGTCCTAATCCTCCAATTATTCCAACGGTTTTCATTATGTGTATAAACAGATTAATATATTTATTTTATCATTAAAGGATGGTTAATTGTAAGAAAATTTCTGAAAACAAAACGAAAGAAATTGTATGAAAGATGATTAAAAAATATTCTCGTATTTTTCCAAGTATTTATAAAAAGAATATATTTCATTAACTAATTGAAGGATTAAAGTATCAAATTCATTTTCTTTGATATTAGGCCAAATATCAATAATTCTAATATAGCTTTCTATCTTTTTGAAATCATAATTAAATAGTTCAGTTGCAATTTCAAGTGCTTCTTTCTTTGTTTTAGGTATTCTTCCTGTTTTAAAAATAATAGCCATCTTAATTATATTAAATATTCTTTTAATATATTTTTTAAGTATTTCTTCTTTTTTTTCTTTCAATATTATACTTAAATTCCTGGAAATATCTTTGTGAGCTTCTTGATATAATTCTCTTATAGCAGTTCTAGAATAAGTTTTCACATCCTGTTTTGTTAGTTTGCATAGTTCTTCTTTAGAATTTAAAAATACAACCCTTGAAGGATTAAAATTTGCTTCATAGATAGCATTTGCTACTTTGGTATGTAATTTAAGAATATTAGAAGGATTAATAACATCTTTTTCTGAAATAATGTCTACACTAATATCAGCGGTAGAGATAGATTTTAATTTTTGAGAAATTTCTGAAATATCTTTTTGTAAAGTTATAGAGTTTTTGGCTGTCACTATGATAATATCTATATCTTTCCAATTACCAGAATCAGGACTATAGAAAAAGCTTCCTGTAAAGATAACGCAGTATAGTTGTTCCTTAATTTCCTCTAGATTATTTAATATCTGAGATTTTTCCATCGTAGATTAACTGTTTAATTTCTTGTAAAATCTTTTTTTCATCATCAAAGATTAATAATTCTAAGGCACTTTCGATCTCTATCCACTGAACATCTTTTTGAGTTTTAATTTCACCATCTGTAAGATCTTTAGGGCCAAGTATCATCTCTGATGTAGTGCCTAGAAACCATACAACCGTTTTATCGTATTTTATATTATTTTCCTCAAAACTATATTTATTCTCTTTGATTTTTTTGATAATAGATATATTTTGTAAACCAGTTTCCTCTCTTGTTTCTCTCTCTGCAGCCTTTTGTTCAGATTCATGTTCTTTTATTCCACCTTTTGGAGGGACCCAACCGATTGTTCCATTTTCCCAAACTTTCTTTTGTAATAATACAAAAAATTTTTCTTCCTGTTTTTTTATTATAAAACAACCAGCAGATTTCTTTTTAATAATTTTCATATTAACATCCTTCGAATTATGCCCTTATAATACAACATTTGTTGAAATAATGCTATAAAATTGATATAATACTGGCTAATTTATGGATATAAATATACCTGAATATCATGTTGAAACGGAAGGAAATCAGCGAGTCTCTGATTTACGAAATATCGCAGACACTGTAAGGGCAAAATCATTTGAAACTATTCTTGAAGCAGATACTGGTCATTTAGGAGGGTGCTCTTCCTCTACTGAGCTTATGACAGTATTATATTTTGGAGGTCATTTAAATTATGATCCGTCAGATAGTAAAAATCCCGATAGAGATATAGTGTTAGTTAGAGGGCATGAAGGTCCCCTTAGATACACTATCTTTTCGATGATTGGGTACTTGGATAAAGAAGAACTTCATGGGTATAGAAAATTCGGAACTAGGCTTCATGGCCATGAAGAAATGTTTGAAACTCCTGGAGTTGATATCAGTCCAAGTGGTTCACTTGGTATGTTACTTTCTTATGGTACAGGTGCTGCTTTAGAAGCAAAAAGGGAAGGAAGCCAGAAAAAAGTAATAGTATTTTTAGGGGATGGTGAGGAACAGGAAGGTAACGTGAGTGAAGCTGCTAGAAATGCTGCAGCAATGAATTTGGATAACCTTTTTGTAATTATTGATAAGAATGGTAAACAACTATCAAGAGAAACAGCTCATGCAGATGGTAAAACTAATATAGCATCTCTTTGGAAAGCATATGGTTGGGAAGTTTTGGAAATTCCAAATGGACATGATATTTCTCAAATAGATGAAGTATATGGATCTGTTTTTAATGTAGAAAGGAAGGGGCCTGTTTGTATTGTTGCAAATACTATTAAAGGTATAACACTACCAGGAGTTGAACAAAATTACAGTGGTGCTCATACAATAGGTGCTTATGATAATAATGAGGCAGTTGCAGATACAATAAAAAAGATTCAGAAAACGGTTTCAGATAGAGGTTTGTTAGAGGATGATGTGTATGTTCTAGCCAGTGAGATATCTTGTAAACGTGAACTAATAGAACGGGAGAAAAAAGAGAAGAAATTTAATAAAAAAATAGATGTAAATATCAAAACTGAAACAGAATTGCAATTGGTCCCAAGTCATGGTTACTATTTTAAAGAACTTGCAAAAGTTATTGAAGAAATGCAGGAAAATAGACCGAATTTTTACTTTTTGACTGCAGATTTACTAAAAAAACCTTTGGTTGAGGAGTTAAGTTTAGAGAAAATAGGGCAGATGCTAGATTTGGGTATAAGGGAACAACATGTTATGGCAACTGCTCATGGAATATCAACAATGGATCCTAATGCTAGAATAACATTATTTATGGGAGATGCTTTTGCTTACAGATATATGGACCAGCTTAATGCTACTGGGCAAGGGAGAAGTAGAGCTTTGATACTTGCAGAAAAAGCAGGCCTTTGTCAATCTACTAATGGATTATCTCATCAGAGTATTGGTCAACCTCTCGGAATCTTAGGTATTCCCTTTGTTGATTTTTATGAACCAGCAGATACAGAAGATTTCTTTTCTGTTTTGAATAAATTCTATTCTGAAAATTATGGTCTAGTCTATACAAGATTGCACAGCAAAAAATTCAAAGGAGAAGAGATTATTTCTCCAGAAATGCCTAGAACTTTGACATATTATCCTGCATATGAACCAAGGAACACAGTAATTGCAACTGTAGTGAGTTCAGGTTTTCCACTTTGTAATGCAGTACAGGCTGCTAGGCAACTTGAAAAGGAAAAAGGTCTTGGAGTTAGGGTTATTAATATCGTAAACCCAAAATCTTTAGACAACAATTTTTCTAGTTTGATTAAAGATGATAGCCCTTTGTTAGTTTTATATAATGGAAATCCTGATACTTTGGAAATGCCAGTCTCACAAGCTCTTATAAAAACTCACGTCAGACCTTCTAAAATAGAGGCCGTAGGTTACAAGATAGGAACAACGGGAAGTTTATCAGATCTAGAAAAACATTATAAATTAGATAAAGATAGTATAATAGAAAAAATTCAAAACTTAATTTAAGATTTCTTTTAAATGGAAACAAATATTTTAGTACATGGAAATTCTGAAGGTTATAATTCCGAATTTATGCAATATCTTGCAAAACATTTATACCAAAGTGGAAAAAAGATTTTTGGATTTGATTTCAAATATATTAATAAAGATACAGAACCATCAAAAAATTTAAAAAAGGAGTTAGAACAATTAAAAGGCGTAATTCAAGAGCACAAAAATAGAGGATATAATAGCATTAATCTTATTGGGAAATCTTTGGGAGGAACGATTTGCCTAAATACTGAAATTGTTAATGACAAAAGTGTTAAAAATATTTTTATTGTTGGTTTCCCTATTATCTTAGGATTTCCAGCTAATTTATCTCTTTTAAAGAATAAGCCAGTTCAAAATGATCCAGAAGCTATCGATATGTATAGAAAATTATTTAAAAAATTAGGACAGAATGTAAAGAAGATTACAATAATACAGGGAAAGGATGATTTGTTAGGTGATAAAAAAACGATTCAATCCTCAATGTCCTCTCTTTCTGTAAAGCCTAAAATTTTATTTGTGGAAAACGCATCGCATGGGTTTAAACCTATTAATGATTCAAAAAATCTTGAACAAAATATGAATGAAATAGTCGATATAATACTTTCTAAAATATAAATAACTCCTCAGGTTTTGATATATTAAAGCTATTTAGTATTGGTACGTATGCCAAAAATATTGGAATTATGTCTTTATCATAATCGTTTGGATTCCGGGAAAGAATATGGCACATCACTAGGTAATTATTAACAGATATTGGATCATTACAAGTATCTAATAGCTTTTTGAATATTTTAATTTTATTTTTAGTTATAGCCAAACGTAGTTTGGGAATGAAATTTATTTTTAATTTTATATTTATATTCTTTTTATTTATTTCATATTTTTTTACTGAAATCATTTGAGATAAAACATCATTGAAAAAGAAGAAATAGTTACCAAGCAGATCGATATAGTAAGGCTTTGCAATTTCCATATTGATTGGAATTTGAGAATTATATTCATTATCAATAAAAAATAATTTTGAAGTTTCTTTTTCTATTAATATATTTTGATGATGAATATCACCATGGCCATATATAGTTCTTATATGTAGGTTTTTGTTAATTAATTCGTATTTTTTTTCAATGTCATTGAGTATTTCGTTTACACTTGGATATCTTAAGCCATTTATTATTAAGGTTTTATCAAAGAGATTTTCAAACTTTGAATTCTCATAATATTCTTTGAAGCGATCTCCTTTTAATCTCTTGTAAAAAAGATTGTTGCCTTTTGAGTGGAGGATATTGGCGTATGGAGTTCTTTCCATAGTCTTTAAATACATAGATAATAAATATTGATTTTTTTTATCTTCAAGCTCTAGAATTCCAAAGTGTTTTTCTTTTTTATTTTCCTTTTTTAGTAAAATATCTGTAAATAATGATCCTTCTATATATTCAAATATCTCAATGATGCCCAATGGAATTGATTTTTGATAATACAATTTAGGAATGTTTAGATAATTAGATATTTTTTTTCTTTCTCCATTAATCTGTTGATCAGAGATTTTTATAAAATAATTATTTTTTTGATAATTGATCTTAAGCTTAAAGACGTTTTTATTCGTTCCATAATTATTTCTTATTCTTAGTATATGGATATTATCAGAATCTTTGATATTCAGAGGTTTGAGAGATCTAATTATTTTCTTTATTCTATAGACAGTTATTACTTCTCTCATAATTTCTCATAAGTTCAAGAATAGATAAGCGTTCTTCATATGTGTCAGGAGTATGTACAAGGTTTCTGCTAAGATAATAATAATCTTCTATTGATAAATTTTCGCTTTTTTCTTTCTTGTCCTTGATTCTTAAAAATATTTCCTCTTCGCCAATAGTTGGAATTATACCTCTCAATCCATCTTTTAAGCCGTGTATAGTAGTATCTGTAATAACCTTTCCCTTTATCCTTTCAAGCTCTTGCCACATGTTTATATTCTCACCTTTTAACAATAGAATAACCGTATTGTTAGAAGAGAAAAGTCTTTTATTTGCTTCCCAGATATCACCCTCAAGACAGGGATAGATCTTTCTTAGATCTTTGGGATTGGATAATGGTGGTAATATGCATAAATCCTTTACCTCGGCATTTTCTACAAAAGGTTCGGAAGATAAAACATGACTAACTAAGTATTCTACAAGATCTTTTTCTACCGCATCCGGTTTGAAAATAAGCAATCCATAAGAATTATCTTGGGCAATAGATTCAAGTTCTATATCCTTTGGCAATAGCTCTACCATTGATGTTTTTATAAAGTTTGAACAATTATATCTATTTAGGCCTATTAAATCAATATAATTCGTTGTTAGGAGGGCTTTTGTATAAAAATTTGGTTGTTGTTAAAATTTTTAGTTATCAAGTTTCTAGGTTCTTCTTCCCACTCACATATCTCAAATGGTATATCATTGTATATACCTTGAAATTCTAATAACTTCTTACTATGTTCTTCCCAATAGTGTAGCTTAGATGTTTTGTATTTACTTAGTAATTTGTATACCTTTTCTACATCCTCCTTAGACATAAATATATCTATATCATATGGATATACATCTTCTCCTTGTATATAGTGTAATCCAGATGCAGATAGGTAGTATTTAATACTATTTTTATGTAATACTTTTGTAATATATTTAAGAGTATGTTCCCATTTAGGTAGGTTTTGTTTGTTAATGGTTTGGTAATCCATATGTATTATTATATTATATGTTAGAGAGTAATATATTAAAATTGTACATATGAACCTAATACTTTCAGGTGGAGGTAGTGGTAAACAAACAGTAAGAGTAAATACTTTGTTTACATCATTATTAAAAAACAAAGATATTATGTATATTCCAATAGCTATAGATAAGGTTAAACATCCATATGATTCTTGTTTGGAATGGATTAAGGGAGAGTTAGGGGAGTATGGTGATTTCAATATTACATTGTTTAAAGAAGAGGATATAAAGAGTATTTCCTATGATGATATTGTTAAGTATGGTGGTATATTCATAGGGGGTGGTAATACTTTCTATCTTTTAAAGGAGTTAAGAGAGAGTAAGTTTGATAGTAAGTTAGTTAAGTTATTAAGTAATACAGATATTCCTGTATTAGGCGGTAGTGCAGGTGCAGCTATATTTGCAAAGAGTATTAAAACAGTAGAGTTGTATGATGAGAATATTGTTAATTTAAAAGATTTAAATGGTTTAAATATGATGAATGGTAGTAATATATGGGCACATTATGAAGATAGTATGGAGGGTTTAGTAAAAGAGTATAGAGATATATTAAAAACAGATATTATATGTTTAAGAGAGGATGAGGGGTTATATATTACTAATATGAATGAGGATGGGGAGAGGATGGGGGAGGTGAGGGTTATTGGTCTAGGGTATTCTGACTAAATAGTTCAGCCTGTTTTAATACCGTCTCAGTAGCACTTGCTTGTTTGTCAGGTGGATAATTATATTTTGTGATAGATGTATAGATATTGTTGAATTTGTATAAATGGAGATTAGTCGCGGGTTTTAACTGTTTATAGATCGTAGATAATGATATAATTTCAATTTAATGGAAAGAGCAACTGTTTTTTTTGAAAGTTTTAGAGCTGAAATTGATTCTGCAAAATCAAGTAAAGAATTTCATGGTTTAAATAGAAAGCTTTGTGAATTTTTTCTCAAATTTAACAAGAAAGATTATGATTCTTTCTCGTCTATATACCCCGATGCGGTAAAATTGATCATTCAAGATATTCTGGAGAATGAGACTTTTAATAAAAAAGTGGTGGAAATTCTAAAAACAGAAGAATATGAAAAACAAAATTATGAAAATCGCTATGATTTGAAAGATCTTCGTACTTACCTCGAGACGATAAATGTTGAAGAAAAAAGTGTTGTATGTGAAGCATTATCCGTCATCGCAATTTCAATTGTAGTGTTAAACCGGTTTGCGGAAGAGGAAGATCTTCAAGATTTAAGAATATTTTTCTTTAGAGAGATAAAGAAGACATATATTTATCGAGAAGGAAAATTCTATTTTGCAACAATCTGTATGGAATTTGAAAAGATTCTTTTTAATTACAAATATTCATATAAAATTCAGAATCCCAAGCAGGAATACATAGAATGGGTTACGCAAGGGAAACAATTATTAAGAATAGCATTTTTGATGATAAGCCAGTTGGATGCTATTCAAAGCAAATTTCGGAATGTTCTAAGGCAAGCATCTGAAGACAAAAGAAAATCAATAGTTATACTCCTCTCGTATATTTATAACGCCTGTTATAGATATAACAAGGGCATTGAACATTGCCTCAATCATGTGTCAAAGAGAGAGGAAGCAGAGTTGTTCATAAGTAGATTCCAAGAGAAGAATGAAATCTACACATATAAGATAATAGAGTTAATAACAGAAGGGTTAAATCTATCAGATGGAGAAAAATATTATGAAAAACTTTCAGACAAGATTAGTAAAAGTGATTTTTTATTAAAGGAGCTTTACTCTTTTGCGCAAGAAAATTTTTCTGCTTTCAAAAATACAGATACAGATAAATTCAACGAATGGTCAAATAAAATATATCTTGCATCATACTCTTGTCTTTCGGTTCTTAGTGCTATAAAAAATGCGAAAGATGATCGATGGCAAATAAAAGTTGCAATTAGGTATTTAACCCTCTGGGTCGAGGATGTTTACCAAATAGTTAACAAATTCCAAATAGAAGACGATTGGTCAAAGATAGAAAATTTCTTGAAAGAAGAGAACGAGAGAATAGAATGGAAATCAAGTTTTCAATTATCAGTAAACAGTCCTGAAGGTATCTTCAGAGATAAGATTGTTTCAAAAAAAATATTAGGAGAAGTAGTTAAAGCAATCCTTGGTTTTATTAATACTTCTGGGGGCTCTATTGTTGTAGGCTTAATTGAGGATGAAAGTTTAATTGTAAATGATGAGATAAGGAAGCTATTAATTAAAAAGAATGGGAGAGTCTTTCTTGATATAGAAAAAGAATTTGAAATTTTTTCTACAGAGATAGATCAAATTAAGAGAAAAATACAGGATGAGTTAAAGAATTTAACAGGAGCGAATGTTGTCGATTTTAATAATCTATTTACAGTAGAACCAATTCGGATCTCTACTCTTGAAGGAGAGGCTACAATATATTTAATTTCTGTCCAAAAAAGTCCGAGAATTTTCTATTTAATTAAAGAGGAAAATAATACAATATGGATATCATTACTAAAGAGGGCAAACGCAAGGACTATAACCGTTGATCCTAGGGAAAAATAAATAAATCAAAACCTAAATTATGAGTGAGATAAATTTTTAAAGGAAGGACAAGAAGGTTGGTTTAACATGGCTGGCTGGTAAAAAATAATAGAAGGGGGTAAAATAACCTATGAATCTTGGGATTCTATTGATATTTACAGGATTGAAACAATATGGCTTTTAACGAAGATACAAGAGTAAAAATACCAGCAATACTACATCTAACTAAGTTAGGATACAAATATATTTCATTAAAAGATAATAGATGGGATATAGATACAAATATATTTACAGATATATTTTCAGATAGTCTTAAGAGAATTAACAGCCTTGAGGAAGACTTGGACGTTAAAAGAGAATTTTCTAAGATCTCTTTAGCTCTTGAAAATGATGATTTAGGCGAGGAATTTTATAAATTATTGACTAACACCTCGGGAGTAAAGCTAATTGATTTAAAAGATTTCTCCAACAACTCTTTCCATATCTGTACAGAACTTACTTATAGAAATG
>CAZAQC010000001.1:16037-43540 GCA_964487525.1 uncultured Candidatus Saccharibacteria bacterium | reverse complement strand
GCATCACATTGACATTGTGGAGGTCACAGGTTCGAGTCCCGTATCGCCCACCATTATCAATTCCTTGATATAATTATTTGTAGGTTGGTTAAGAGTTGGAGAAGCTCTTCTTACAATGAAAATAGTATGCGATGTTGAATCATCTTTTAAAACGGTGCAAGTCCGAAAACCTACATCTCTAAATTTTATGTACTCCAGAGGTATTCAAACCACTTGACAAGTCAACAAACATTTTTAGCTACCTCTTAACAACATAATTAATTACTTCAATATTTAAATCATATTCTTCTTTTAATCTCTTACCCATATATTCCAATGATGTTTTTCTATTTAAAGAAACAATACTCCAATCCTCAATAGAGTAGAGTATTATTTTCTCCGAATCTTCCTCTGTGATTCTTCTCCCAATGTAATGGATTAAAGAATCTAACCTGGGACTCTTAACTACATCTTTTCCTAATTCCTTCTGTGCCTCTTCTGAAAGATATTTTTTACCAATATCTTCTTTAAATAATTTAGGAGCTTGTTTATACAAAGAAGTGAATATTTGGATATCCTTATTAGAACTATCTATTAATTCCTTAACAACACCCAATACACCCTGACTATTAAATATCTTACTCTCTTCTAAACTTCTATTAGTTGATATTGCTAGAGAACCATCAAAGATCTCAGTTAACCTCTTGAATGATTTCTCCATTTCAATATTAATCTTTGGCTTTACTAAATGGGTAACTAATGGTAATTTGACAAGATTATTCTCTATCAAACAACCATCTATATCCACCAGACAAAAACTAGATACAAAAGGTTCTTTATTACTCTCTATATCATCTACTGCTTCTTTAAAACTCTTAGTAAATATTTCTTCATATGTAAATTCATTTGTAATATTCCTTTCTGTTTCCATATGCTTGTATCATCAGTTATATTCGTGCACTATATTCCCTTATCCACTAAACCACCCATATACTTAGCAACATAGAGTAGGGTATCTCCTTTGTATATCTTTTCTTCTCCAAAGAAATTATCTACCTCCCCATGAAGTTCATTTAAATATTTAGTATCACCATCAACTAATTCTTTAGGACCTCTATACGGCATATCCTCATTAGAATTTCTTAATGCTTTAGTCAATATTCCATATACATCATTAGGATCATTACCCTCTAAAACCCAACCGTAATATACCATCATCCATACAGGCTTGTTTTTGAAAAACACTACTTCTCTACCACCATATGGCTCTCCTCCAAAATAGTTGTCATGATATTTCCAATCATCTTTTTCATAAACAATGGTTGTAGAATTATCATCCTGTTTAACTTTAATATTGTTATCTTCAGAAGCATATGTATTCTTACTAGCTTCTAATATGAATTGTTTTAATTTGACTAGATCCATAATAAACAAAGATTAAAATTATTTAGACACCCTTAATACTTTTCTTGTATGAACCTCTTTCTCCATTCTCTTGTTGGAATACGGAATTTACTCTGTTCAGATACTGGAAGATTATCATAGAAATCTTTCCAAAAGTTACACTTTGGATAACTTTGACTTCCTCCAACACCCTTACTCCTAATCTCACATGGTTGTCCATGATATCTATAATCCAATATATGAACTGGATCTTGTATAAAAAGATCCTTTGATGTACTTATGGCTTTAAATATACATTCATTCCCTTTATCATCATTGAAGGAGTGTAGTATGAAAAGAAGATCTTTATTAGGATTATACTTGTTCTCGCTATTTGGTTGAAGAAAGTTTTCAGGATTCAATACCTGCTTCCAAAAACTCATTTTCTTATCAATCCCTCCATCCTCACGAGAGAATGCTTCAACAGAAGCGAATGATATTACTGGCCAATTTGCATTTTCAAAATCAGCAACTGTGAGTTTATCTAAAGCTACTTCTAGATCAGAAGACTCTATTCCTTTATCTGATGGGTCCATTCCTATATTCATATATGATTATATCATTTAATATTACCCACATAGATACAAATATTCTATAATGATAGAATAAATTACAAGTTATTATTACCATGACAGAAAAAGAAGGAACAGAAGAAAGAAATTTTAAACCAGGGGTATACAAACATTTCAAAGGTGGTATGTATCTTGCTTTAATGTTAGCAAAAGACTCAGAGACATTAGATGACTTTGTTGTATATATTCCCCTGTATGACAAACCAGAAAGTGGTACAAGAAGTTGGATTAGACCATTAGATGATTTCATGGGTACAAAAGAATTAGAAGATGGAACAACAGTAAACAGGTTTGAATTTGTTAGCGACAGATAGAAAGTACTTACCTAATTAAAGAATTTTAGTATTATCTACCCTAGATCTATTTAATTTCTCCATCCTAGAATGTAATTCTAGATATTTTGTATAGAATCCTTCTATCTTTTTTCTGTATTTACTTCCATTTGTTTTAAAGTATTGGAATGTTTCTAGATAGTACTTAGAAGGAATTTCCGAAGGCTTACTATAGTTATTCTCTTTCAAATACTTCTTAATATATTCGAACTGTTTCTCCGTAAACAATTTTTTAAATGTATCCTCAACATATTTATTACTCTTGTTAAATACATATGTAACAAAATCTCTGTATAAATTGTACTCACTCTCCTGCTCATCTTTCTTAGATATTTTTAATAAAACAATATCAACACTTGGAATTGGTTTAAAATCTTCTCTACTTAAATCAGCAATAATGGAAAAACAATATCTAGAATACAGGATAGTTGCTATCTGTGTATTATGAACATTCCCTATAAATCTTTCAGCAGACTCTTTCTGTACAAACAGATATGCTTCTGTAAGGAAAGAATCATTATCTGTAATCTTGTTAATAATATCTGATGTTAGAGCAAAGGGTATATTACTAAAAATCTTGAAATCTTGTTTAGGAAGTTCTGCTTTAAGAAAATCTTCTTTGCTTAATTTAACAGAAGGATTATCCTCAAATGCCTTACTCAAGATACTGAAATAGAAATCATCTAATTCATACGCTATTATATTCTTTGAATATTTACACAATTCTCTTGTGATTACTCCTTCACCAGCACCTATATCTAAAATAGTATCTGAAGATGTGAAATTAGCAATCTCAACCATATCCTTAAGATAATTACGATTTGTATATATATTCTGTGTATACCTTATATCTACCATATTGGATTATATCATTAAGAGAAATATATATTAAAAACTTCTTTTTAACCTCACTTTGTGATAGAATTACACCTTCATATGCCTAATTCCCATATAGATAGACAAAATTTAAGAAATATTGCCATTATTGCTCATGTAGACCATGGAAAGACTACCTTGGTTGATGCATTCATGAAGCAAACACATATGTTCAGAGAAAACGAAGAGGAGATGACACAAACAAGAATATTGGATGTAGGAGAATTAGAGAAGGAAAAAGGAATTACTATTAATGCAAAGAACATATCAATTAAATACAAAGGTGTGAAGATAAACATTATTGATACACCTGGTCATGCTGATTTCGGAGGAGAAGTAGAAAGAACTCTTAATATGGCAGACAGCTGCTTACTTCTAGTAGATGCTAAAGAAGGTACAATGCCACAAACCAAATTTGTTTTGAAAAAAGCTCTAGAACTTGGTTTGAAACCAGTAGTATTGATAAATAAGATAGATAAGAAATTAGCAAGTATAAATAAGACCTCATCTAAGATACAGGACCTTTTCCTTAATTTAGCTACTAATGAAGAACAGTTGGATTTTAAAATATTCTACGGGATAGCAAGAGAAGGAAAAATATTCAAAGAAATACCAAATGGGGATTTGACAGTTGCAAACAGTACAACTGGCGACTTAGTTCCTATACTTGATGAAATTGTTGAGAACTTGCCATGTCCAAAAGGAGACGAGAACAAACCATTCCAGATGCAAATAACTTCTGTAGAATACAACGAACATCTAGGTAGATATTTAATAGGGAAGATTGCTAATGGTAAGGTCAAAGTTAACGATCCCATTATATTAGTATCCAACAAGGAAGGCTTCGAGAAGAAGCAGGGTAGGGTAAGAGAGATCTTCATCAAAGAAGGAATGAAATGGGAGAGAGTAGAAAGTGCAAGTACAGGAGAAATTATCGCATTAACTGGTATAGATTCTACTGATATTGGTGCAACCATTTGTGACCTAGAAACTCCTGAAGCATTACCTGATATTAAAATGACTCCTCCTTCAGTAAGAGTTAAGTTTTCTGCTAATACTTCTCCTTTTGTAGGAAAAGAAGGAAAATTTGTTACAGCTAAACAACTACAGCAAAGATTAGAACAGGAAAAAAATCTTAATATTAGTCTTAACATTACAAATAGTGGGAGTAATAGCTATTATGTTGCTGGTAGGGGTGAATTACAACTGGCAATACTAGTAGAACAATTCAGACGTGAAGGATATGAGTTTGAATTAAGTAAACCTGAAGTTATTCTTGAAGAGATAGATGGTGTTCTTTCCGAGCCAATGGAAGAATTAACAATTAGTGCTCCGGAGGAATATTTCAGTACTGTTACTCAAGAGGTTAACGACAGGAATGGAAAATTAGTTGATATGGAGAGCGAAGAAGGAGAAAATAGATATACATTCAACATTTTAACTAGAAATTTAATTGGATTGCATAGAGTATTGATGACAGCAACAAAAGGTACTGCCGTTATTAATAGCTACATCATTGATTACGTACCTTATGTAAAGAGTGAAGAACTATTCAGAAAAGGCGTAATCATATCCTCAGAAACAGGAACAGCATTGGCATACTCCTTAATGAGTGTACAAGAGAGAGGAAAGCTTTTCATAGATGGTTCTACAGAGGTATATGAAGGTATGATAATTGGTATAAATAACCATGAGAGTGATTTAGAAGTTAATCCTTGTAAAGCAAGACATAAAACAAATGTAAGAATGTCGCATGCAGAGGTTACAGAGATATCATTAAAATCTCCAATAGCTTTAACCATAGAGTATGCACTATCTTTCATAAATAACGACGAATTAATAGAGGTAACACCAAAAAGCATCAGATTAAGAAAGAAGCTATTAACAGATACTCAGAGAGTTTGGTCTAAAAGAAAGAATTTAACAGCATATGCTCAGGAGCACTTGGGAGAATAATAATCTTTAACCAACCTGCTTATTGTACATCTCCGAATACAGGCCATTTCTCTTTATCAACTTCTCATGATTTCCATCCTCTATAATGCTACCTTCATCTATCACAATAATTCTCTTTGCCTTCCTTACAGTAGCAAATCTATGAGAAACAATTATAGTTGTTGTATTCTTAGCATTCTCTCTAATGCTTTCAAAAATCTTTTCCTCGGAAATACTATCAACAGCACTAGTTGGTTCGTCCAATATTAACAGTTTTGATTTTCTAAAGAAGGCTCTAGCTATTGCCAATTTCTGCCACTGACCACCCGAAAGTTGCACACCATCCTTTATTTCCCTACTTAAGAACGTTTTGTAACCAAATGGTAAAGCCATAACTGTATCATGAATATCAGCCAATTTACCAGCCTCCCTTACATCTTTTCCATTCTTTCTATTAACATCTCCAACTAATATATTATCTTCAACCGTAATACTTAACTTATTAAACGACTGGGACAAAATCCCAACTAACTTGTAATAGGAATCTAAATCCAAATCTTTTATATTATTTCCATTAACAAATATATTTCCTCTTTGTGGATCGTAAATTCTTAAAAGAAGTTTAATAATGGTACTCTTCCCAGCTCCATTCTTCCCAACAATTGCAATATCTTCATCCTCATTGACTCTGAAATTTACACCTCTTAAAATCCATTTTTTTGTTTTAGGATATCTAAACCACACATTCTTAAATTCAACAGACAAGCCAGTAGCAATATTTTGAAGCTCTTCTTCTCCATTATTTATACTGTTTTTCCAATTTAAGACATTGTAAAAAGTAGATAATATCTTCTTGTTTCCCAGAACTGAAGATATTTTATACAAAATATCTGAAGTGTCTCCATTAAATTTTTGATAGGCGGAAATAATAAAAGTAAGCATACCAATAGTCAACTCCCCACTAAAGACTAGCCGTATGGAATATATTAATACAAATATATTCACAATATTGGAAGCAAAGGTTGCAATGGTTGACCAAGAGTATCTACTAACATAATTTCTTTTAAATCTTTCTATAAATTCTTTATTAATTTTTTTGGCTTTATCCAAAAGATACTTCCCATATTTAAAAACATAGACTTCTTGTAATTGTTCAAAATTACTTCCCCATAAAACACTTCTATAGCTGGAGTACTTTATTTTTTCTTCTCCCTTGTCACTCCATATTCCCCACATTTTCTTTCCAAATTTCTTTATAATCAATGCTGACGGTATAGTTGAAACAACAGCTAACACTGCAAGAAAAGGAATCTGAGAATATATTGCTAAAAAAGAAATTATTAAAACAGGAGTTAAGGATATAGCCTCTAAAAATTCAAAGAAAGAGTGAAGAATATGATAACCATTCCAATTTAGATTCTCCTTTTGATTAATGAATCGAGGATCCTCGTAAGCCTTCGGTTCAATCTGTATATATTTATTCAAATATACTTCATCGTCCAAATATGAAACCCATAGATCTATTGTGCTATCCAAATATTGAAACAAATTATTAACAACTGTCCAAACAGAGACAGCAATTGCGAAGAGTATAATGGTTGGAACAACTTCACTGAATTCCTTACCTTCATTAACAGCTACAATACTAATATCTATAACTCTAGCTAACAAGAAACTAATTAGAAGTGGATAAAGATTTGTTAAAAATCTTAATATAATATAAGCAAAAATCTGCCATGCAAATCTGGTTTTGTGATAATACTTTTTATATACAAATACTAGTAATTTTATAATTCCTATCTCTTTTTCTTTTTTCATAAGCCTTATTATATATCATACTTCTTTCGATGACATTAGAAAGAGATGATATACTAAAAGATAATGTTAGAAATCATATCCATTCAATAACTATGTACAAATTAAAGTATGCGATATCAAAAGTTAAGGACGGCAATATGGGATACAGATTTAGCTCCAAAGAGGAGTTATTACAAAACAAAACAAAATTTCTTGAGAATTCAGGATTTAATCTGGAAGACACTGTGTGTATGAAGGTACAAATGCTAGATAATCTGGAATTTGTGAAAGAAAAGGACAAGGGAAGGGGAACAGAAGGTCCAGATAGCGCTTTCAATTGTGATGCGTTAATAACTACAAATTCTAAAATCAACCTCTTCCTTGTAGTAGCAGATTGCTTGCCGATAATAATATTTGATAAAAAAATAGGAATACTTTCTTTAATTCATTCTAGTTGGAGCAATACAGATAAATATATAGTACCGAAGGTCCTTAAAGAATTTAAAAAGCTCGATTGTAACTTTAAAGATATTGAAGTTGTAATCGGCCCTGGAATACAAAAAGATTCATTAATATATGACAAAAACATATTTGAGAAAACCACATCTGATTGGGGTAAATATATCGAGAAAGTAGGGGAAGACAAATACAGTGTAGATAATTTGGGATATACAATTAAACAACTCGAAGATTCGGGAATAGGAAAAGAACAAATAAAGATACACGATATAGACACATACAAAGATGAAAATTATTTTTCTCATGTAAGAGACTTCAGGAACGGAATTCCTGATCAAGGAAGATTTGCAATGGTAGCTAGGTTTGAATAATAGAGAGTGCTTCTTCAACAGTATTACAATTCATTAATTCTTTTCTCAAATTATTAACATCATCAAAACCACTAATATATGCCTTTATATATTTCTTCTGACTATTAAACGGCTTACTCCCTTTCCATACCTTTTTAAAAAGTTTCAAATGTTTAACCAAAGTATTTAATCTCTCCTTTTTTTGAATCTCTTCTCTACCACTAAATAGCCATGGATTATTCAAAATTGCCCGACCAACCATAAAACCATCTACTCCATATTTTTTAACATACTCCTTTCCCTGTTCTAAACTCTTAATATCACCATTACCAATAATCAACGTATCTGGAGAAATTTTGTTTTTTAACTCCACACACCTTCCTATCTCATCCCATTTACTAGGTACACTATAGCCATCTTTTGAAATTCTTCCATGAATAGTTATCATATCTAAATCCTGTTCTAACAAAAATCCAATCCAACCCTCGATATCAATTGCATCGTATCCTAATCTTGTTTTTACACTAACAGGAATATTTCCAGATTCCCTCTTCACTACATCTATTATTTCTTTAACCAAATTTTTGTCATTAATCAAAGCAGAACCCCTCCCTCCAGATAGTACATCTCTAACAGAACAACCAATATTAATATCTATTCCATCCGGTCTTAGCTTTTTTACACATTTAATAGTTTCTCCATAGTACTCAGGAACATTACCCCAAAGCTGTACAACTAAAGGCTTCTCTCTTCTGGAGAATTCCACCCTATGGGTTACCCTTTCTTTTCCTTTTGAACAAAATCCTTCGACATTAAGAAACTCTGTGAAGAAAAGATCTGGTTTACCAATATCAGAAAGGATCTGTCTAAAAACCGAATCAGTTACACCCTCCATAGGAGCCAAGGTAGAAACAAATCCTTTCTTCTTTTTTATTTTCTCATAAATGTTCATATACCAGACATTCTACCACACCCAAAGGCTACACTTAGGCCTTGCAGATATTCTCGTTTTGAAATAAACTAAAGTAACAGTTTAATCTGCCCAAGATGCAAACACAAAACACGCTCGTCGATAATTCGGGCCAACAATTATTAAATGAAATAAAGATCGATTCATATTCGACTATCTTTGTTTTTACTTTGCAAGATTTTCTTAGGTGGTGGTACATAAGAATGCCCATTTGGCATTTAAGAAGATTTTCTCGACTAAGTATAGTGCTTGATGATCAGTTCTCAATATCTTTGCTTTTAAGATATTTCTTTTCACCATGGCATAGAGATTATTCATTGATAGGATACATTTTTGGTATTTTAATGAAACTTCTGTACCTTCCAATTGCAATGTCTATCTACGTCATATGTATGATCTTCTATCTTCTTCTCTTCCTTTCATGGTTAATCCTTCCAATTGGATCTTTAGTATTTGTAATAATATCAATTTTCTAAAAAATGCCCCTAGACAACAAAAATAAGAAAAAAACAATAATTGGATACCACAAGAAAGATAGTAATAAGTTTGGCATCATAGAAAACAAATACCCTATATTTGAAGATGAACAAGAATCAATTTTTACACTTACTAGAGATCATTTCTTCAGTATAACTACAGCTCAGATAGAGGCCATATTAAAAAACTTTCTTAGATACAAAAGATTTAATGATGTAAAAAGATTAATAGCAAATATATTAGTTCTTCCAGGTCTGATAATTGCATTCGCATTAATATTAAAATATGCTTCATTACTTGATCAATATCCTGTTATCTTGGATCTACTTAAAACAAAGCTCATAAATCTTCTGTTTGGTCTTTCTATTCTAAGCATAATAGCCTTATGGCATGATTTTTACGAGGATAAAAGTCATCCCATTCAGTTACCAAGAACTAAGTATATTTCGCAAAAAGATATAGACGAGATAAAAGGAACTGGATTTAAATTTGGTAGATATGCTCACTTAGAAAGTATAAACTTCATAACTGAAGAAACATTAGAATTGCTTTGTCTATTCACAATAAACAACGAATTTCAAACTCTGAAGTTTTACAAAGATTTAATTGAATCAAACTTTGAGGTTTTACAAATCATTAGGAGAACTGGAGTAGATATAAAAGTAGAATTATTAGAACAAGAGGAAATAGATGAAACTAAAATAAAAAATTATCCTGTCACTGGACTAAGAAGTATTATTACCTATGCAATAGAAGAGGCATTACTTACAAATAGTAGAGAGCTACAACCTCAACACATCTTTTTAGCAATAACAAAAGTATTTCCAATATTAGAGAAATTTCTACTCAAGAATAACCTTAATATTGAAATTTTAAGAGAAATCTGTTTCTACAACAATGAAATTATGTATAGCAAGAACAGAACAAAGTATCTTGATCCAAATATCTCATATTATAGAAAAGGTGGGATTGCTAAACAGTGGATATATGGATATACATTTATCTTGAACCACTTTAGTAAAGACCTGAACAGAATGGTGTCCGAATCCAAAGATATATATGGCATTGGACATGATGAAGAGGTGGAAACTCTTGTTTCAACATTAGGAAAGCTGTCCAACAAAAATGCTCTTTTAATTGGAGAACCTGGAGTAGGGAAATCTAGTCTCATCTTAGGATTAGCTCAAAGAATAAACTCAGGTGATGTCCCAATTCAACTTAAAGAGAAAAGGATCATACAATTAGATTTAAATGGTTTAATTGCCATATCTAAAAAAGAAAAGAATTTGGAAGAACTAATAATAAAAGCTATAAGGGAACTTGAAAGCTCTGGGAATACAATCCTTTACATTGATGAAATTCAAGAACTGATACCTAGGAAAGCTGAAGAAACAAATCATTCCATAGCAGGGATGTTGCTTCCATACATTATGAATAGCAAATTTCCAATAGTAGGTACTACAAATTATTCTGATTACAAGAAATACTTTTACAGTAATGAATCTTTAAGGCAAAGCTTTACCAATATTGAAGTTAAAGAAGTAAGTACTAAAGGAACATTATCTATATTAGAAAGTAAGATTGATTCATTAGAGAAAAATTTTGGATGCTTCATAACATTTCCTGCACTATTTGCTTCTGTAGAATTAGCACAGAGATATATTAAAGAAAGAAAATTACCTAGTAGTGCAGTACAAACGATAGAGGCAACATGTGCATGGGCTCAATCAAATGAAATACAAAAGATAACGGCAGAACATGTTTCTAAATCAATTTCCTTACAAAAGAATATTAATGTTACAGCAATAGATCAAGAGGAAAGTAATATGTTGATGAAACTTGAGGAGAATATTAAGGCGAAAGTGATTGGACAAGATGAAGCTGTAGTAGCCGTAACAGAGGCTCTAAGACGAGCCCGAACAGATATTAGGAATCCTGACAAGCCAATAGGGGTATTTCTCTTTGTAGGACCTACAGGAGTCGGTAAAACTCATCTAGCTAAGGTAGTAGGGGAGGAATTCTTTGGAAAAGAAGAAAATATATTAAGAGTAGATATGTCTGAGTATCAGGAGATAGAAAGTATTCAAAAATTCTTAGGTGCTTCCACTACTCAAGAGTATGGTCAAACATCAGTAACCCTTATAGATAAGGTTAAAACTAATCCACACACAGTTGTCCTGTTTGATGAAATAGAAAAAGCTCATTCAAACATATTGGATCTTTTCCTTCAGCTATTTGATGAAGGAAGATTAACAAGCAATCAAGGAGAAACCATTGATTTTACAAATACAATAATAATATGTACAAGTAATATCGGAAGCCAAATGCTATTAGAATCCTTGAGTAAAGATCATTCCCTATGGGAAGAAGCAAAGAGTAGGGTATTACTTGAAATTAGACACTCTCTTAAGCCTGAACTCATTAATAGATTTGATCAAATTATCGTATTCTCTCCTCATGACTTGAATAATCTTTCACAAATTGCAACACTCTTGCTTAATGATTTGGCAGAAAGATTAGCAAAGAAGAATATTCTAATTAAATGGTCTCAACAAATACCAATGCTAATAGCAAATAAGACAAATGAACCTGGTATGGGTGCAAGACCTATGAGAAGGTATATACAGGACAGAATAGAGGGTCAATTAGCAAAGGGAATAATAGAACAAAACATAAAATCAGGAGAAGAAATAGAGATAAGGGAGAGTTGGATTATCTAGGTTGTTGAAATATGTTAACATATTACATATAATCACTAAGCTATAAAATATAAATAACTAATTATGGGAGCAGTACCAAAAAGAAGAATTTCCAAAGGGAGAAAAAATAGAAGAAGATCACACAATGCTTTGAAAATAGAAGGCGCTTCAAAATGTCCAAAATGTGGAAATGTAAAAAGAAGTCACTTCGAATGCCAATATTGTGGTAACTATAAAAAATCTAAATAGAAAGATATGAAAAGGTCTACAGACCCAAGACATCAAGCTAGAATTCTTGCATTACAAGAGTTGTTTTCCGATTATTTCAATATAGAAGATATCCCAACAGTAGAAATACCGGTTAAGGAACTAATGGAAATTAATGAAATGACTGAGTACAACGAAGATCTTTACAAAAAGATAGTAGATGGAGTATCTGGTAGTACCAAGAGTATTGATGAGATAATAAAATTACATGCTCCACAATGGCCAATTACTCAAATGAAGCTTGTGGATTTGCAAATATTAAGAATTGCAATATTTGAAGGATTTGTAGGAAAAATAACTCCTCCAAAAGTTGCAATAGATGAGGCTATTGAAATAGCTAGAGATTTTGGTGGAGAAATAAGTAGCAAATTTGTCAATGGAGTACTTGGAGCTATATATGAAGAAACTAAGAAGGAGGAAGGAAATGAATGAAGAAATGATTGAGAAAAAATTAGATATTCAATTTGTCAACAAAGATCTTCTTAAAAAGGCATTTACTCACAGATCATATCTAAATGAAAATAGGGAGCAAGGTTTAGAGAATAATGAGAGGTTAGAATTTCTTGGAGATGCTGTCTTAGAGTTAATAGTATCTTCAAAGCTTTTCTATGAATATCCTCTTAGAACGGAAGGAGAATTAACAAATATAAGATCAGCCTTAGTAAGAACAGAGAGTTTAGCTAAAGAATCAAGAAGATTAGAGGTAGGAGAGCATCTTTTAATGTCTAAAGGAGAGGAAGATTCTGGAGGTAAGGATAAAGATTACCTTCTAGCAAATGCATATGAGGCGATATTAGGTGCAATATATCTAGATCAAGGATTAAAGAAATGTGAAGAATTTGTAGAGATGACCCTATTGAAAAGCCTATCAAATATAATAGATAATGAGCTTTTCATTGATCCCAAAACAAAAGTACAAGAAATGGTTCAAGCAAAATACAAAGTTACACCTTCATATGATGTAATAAGAGAAGATGGTCCTGATCATGACAAGAGTTTTACTGTTACTCTAAAGGTAAATAAAAACATATTAACTGAAGGGTTTGGATTAAGTAAACAGAAAGCAGAAGAGGATGCAGCTCAAAAAGCTATTGATATATTAATGAAAGATAAGGAATAGTCCTTGAATTAAAATATTTGATTTGATAGAATCAACTCATGTTAAAAATAAGATTAAAAAGAACAGGAAGAAGGGGTGAACCTCATTACAGAATTGTAGTGGTTGAGGCTAAAAGACCTAGAGATGGTAGAACTGTTGAAGAGATAGGTTACTATAATCCTAGAAATAATCCAACATTATTTGAAGTTCAAAAGGATAGGGCTGAATATTGGCTATCAAAAGGGGCTCAACCTACTGACACAATTGCTCAATATTTTGTAAAAGAGGGTCTTCTTAAAGGCCTAAAGAGAGGTTCTACGAAGCCAAATACTGAAAAGAAGACAAAAGAGGAGAAAGAGTAGTATAATATTTTAATAAAATATATTTATTAAAAAAAGGATATGAAAGAGCTATTAGAACACATTGTGAAATCCATTGTGAATAATCCCGATGAAGTTAGTGTAGAAGAGAGAGAAAGTGTAGATTTTCCTGGACTTACTATATTAACTATTGATGTTGCAGAAACTGATAAAGGGGTTGTTATTGGTAGAAAAGGTAGAACTATCAATGCAATTAGAGATTTAATAACTATCAATGCTATTAGAAACGAACGAAGAGTAAAGGTCCTTATAAAGGATGATAACGCTAATAGAAACGAAGATATTCCAGTACCTACACAAGAGACAGAGGAGAGTACTGACAGTATGCTTGTAGACGAGGAACTATAGATCTCTACTTTAGCTTTTCAGCTTTTTGAGCAAATATATCTATTATATCTTGGTATTGGCTATAACTCACAAAAGAAGTATACAAATCAGCTTCAACACTACCTTCTGGGACATAGTACCCAGTAACATTTAGTGTTACTTTCCACTCTTCTCCTGATTTCTTCAAAGACACATTATCCGCAGAAATGATATATGGAGAAGCCGAATAAAGCGTATCTAGGAACTCTAATATATTATTTAAAGATCCCGAATAGGCTAATGGACCACTTACACCTAAGTATGAGTTCTTCTCTTTTGTATCCTCTCCACTCTTTGTTACAGAAACTTGGATATCACCAGCTGATAATGATTTAGAAGCCAAAGCTTTTTCATTAGCTAAAGTATCAATATAATACATAAAGCTAGATACCCTTAAAGTTTTTGGTATTACTTCCTTCGCATTTAACAAATCTATCTGATATGTCCCTTCATCTATATTTTTCAACTTAGATTCTAAATCTTCTAATGCTTTCTCCTTTTCTTTTATTTCTCGATATTCTACTCTGAAGTCCAAAGCTGCTTTTACCATAGGTACAAATACAAATATCCCAAGCATAATTAATATCACTCCCACAGAAAATGGAATAATTATATCCTTCATGTTTAACCTAGATGCCTTTATCTTGTCACTTATAGCATCTATCTCTTTCTTAGTTCTATTTTGTGTAGCGGTTTTATCTATTACATTTGCCATATTTAATTATTTGTTGAATTTACAAATTGATCTAATTTCAAATCACCAGTGAAAGAAAATCTTGTACCATCATCTCCTTTTGAGATTGATTTTAGAGTTATTCCTTCTATACGAAGATCATTAGTCAAAAGATACCATAGCTTAGCAACATCTTCTAAATCTTGAGCTTCTCCCGTGAATGAGAAGCCTCTGTCTCCTGAAAAAGAGAATTCTATTAATTCACTACTTCCACTCTTAGTAGCAATACTTTCAACATAGTCTACAACTGCCTTGGTAGAGAATTTTCCCTCTTGTATATCCTTATACAAAGAAACACGTTCAAGAATTTCATTATTACCAAGTATAAATTGATTATATGCTTCTACACTTTTTTCATAAGCAAATAGTTTATCCTTCTCTGTATTAAGCTGTATTTTGGAGATAATATTAAATCCTGTTATCAAAATAGATACTGAAAATAGTAATGATAGGCTAACTAAAGCGCTTACATTGATTTTCTTCTTTTTCTCATCTACTTTAATCTCTTCCTTTGTCATTGTAGGTATGAGGTTAATACCAGCCTCTTCTACAATAGTCTCTGGAATCTCAGTTTCTTTTTTCTTAACCTCCTCCACAGGAGCTTTCTTTGTTACTTCTTTTTTTGGATGGGGAACTTCCTTATTGGGAACAGGAACAGTTGTTTTCTTAACACTTTCTTCTTTTACTACTTTGTTTTGTTCCATATTATTCATCTTTCAAAGCTAATCCTATAGCTACAGAGTAAGAAGATCCACTTTTTACTACTATATCCTTAAATCTACTTTCTACTCCAATATTGTTCCATGGAATAGCCATTACTGCATTTACACCTAAGCTTTTTGATACATATTCGGACAATCCAGGAAGTAATGCTCCATCTCCATTCAAAAGATAGTCAGAAGGAGCAACGGACAGTGTTCTGTTTTTATAGAATTCAACACCTCTTCTTACTTCAACCATTATTGATTCAATGATAGGGGAGAGTACATTGTATATTTTACCTTCTAGGACTCCTTCGGAGATACCATAGTTCCTTTTAAATTCCTCAGCTCTTTGATATTCAAAATTGAACTTATTGATAACTGCTTGGGTTAGAGAATCTGATCCTATTGCTATACTTTGAGAGAAAACTAAATAACCATCAGCTAAAATACTCATATCTGTACTGTTTGCTCCAAAATCTAACATTACTAAGTTTTTCTTACCTGTAGACTTATACATAGCTCTTCCCATTGCAACAGATTCTGTTTCTATAGCGACAAGGTCTAGGCCTGCTAGCATGGAAATATTTATATATATATCTATAATTTTTCGTGGAGCAGCTACTACCAAGACTCTTGGTGCATTTTTCTCTGTATTAAAACCAATAGGGACATAACTTAACTGAACTTCATTTAAAGGCATAGGAATATATTGCTTAGCCTCAAAATATACTGCATCTTTTAACTCTTCTTTCTTTACTCCAGGAAATTCTAAAAATCTAGTAAAAACTGAAAACTCTGGAAGAGCCATTACAACATTTCTATTCTTTATCTTGGATGAATCGAAGAGTTTCTTTAATACATCTGCTAACCTCCTTTTATCATTTTTATCTTCACTGTTTATTACACCCTTAGGAGTTACCTGGGAACCCAAATTTATTAGGACTGGTTTTTCGGAAGATATTCTTCCTAATTCCACAGCTTTTACTGAGTGAGTTCCGAAGTCTATTCCAACATGATCAGGCAATTTCGCCATTTCTTGAGCAGATTTAAATTAACATAGTTAGTATATAATATAACAGAAAATAGAAGTGTTTAAAACACATATTACTTACTAACCCAAATATTTATTTAATTCCTTTACTAATCCCTGATAGTCGATATCTGTCTTAACCAAGTAGGAGGAAGAACCTAAATCAAATGATTCTTTTATTACACTTTCACTTGTCATATTTGTCAATACAATTATTGGCATATTCCCGTATTTATCAGGATCAGATCTAGCTGCCCTCAGAACTTCTAAACCATCAACACCTGGCATCATTAAATCCAGAAGGACTAAATCAACACCTCCAACATTTTTTGCTAATACGTCTAATCCTTGATATCCATCAGTAGCTGTCATACAAACATATCCTGCTGATTCTACCAATTCTTTATATGAGTCTAATAACTCTTTTTCATCTTCAACTATTAAAATTACATTAGATTTGTCTGCCATACTAAAGAGTTTAATAAATTAAATTTCTATATTTATACTTAATATAAATAACATATATATACTACCATATCAATCCCTCAGTCGATACTATTCCTTGTCTATATACCTTTTTGTTAATAGGGGAGCCTTGCCCTAGATACCAATCAACTGGTTCTGATTCTATATCAAATCTCAAGATATAGTTTGAATCATTCGAGACAGTATAAGCTATACTAAAATTGTTAACATCAACATAATCAGAGTTCAAAACAATTAAATAATTTGCATATGACCCACCACTTTGAAAACAGCTTTCATGAGTACCTGAAAGATCTTGGGATGTAGTTCTAAGTATATACCCTCTCCGTTCTTCTTCAGGAAGGGATACTGAATCTGTAGAAAGGAAAAATCCTAGACATATCCAATCCTTATACCCATACGGTCTGAAATGTATCTCATTACCAAGCTCATTTTCTCCCAGTGCAACTGCATATATTGACTCTATATCAATTAACGGATCATTTACTACAACTCCTAAAGCGGGATCATATGTTCTTGCATTTTCTGATTCAAATATATATACATCGGAAGGGTCAGAATTTCTTACAGTTCTTCTTACTAGTTCTAAAACAAACTCTGATTCGTTTCTTGCCCTTATTTTATTACTTGCTACAGTAGATACCTTAATTAAAGCCGTTAATGTTATGGAGGATATTAACATTACCATACCAATAATTGCTATAGTCAAAAGCATTTCTATCAAACTAAAAGCCTCATATTTTCTTTTCTGCATCTTTCTCATAAATTGATAACTGTCAAATATGAATAATCTTTAACAAAATTCTTTTTAGTTATAGTACCATCAGAATTTCTCTGTCCAACAACTACGCTACCAATGACAAAAGATGGATTATCAACATTACTTTCGTCAAGACAAATTACTCTAAAAAGTTCATCTTCCTCCGAAAGAATTGCAATGTCTTTGTACAATTCTCTATCATCTGTCTTATCAAAACTTAAGAACAAATTCTCTGTATTTTTTGCAAAGTAATAAACAAACTTTTCTTCATCTTCTTGATCTTGGACCTTAATGAATGAAAAACATCTTCCCCAGGAACTTTTCTCTGGAAATATATCATCCCCTGTCGTACTACCTCTATTTGCAATATCTTGTGCTAACTCTGCACCTTCTACTGCATACTGTGTCATATTATCAATGATCTCATTTTGTATTGTGTTTTGCATTGTATTGACAGCTATCTGCATCAAAACCACAGATGATATTCCAACAACCATTATTGCTACAAGAGCTTCAACAAAACCTAATGCTTCATATTTTCTTTTCATATTTTTATTCACCAATATTAGTATCTATCTTACCTGACAAATGTCTAACCGAAATAGTTCTTGTTGCTCCTTTACCTAAAGGAGTAACCTCTATATTCAAATCTTGTATTGCATTTCCATCTTCAATTATTTTTCCTGTTGCCTCGTAATTTAATAAATCTCCATTAATATCATACAGAAATGCTCTTCCTGAAACAGATTCGAACAGGAGGAATCTTGCATTTCCTAAAACAATATTTGAAACAGGTAATGCTAAACTTCTATCATAGCCCGGAACGGTTCTAAGTATTTCATTATCTGTTACCTCTGTACCACATGTATTAGAAAGAGTAACAGTAGTTGGAATAGAAGCTTGGCTAATATCTCCTGAACTTGGGTCGTATGCTGGGATATCTGATTTCGTTGTTATATCATCACCATAGTCATTAAAAGGTGAGCACCATTTAAATACTTTGTACATTCCATCATCTCCCATATTTGAGAAATCTACTCCCAACCCATATATCCATTTCTCCCCGGGGCTTCTTTGTAGAAGCATTGCAGATCTTTGTACATTCCTAATATCCTGTTCTAAATTAAGCATGTATTCGTTCATTTTGATTGTATTTTGCAATCCATCAAAAGAAGAGAATGTCATTCCTCCAAGAATAATAAATATTGACATTACAACTAACAGCTCCAATAGGGTATATGCAGGATATTTATTTACACTTTTTGAATTCTTCAAGGCAGTTTAATATAAATTCAATAATTAAATCTAACACAACACAGACTAGGATTCAATTAATTACTTAACCAAAATCCTCCCTCTTTTGGTCTCCAATCTGATTGATCCTGGCTCTTTATAGTTATTGCATAAGGATCTCCACTTGCTTGAGAACCAATGTCTCCATATGGAATTGGATTGTTCTCTGGAAGAAGGCCGAAACCGCTACCAGTACAATAGAAACCTCTTTCCATCTCATCATCTACACCTCCTAAAGAAACGCATACTAATACAAATTGTTGATCATACTCATCCACGGTATAGTAATAGGTTGCATTAGAACCTCCATCAAAACCACCTTCTTCTTCTGCATATGCTTTTAATATATGATCCTCTGATGTCCCGTTATATCCTAATGCATACGCAAACATTTCTTTTTCAATGCAGGATGAGCATGTTCCTAATTCTGGATATTTTCCATTCTCCTGTTTGTACTCTAAAAGAAGAGCATAGAGGTTTCTAACCGCATCTTTGTGTGTTGCATCTTGAGCCTTTAGTATTGCATATCTTCCTACTGTTACTCCAATAACCAGAAGTATTATCAATATTCCCATAACTATGAGTAACTCAACAAGAGTAAAGGCAGTATACTTTTTAAGCATATTTAAATTTACCATATTCTCATACATTTAAGAAGCCAATCATATATCTTTTCTTCATAAAGGATAGCTATTGAAAAGGATATGGAAAAGAATGGTAACATTGCTACCTTGGCTTTTTTAATATCTACCTTCTTTTTCATTATCCATATTACAGAATAGAGTAGGGCAATCATTATCCCTAACCAAAACATTACTAAATATTCTTCGTAATTAAGGAATACTCCAAGTCCAAGTAATACCAATATATCTCCCATACCAAAAGATTTTTTAAACAGATTAATAACAAGTAGAGAGAGGGTAATTATTAACGGGAAGTAAAGGTTTGCAATATTAAAAGCGAAAAGAAAAAACAAAAGAGTACATACTAGAAGAAATACATGAACCATATTTTGAGGCACAGCTTTGTATTTGATATCGTGGTAAGAAAGAAGAAAAAGGAAAATGATTATTATCCATATATACCAAGTGATAGAGTAGAGGAAGAAAAGAAGAAAGATAGTACCAAGGAATAACTCTGACAGAGGATAGTATATATCTATTTTCTTTTTACAGGATGTACATCTACCTTTAATAAATATATATCCAAATATTGGAATTAGTTCATACCAAGTGAGCATATGTTTACATTTCTCACAGTGGGATCCCAATTCAACTATTTCAGGATATTTATATCCATTCTCTATTCTATACAGAGTAGCATTTAAAAAACTCGCTATTGAAGCTCCTATGAAGAATATACAAATATATATGATGATCATATCTTGATTATATATTATATTAACGAAAGAAAAACCCCTCCAAAGAGGGGTTCCTAGAACAATTTAATAATTTCTTACAACCAGGCCTTACCATCCCAATCAGCACCTGTTGTTCCTGTAATAGATTCGTAAATGACTGAACCCTCTTCAAAAGGCACTGAGTTTCCAGTAACATCTGCTCCTGTTGAAGTAGCTCCTATTGCTAACTCTGCATCTCCAAAACCATTTCCATTACAATATATTCCTCTTTCCAATTCATCATCAGCACCTCCAAGTGTCACACATACCAAAACTGATTGTCTCGCAGTAGTTTCAACATAGTAATAATATGTCGCTTCTGTTCCACCTTTAAAGGCTCCTGAGTCCATATATTTACATAAAGGATTTGTAGCAACATCACAAGCTCCCGCATCTCCTATGAGCAAATCTACTGTTGTAGCAGTTGGAAACTGTCTCTCATCAGTATAGTATGCTTGTAATCCTTGATATATCTGATCAGCAGCATTCTGATGGGCTACATCATTAGCTCTGTTAATAGCAAATCTTCCAGCGGTTATACCTACAACCATAAGGATTATAAGGATACCCATAACAATTAGCATTTCTACTAGTGTAAATGCTTCGTAAAATCTCCTTCTCATATGAATTAGACAGTATTAATTTAATTACCTATAAATTACATAACTTTAACTTCCATGTCAATACCCTAACCAATTGCCGACGAAAGTTGGAACATAGGCATATATACAGCCATAGCAATAAATCCTATTGCCAAGCCCATTATTATAAGAAAAACTGGTTCTAAGATTGAAGACAAGTTACTAGTAGCAGTATTCACTTCCTCTTTGTAGTACTCAGATACTTTAGTCAAAACAGTATCAATTTCTCCTGTTTCTTCTCCAACTGCAATCATACTACTAACTAAAAGAGGATAATATTCACTCCTTGCAATAGGTATAGCTAAAGGACCACCTTTCTCTACTTCATCCTTAGCTTCCATCAAAGTATCTCTAAACATTTCATTACTCAAAGACTGTGCTGTAAGCTCTATAGCCTTGATAATTGATAATCCACTTCCTAGAAGCAAAGCCAAAATTCTTGTGAATTGGGATAATTGCATTTTGGTAATTATTCCGCCAATAATGGGAACTTTAAGAATTAATTTGTCGAAATTTCTTTTACCTTTTGGTGTATCTAAGTAATACTTAGAACCAGCAATCAGAACTAAAATCACAGTTATTACGGCCCACCAATAATTAACAAAGAAATCACTCATATTCATAAGAAGCCTAGTAGCAAAAGGTAACTCAGCGTCAAAATCTTTATATATTTCTGCCATTGAAGGAACAAGAACAAACATCATTAATATTACAACAGCTATAATGACAAGAAGTATTATTGCTGGATAAATCATTGCAGATTTAATCTTACTACTTAATGTGTTTTTCTCTTCTAACTCTATGGCTAATTTACCTAATACTACTTCTAAATTACCACTCTCTTCACCTGCCTCTATAAGGTTCAATGTAATATCATCAAGTACCTCTTCTTGTTCTCTGAAAGAATCTGCCAATGTCTTTCCAGACTCTATAGATTTAAGAACATTTTGTAATACTCTTCTAAAAAGCGGATTTGATGCCTGTTGTACCATTATTTCTAAAGATCTAGTCAATGGAAGACCTGCACTAACCATTGTGGACATCTGCCTCATAAAGATGACTTTATCTTTCATTGGAATTCCACCAATGTTAATCTCACTTAATTTTTCAAGATCAAATCCCAAACCTTCTTTTACAGAGGCAACTATTAAACCTCTATCATGCAATATATCTGCAACTGCATTGGCATCCCTGGCTTCTATCTCTCCCTCAATAACCTTGCCGTTTGTATCTCTTGCTGAGTATCTAAATTTTTTCATTTATTACATCTTTAATAATCTTAAAACTTCCTCAGGATGTACTGCATACTCCTGAGCTTTTTGTACAGAGATAACACCTTCTCTAACTAAAGTGACTAGAGATTTCTCCAAATATACCATTCCAATATCTGAGCTTGTTCTAATTACATTATCTACCTGGTGCATCTTGCCTTCTCTAATTAGATTACTTACTGCAGCATTATTCAACATTATTTCAGAAACTGCTCTTCTTCCTCCCTTATCAAGAGGTATTAATCTTTGTGCGACTACAGCTTCTAATGTATTAGAAATTTGTGTTCTTACTTGCTGTTGTTGATTCTCTGGGAATACATCAATTATTCTATCCAAAGTCTGAGATGCACTGTTCGTATGTAGAGTTGCAAATACAAGATGTCCTGTCTCTGCCAAAGTAATTGCAGAAGCTATTGTTTCAAAGTCTCTCATTTCACCAACCAAGATCACATCTGGATCCTGTCTCAATGCACTTCTCAATGCAATATTCCAAGAGTGTGTATCATCGTTCATTTCTCGTTGATCTATTAATGCTTTCTTTCCCTCAAACACATACTCAATTGGATCTTCAATTGTAACTATATGGCAAAATCTTGTTCTATTAATATCTTCAAGTATAGCTGCAAGGGTTGTACTCTTTCCATGACCAGTAGGACCAGTCACTAATACTAATCCCTGTTTTAATTTAGCAAATTGATGATACATTTGAGGGAGCATAAGCTCTTCAATGGTTCTAACTCTTGAAGGAATCAATCTAAAGGCAGCAGAAAGGTTCCTCATTGCATAATATGCATTCACCCTAAATCTAGCATTTGAAACACCTTCAAAGGTATATGCGAAGTCTATTTCTCTATTTACTTCCAAAAGCTCTTTCCTTTCATCTGTTAAAACTGAGAATATTAATTCTTCTGCATCTTCTGGATTTATTATTTTCTCATCTAAATCAATTAATTCTCCATCTATACGAATTATTGGGGGATAGCCAACAGTTAAATGTAAGTCAGAAGCATTTCTATTAACTGCCTCTGCTAACAATTTTTCCATAGACAGTCCACCGTTATTGATAAGCTCATTAACAACCTTAATACTTTCTTGATCGTTCTTTTTCTCAGGTTCTCTCAAATCTTTTTTAATTAAATTTTCTCTTGGTTCTGCATCTTTTTCTATTGGTTTTGCTAAATTGTCATTCTTAGGATCCCTTTCCATAGCCTTAGGTTTCTTAAAATCTGGCATTATACTGTCCAATGTCTCTCTAAACTTTGGTAAGTCAGAGGGTAGGGGATCAAATTCTTCTTCACTTGGAGGAGCTATACTAGCAGCTATATCTGATATGTCTGATGTAGGCACTTCTTTTTCAAAACCAGGTACTGGTTTAGGTTCTAAAACATAGGAAGAGGAAGGTGTTTCTTCTACTTTTGGTTGCTCAGTTTTTACATCCTCTTTCTTTCCTTCTAAAACAGGTCGCAGAGGGGATACAACTTGAGGAACTGGATCTTTTGCAACTAAATCATTTAAGCTTTTCTTTAGGTCATCTATCTTTTTTTGATCTCCATCATTTGGAACTACCTGATTATTATTTACAGGAGTTGCATTTCCATTGGAAAAATCAGGATAGCTAAATTGAACATTATTATTTTGGGCAGTATTTTGATCCATATATATAGTTATACCAAAAATTTACTCTTTTGAAACCCTCAAGACTTCTTCCAATGTAGTAACTCCTTCTAATGCCTTTAGGAAGCCATCTTGTATCATTGTTAACATTCCTTGCTGCATACCAACATCTCTTATTTCTGCATCTGTTACATTTTCCATTATCATTCTACTAATTTTTTCATTAACATCAAGGACTTCAAATATACCAATTCTTCCACTATATCCAGAGCCTCCACATTTGTCACAACCCTTTCCCTTGTAAAGAAATATTACCGGTTGACCATCAGGTCCTACTTCAGGAGGTCTTAGAATTAATGTTTCTTTACTATTTTCGGCTCTTTTAGATGAAGCTACTCTCTTTAGATACTCTATAAGGTCAAAGTCCTTTGCACCTTTCATAACTTCTAGAATACTCTTTACAACTTCTGGAGTAGCAGGATATGCCTCTATACAATGAGGACAAATTTTTCTTGGTAATCTCTGGGCTGCTATTGCACGAATAGTAGATGCTAGAAGATATGGCTCGATACCCATATCTAGTAGTCTTGGTATTGCAGCAGGAGCACTGTTAGTATGCAAAGTGGAGAGTACCAAGTGACCCGTCAGAGACGCTTGGACAGCAAGTTGAGCAGTTTCTTCATCTCTGATCTCTCCAACCATCACAATATCTGGGTCTTGTCTCAACACAGATCTAAGACCGGAAGCAAATGTAAGTCCAACATCGGGATTTATTTGAATCTGCGTTACTCCTGGGATTCTGATTTCTACAGGATTCTCAAGAGATATTATATTAACCTTTGGATCATTCACCTTAATTAAGGAGCATGCTAAAGTTCTAGTCTTACCACTACCGGTAGGTCCTGTTATTAAGACAATACCATTGGTTACTGTTAATGCATCTAAATATATCTTGTATGCATTTCCTCTTAATCCGGTACTTTCCAAAGTAATATCTGTAGTTTCAGACTCTAACAATCTCATAACAACCTTTTCCCCTTGAACAGTAGGCATTACAGAAACACGAAGGTCTATCTTTGTATTCCCAATCTTGATTGGAAATCGTCCATCTTGAGGAATTCTTCTCTCGTCAATTTTAAGATTTGAAAGAATTTTAATTCTAGATACAATTGCAGGATTAAGATTCTTAGGAAGAGTCAATCTTTCTGTCATTACACCAGATATTCTGAATCTTACCCTTACCCTTTTTTCCATCGGCTCAATATGGATATCTGAAGCTTTAGATGTAACAGCATACTGAAGCATGGAGTTAACAATTCTTGCTACTGGAGCATTTGATAGGTCCGTACTTGAAAAAAGATTTGGATCTTCACTTATCTCTGTAACTGGAACATCTACATCTTCTAATGCTTCAGTTACCTCAGAACTCATTACATCACCAACTCTTCTTTCCAATATTGAATCTATACCTTCTTTTGTTGCAATGTATACCTGAATTTTAGTATTAGGAGGATATCTTCTCTGTAAAGCTTGTGTAGCTTGAACATCAAATGGATCCTCTAAAGCTATTTTTACAAAATCCTGTCCTCTCTCAAAAGGAACAGCTTTGTATTTATGTAGATTATCTATACTTACCTCCGCAATGATACTTTCATTTATAGATAGGGTCGTCAAATCAACAAATGGAATTCCAAATATCTCCGATTTAGCTTTCGCTATCTCCATATTATCTACAATTCCGAATTCCCTTATGATTGCTTCCTCTGATTTTTGGGTACGACTTCTTTCAACCAGAATTTTTCTAGTATTTTCTTCGTCTATTAAACCCTTAGTTTGAAGATATTTTAACAATGAGATCTCTAAAGACATTGGGCAGCAGTATCCTAATATTAACCTCTATCCAGTTTATTCTAAACCCCTACAAAAAACAAGGGTTAGATACACAATACAGTATAGTTCCATCTCAATATGGTAGAATCAAGATATGACATATATTATGGTTAGTAAATCTGAGGAGGCTCAAAAGCTTCAATTACAAGCCTTGCTTAAGAGGCTTTTTAAAAAAGATATCCAACAATCTCCTGACATCCATATATTAGATCCTTTGGAAAAAAATAGTATAGGGATAGAGGAGATAAAGGTGTTTCAAAAAGAGATGGTTTACAGACCATTTGAAGAAAGTATACAGGTTGGAATAATATCTCAATCTCAGAAATTAACTACACAGGCACAAAATGCACTTCTAAAAACTTTAGAAGATACTTCCAAGTACTCCATATATATCCTATGTGTTGATAATGAAAGAAATCTTTTACCAACCATAAGGTCAAGAGGGCAGGTGATTTACTCTGCTAAGGAATTAAATACTTTGGATAGTGTAATTGACAATGAAAACAAAGATATCTTAGACATGAATCTTTTAGATCAATTCAATATTGTAGAGAAGTATTCAAAAGAGAAGTCTTCTTCACTTGAATTGATAAATGATATTGAAAGACTCTTTAAAGAAAAACTTGAATTAGATATTAAAAATGGTAATATTGATAGCTCAAAAAGGAATATGGGTTTTTTAAAAATTATTCAAAATAGCAGAGAAAAAATTTCTGCTAACTGTAATAGGAGACTAACTTTAGAGGCTATGATGGTTCAGTTGAATGCTTCACATTAAGACTGAAACCGTGTAAAATATATAGTTCCAGAACACGAAATTTAAATTACAAAGGCTAGAAAATATGGTTGCCAAATCTCAATACAAGGTGTCCGATATCCAAGTATTAAAAGGGTTGGAGGCTGTTAGGAGAAGACCAGCAATGTACATCGGTTCTACCGATGCAAATGGCTTACACCATATATTTACTGAAATTTTAGACAACTCCGTTGACGAAGCAATTGCCGGTTTCTGTACACATATTTGGGTAATACTAAACAAAGACAAATCCATAACTGTAAGAGATAATGGAAGAGGAATACCAGTTGGCATACATCCAGAAACAAAAGTTTCCACACTAGAAACAGTAATGACCAATCTTCATGCAGGTGGTAAATTTGAACAGGGTGCTTACAAGGTATCAGGTGGTTTACACGGTGTAGGTATGAAGTGTACTAACGCTCTCTCTGAATGGATGTTAACTACAGTTAAGTTTGAAGGTGGAATATATGAACAGAAGTATGAAAGAGGAATACCTAAAGCTCCTGTTAAGAAAATAGGAGACACTACAGAGACAGGAACAGAGCATACCTTCTTACCTGATTCCACAATATTTACAGAAACAACTTTTGATTTTAATACAATTACAAAAAAATGTAGGCAACACGCATACTTAACTGCAGGACTTAGAATATCTGTAATAGACGAGAGTACCTCAAAAACAAGAAGATACGACCTGTATTTTGAGGATGGAATTAAATCATATGTACAATTTTTAAATATAGATAGTAAGTCCATAGGAGAAGATCCTTTCTACATGAACAAACAGGAAGAGGATGTTGTTGTAGAAGTTGCTTTGCAATACACAGACAGTATGGAAGAGGATGTTAGATGCTATACAAACAATATTGTAAATCCTGAGGG
>CAZAQC010000001.1:12905-16027 GCA_964487525.1 uncultured Candidatus Saccharibacteria bacterium | reverse complement strand
ACTGCCATCACTAGTGCAATTAATACATATGCTCAGAAGGTAGATTTATTAAAGGGCTTAGGTGGAACATTAAGTGGAGACGACGTAAGAGAAGGGTTGACTGCTGTTGTCTCTGTAAAAGTTGCAAATCCACAATTTGAAGGACAAACAAAAATTAAATTAAATAATCCCGAGGTAAAGGGTATTGTTGGAAAGGTAGTTAGAGATGAGCTTTTGGTATATTTTGAAGAGCATCCACAAGATGCTAAAAATATAATCGGGAAGGCAGTACTAGCTAACAAAGCAAAAGCCGCAGCAAAGGCTGCAAGAGATGCAGTCATAAGGAAGAATGCTTTAGAATCAACCACCTTACCAGGTAAATTAGCAGATTGTACAAGTAAAGATCCAAAGGATAGTGAACTATTCATCGTAGAGGGTGACTCTGCAGGTGGATCCGCTAAGCAGGGTAGGGATAGGCATACTCAAGCAATTTTACCTTTAAGAGGTAAAATTATGAATACACATAAATATAGGGTAGATAGAGTGCTTTTAAATAATGAGTTTAATGATGTTACGACTGCACTAGGAGTGGGAATAGGTGACACTTTAGATGTCTCTAAGTTAAGATACCACAAGATTGTAATTATGAGTGATGCAGATGTAGATGGCCTACATATTACAACATTGGTATTGACATTGCTTTTTAGATTCTTTCGACCGTTAATTGAACAGGGTTATGTCTATGTAGCTCAACCTCCTTTACACAAGGTTGAGATAGGGAAGAAGAAATACTATTTCATTAGTGATGGTGAAAAAGAGGTTTTTGTAAAGAAAGCTAAATTAGAAGGTAAAGTTCCAGTAGAAAATAGATTCAAGGGATTAGGAGAAATGAATCCTGATCAATTGTGGGAAACTACTATGAATCCTGAAACAAGAGTACTTAAGAAAGTTGAGATAGATGATGCAGAGGAAGCAGAGAAAGTATTTGAAATGTTGATGGGGAATGAAGTTCCTCCTAGAAGAAGATTTATACAAATGCATGCCACTAAGGCTAATTTAGACATTTAATTTATTATTATTTATAAAATGGACTTAAAAGAAATCGCAGGTATAAACACAGAGAATACCCCAGAGTACAAGAAATTACTTAATAAGCACCTTGCAACATATTTAACACAAAACGAACAAAAGGGTATGAATATTCTTTCCGAAGAAGCCTATGATGGGAATCCTGTCCCTTTTGAAGAAATAAATAAATATCTTAAAAATCCTTCCATTGGAGCTCACTTTGAATCTGATGAAAAGAGAAATTTGATAAGAGTAAATCTTTTAGATACCAATAATCGAAGAGTATCTTATCTAGACATGAGTACTACTACTGATACTAGTTCTCTATATCAAATAATATCTACTGAGACATATCAACAATTGATCAATGATGTCGTTATAGAACCATTGGGAGCCCTTGAAATCGTAAAAGATGAAATAAAAGATGCTATTTAATAATAAATAAATCATGCCAGAAGAAGAAATAAAAACAACAACAGAAGAAAATAATGATACTCTCGGGGTAGATATTACATTTAAACCTGGAGAGATAGCTTTCAGATCAATAGTTGATGAAATGAAATCTAACTATCTTGATTACTCTATGTCCGTTATTGTTTCAAGAGCCTTACCTGAAGTAAAAGATGGTCTTAAACCATCCCAGAGAAGAATTCTTGTTGCAATGAATGATTTAGGCTTAACACCTACAGCTCACTACAGGAAATCTGCAAAGATAGCAGGAGATACCTCTGGTAACTACCATCCTCATGGAGAATCTGTTGTGTACCCGACATTAGTTAAAATGGCTCAAGACTTCTCTACTAGATATCCATTGGTAGATGGACAAGGAAACTTTGGATCCATAGATGGAGACTCACCAGCAGCTATGAGGTACACAGAAGCAAGAATGGGTAAAATTACTCCCGAATTGATAAAAGATTTAAATAAAGGAACAGTTACATTTACTCAAAACTATGATGGTACTAGGTTGGAACCTACTGTTTTACCAGCACTATTTCCAAATGTATTAGCAAATGGAAGTGATGGTATAGCAGTTGGAATGGCAACAAAAATTCCTCCACATAACCTTACAGAATTAGTAGAAGCATTACAGAAGATGATCTCCCTCGGAAACAAATGGGAGGGGGAAGCCATATACAATGAGCTTAGAAAAAAGAAAGAGTCTAAAGAAAAGATTCCTACTACATTAAATCCTAAACCAATTGATTACCTTGAAAACTACGTAAAGAAAGATGATATCGAATTGCAAAAGGATATTGATGAATTAAGAAAAGAGCTAAAGACAGAAGAAAAGATTCTGTATCCTGAATTTAAATCAGAAATTACTCCTACAGAACTAATAGAGATTGTCCCTGGACCTGATTTCCCAACTGGAGGAACAATATATGATCAACAAGAAATATTAAATGCATATGCTACTGGTAGAGGAAGAATATTACAAAGAGCCAAGGCCTCAATTGTTGAAGGAAAACAGGGTAGATACAACATAGTTATAACAGAGATACCATACCAGGTTAACAAAGCCCATATGATCGAGAAGATTGCTGATTTAGTTAAAGAGAAAAAGATAAAGGGTATTGCAGATCTTAGAGATGAATCTAACAGAGAAGGTATGAGGGTATTAATAATACTAAAGAGGGATGCACAGCCAAAGGCAGTTCTAAACAAGCTTTACAAATATACCGAAATGCAAAAGGTATTCAATGCAAATATGATTGCATTGGTAGAACAGGAACCAAAGACATTACCAATTAAGAGGATTCTTGAACTTTTCCTTTCATTTAGGTTAATAGTAACAATCAGAAGGTATGAATTCGATCTAGCAGAAGCAAGATTCAGAGGCCATATTCTTGAAGGCTTGTTAAAAGCATTGGACATGTTAGATGAAGTTATAGCTACAATTAGACAATCTAAAACACAGGATACTGCAAAAACAAATTTGATGGACAAATTTGATTTTACAGAAGTTCAAGCACAAGCGATATTAGATATGCAATTAAGAAGATTGGCAGCATTGGAAAGAATGAAGATTCAAAACGAATACAAAGAGATTCAAGAAAAAATTAAGGAATATA
>CAZAQC010000001.1:0-12895 GCA_964487525.1 uncultured Candidatus Saccharibacteria bacterium | reverse complement strand
ATAACGCAGTATTGGAGAATCAAGATAGAATATTAGAAATTATTAATGCTGATTTAGAGGAGATTAAACAAAGATATGGTGATGAGAGAAGGACTAAAGTTGTAAAAGGTAAGATAAATGAAATATCAGAAGAAGATATGGTTGCTTCTGAGGATACCCTTGTAACAATAACTCATACTGGATATATAAAGAGAGTACCTCCTAATACATACAAAGCACAGCATAGGGGGGGGAAAGGTGTATCAGGAGGAGAAACAAAAGAGGATGATTTCATTGAGCATGCATTCCTTTGTAATACACATGATGAGCTTTTGTTATTCACAAATAGAGGAAAGGTTTTCAACTTGAGAATATTTGAAATACCTGAATTAGGAAGGACTGCTAAAGGATTACCTTTGGTAAACTTAGTACAATTTGAACCAGAAGAGATAGTCACTTCTGTATTAACAAGAAGTCCTAAGGGGAAAATTTCTGAGAAGAGTGAAGAGAAAGAGTATAAATATTTCTTAATGGTAACTGAAAGAGGAGTAGTAAAGAAAACATCTCTTGAGGAATTTGTAAAGATTAGAGCTAATGGATTAACAGCTATAAAGTTAGAGGAGGGTGATCAGTTAACTTGGGTTAAACCAACTACAGGTGCAGATGAGGTGATAATAATAACTAAAGAGGGTAAATCTATTAGGTTTAAAGAAACAGATGTTAGACCTATGGGAAGAAGTACAAGAGGAGTTACTGGTATAAAGTTTAAGAAAGAAAATGATTGTGTAATAGGAATGGGAATAGTTGATAATAATGAAGATAAGCTTCTTACTCTGTCTGAGTATGGTTACGGTAAGATGTCTTTACTCAAAGAGTATGGTACACAGAAGAGGGGTGGTACTGGTATATTTACATTTAGAGTAACGGCAAAAACAGGATCTATTTCCACAGCAAGGATATTAGAGGACGAAGACGAGGAGATAGTTGTTATATCTGAAAAGTCAAAAGTTATTAGATCAGATGTTAAAGCAGTACCAACACAAGGTAGACAAACATCAGGAGTAAAAGTAATGAACATTAACGGGGGAGATAGAGTTGCTACCGTAGCATTACTCTAATCTTACTACTGGTATATCTGGTATATTATGATTTATTCTTACGACTTCTTTCTCTAATTGATCATACGTTATACCTAATACATACGGTTTACCCAATATATACCTATTTATAATCCTAAGATTCTCTCTTGCATTTCTGTTAACTATCTTTTTAATTGTTACAATATCTTCTCTTGTTAATGCCATATATTCATTCTAATACATCTAAAAATATACTTCCTGACCTAGATAATGGTAAATGAAGCTTGTAAGAGTATTACTATTTAATCTTGGTTATATATTGTAATATATACATATGGGCAAAATATTAAGTAGCATAATAGCTTTCATACTCTCAATCAATTCATATACAGTAATATATGAGGAAGGTAAAATTGAAAATGAAAACTATGAGAACAAAACAATCTATAACATAGATATCGAGGAAAGTATTCTTCCAGGAGAATTAGAACCAATCAAAGGAAGAACTTCCATTGTTAGTACATCTTCTACTCCTGGATGGTGGACATATCCTAATAATATAAAGGGGGTTACAAAAAGTGGGGATGATCTTTTAGTACTGGTTAATAAAGAATATCAGTTACCAAGCACATACGCTCCCTCAGATTTAGTTAGTGCTTCTCTCTCTGGAATTAGAAAAGGAGAGAACTTCTTACTTAGAAATATATTGATTAATGATTTAAAGGAATTAGTTACAACTGCAATGGCTGATGGTATAGACTTAAGCATTAAATCTGGATACAGATCATACTCTGAACAAGTTAGTACATATAATTACTGGGTAGCTGTAAATGGAGGCATTGCCGACGATGCCGATAAAGTATCTGCTAGGGCAGGGCATAGCCAACACCAACTTGGTACAGTTGTCGATTTTAGTAGTAGTGAGATAGCCGATGGATTAGGAGTAAGGTTCTCCTCAACACAAGCTAGCATATGGTTAGCAAATAATGCATGGAAATATGGATTCATAATTTCATATCCTTCTGGGTATGAAAGCATAACAGGATATAACTATGAAAGTTGGCATTACAGATATGTTGGGAAGAGTAATGCACAAGCTATAATTAATAGTGGTATGATATTAGAGCTATATTTAAGAAGTAGAAATTAATAAATGGAAAAGAAAAATATATTAAAAATTCTTTCTAAAGCATACTTAATAGTGGGTATCATATTAATATTCTCTGCATTTTCCATAGTAGCCATAACCTTCTATCCTCAAATTTGGTATTCAGTTGATAAAGGAGCTACAAAGACAGAAGCTTCTTCCATAGAGAATGAGTTAGTCATATTGGAATCTCAAGAGAAAGAAGAGATTACAAAAGAGGTAGTACAAAATCTCCCACCATTAGATGAATCACTTCCAAAGGATAATACAATTAAGATATCGAGCATTGGAGTTGATTCAACCATAATACAAAATGAAATTGCCACAAAGGGTCTTGAAGAGGGGATATGGATTGCTCCAGACTTTGGAACTCCTGAAAACAATGAATTGCCTATGATATTAGCTGCACATAGGTTCGGATATGTATATTGGACTTCAGACTTTAGAATGAAGAGCTCTTTTTACAATCTCCCTCGATTAAAGGTAGGGGATAGAGTACAAATAATATGGAATCAAAGGAGTTATGAATATGAAATTTACAAAGCAGAAGATAATACTCAGATAACAGATTACGATGCAGATCTTATCCTCTATACGTGTAGAATGTACAATTCTCCTATTAGAGTATTTAGGTATTTGAATAGGGTTAACTAGTTCCAACTTCCAGAAATATTGAATAAATATTAACTATAGGGTATAATGTACCTGTAATTAAATTGTTCTTTACAATCTGCCATGAAGAAAATAAACAAATTCTTCTTGTTAACTATTATTGCTTTCGGAATAATGAATATCTTTAGATCTACTGTTTATGCTGATGGATATACTCCATACGGTCCTCATATTCCTGAGGATACGGGCGTAGCAGATGCTGTATTGTTTAATATAGCAGCTGTATCAGCTTATTTAACAGGTTTAGGTTTTATAGGTGTTTCTAAGTTCTTAAATAGTAAGATAGCTTAACTTGAATTGGGTAGGGGAGGAAGATATTCTTTCTCCCTTGGCCCATAGTGTTGAATTATAAACACCATATATGGTATAATGTACTAGGATTGTAAATGAAGAATCTGCTCTTTAAAAACAAATTCCAAAATATTCCCCTTAATAAAAGATGCATTGATAGAGATAGTTATATATCTTTTTAATGTCTCTTTTATGAGACAAGTTCTTTAAAATATACTTGTATTATGTGATTATTTATTTAATCCATCTATATACAAGTAGCGGTGAATAATAATAGGGTATATCTCCTTTTAAAGGATACTCATACATCGCATTATGTCTCTAATACATATATTAGAAGTTTAATGCGGTGTAGGGGTTCCTACGAAAAAAGTTTTTTCAAACAATCAAAAAAAATAAAAAGGAGAAAGAAAATGAAAAAGCGTATTGTTGTAACAAGTTTGGTTTTGGTATTAGCCTTCGGAATTGTTGGATGCGCAGGCGTAAAAACTCCTGTTTCCTCAGATCCTAAGGTACCAGTTCCTTGTGGAGATACCGTCTTAGAAGTATCAGTCGAAAAAGTCGAAGAATACAAAAAGGCATGCTCCACAGAAGCAGAACCGATTGCTCAGCAATCTGTAAATTGCCAGCCAGTTGCTGTTACAGCGAAAGTAGTTCCGTCCGTAGTCATAGAACAACCAGTAATGGTTGAAAATTTCGCATCAAAATGCGGATATGATTACAATTTCATGCCAAGAGGCAAAGATGCCGAAGGAACACCATATGCCGATTATGGCATATTTGGAGTCGGTTCCATCGTTGGACCCGCGATAGTTCAATTAGATTCAGAAACGATTGTTTCTGTCTATCCGGGATTCAGCTTTGACGTCACTGACGCCACCGATCCTGTTTGGAGATATTTTGGAGATCTAGATTGTCTTAGATCAATGTACCAATATTTTCCTAACAAGGAAATGATTATCGTTCAATAACCCCCTTTTGTTCACCGCAGGCGATCTTCTTTCTCTCAACCGAGAGTTTAAAAAATAAAAAAGAAGATCGCCAGAACAAAACCAATAAACAAACACATAGATAACATACTGTTATCTTTTTTTTTATATAACCTTGAGTGATATAATCCTGAAGTATATGGAACCAAAAGAAGACTATATGAGAATGCAAAATGAGAAGATATCTAGAGGATTTAACGATTTTAGATTTCCCTTACCTGCAGAACTTTCAAATACCTGGATAAAAGAAGAAATACCACTTGGTTCACTAATGCAAAGAGATGACCTACAGATATACACAGGACAACCATCAGAATGGTCATATTACATTTGGAAACAAACAGGTACAACTCAAGCAAATGAAATATCTAAAAATTGGGATACTATTGTTAATTACTTACCAAATAATCAAGAGGTAAAAGAACATATAGAGAGTATAAACAATGATATGGCCAAATTAGTTGTATATAACCAAGAACAGGGAAATGACTATCCACTTTTTATTGTTGAAAATAGATACTTATTACCATTTACAACAGGAAGTATTATAGATGGAAATCACAGATTAATATCTCTATTCAAAGAACTTTGCAATGGAAATTTACAAGACTCCACACCAATTCCAATATGGGTAGGGCACATTCCTACTCCATTAGTCTTACTTTACAACTCAGCAACCTTTGCTATAGACAAGAAACCACTAAAAGAGAGAATATCTCTCTTAAAAGAAAGATCTATTATTAAAAGATAACATACCGTTATCTTTTTTTTTATCCAAAATACATATATATTGTATATATATGAAAACCTTCTACCTTAAACTACTAACTATAATAATTGCCTTAATAGGTATATACCTCTCCATTAACTATTACTATACATATACACAAAACAAAAACTTTCAAATTATTAACGAAAGACAATCTGTAATAATTCAATTACCAAACTCTGAATATATCGAACTAGCATCTAGAAATGACCATATTACAAATGACACAGATTTTACAGATAACCCCTTTAGTATTAATACAAAAATACAAAAAAATTCTAGTTTAGAAAATTCCATCGTAAGAACAAATTCATACATTGAATATGTTGAAAATGGGGAAAATAATAATAGGTTAATTACTTTAAAACCTATAAATACACAAGAGATAACTATGGAAGTTATTGCTGAAACAGCATATCTTTACAAAGAAAATCTTAAATACAATATACAGTTAGATTATTCTAACAAAACAGAGTACAAAGAAAAGGATGGATACATATATTTTGAAGACAAAGGGTGTAAAGTAGAAATTCATGATGAAAATCTAGACTATGAAAGTTCTGAAAACAACCAATCGTTAATACTAAGTAGAAAATATGATCTTCAAGTAAAATTTGATATAGATATATTAGTTAATTGTAAAGAATAATAATGTTTGATGTACTGTCCATTACAATTAATATCGGAGTAATAGGGTATTTCATATTCTCAATATTTACTGGTGGATTACAATCCTTTAATAATAATTACATATTTATTGGGTATTTGATATTTACAATATTTACCTTACCCAATCTGTTATCTAAAGTTGTATTTAAATCCAAATTGTATGGTATATCCTCTGCATTATTATTCATCTATTATCCAATACAGTTCCTCCTACAAATCTTTATATCAAATATATCCGGCCTATCACTAAATGAAATATTGCCCTTTGGAGTAATATTCAATTTAATTCTTTGGAATGTACTATTCATACTGTTAATAATAGGGGATAACAAGGAGGGGAATGAATCTGAAGAGATATTAAAAGAAATAGGGTCGGCTCTACTACCTGCGATTATCTTTGTTCTCTTTGTATTCATATTGATTAGACAACAAGACTCTGTAGTTGCATTAGATTACCTTCAACACCTAACGGTTCCTAACAAGATATTTAATAACGGAATACTATGTTTCTTACCTGGACAGTGTTCAAACCTATTCTTACAACATGGATATACAACTTTATATCACATAATATTTGGAAATATCATTACCTTCTTACAAAATGACCCTATCAAATCCTTCTATGTCTTAGACATTGTATTTCCAATGATAGTAAGTATTCCGATATATATGATATTTAAGAAAGTCACAAGAAGTACCCTTTGGTCACAACTGGGAGTATTACTTTCTCTTCTTACATTTGTAATGGGAGGATATGATTTTGTGTTTTTCATCCCACAAACATTTGCCCTGTATATATTCATACTTGTATTTAAAGAAAAGAATTTGAATATTTTTCAGCTAGTATTGGTATCTGCATTACTATTTTCAATCCATTTCGTAATAGGTGCTATCTTTGTTGGTTATCTATGGTTTAAATTCTTAGTAATACAAAAATTAAAAGACAACAAAGAGAAGACAATATTTTTACTCCTCTTACTCTTAACAGTTATATTCTTCACACTTGCCAATATCGCAGGATTTAGTGTTGAAAAGTTGCTACAGAAGGATTCATTAGAGGTAATAGGGAGCGTAACTAATGCATACTATCCAAACAACATTTCTGTATATATACAAAACTTAGGAGCTGGCTGGTTATTCATCCTTGTTGCATATATAGCTGCTGTATTCCAGAAGAGAAAGAGTGACAAAACACTAGCACTATTTTCCTACATAGCCTTTGGGATAATCTTCTATATGTTAGCACCTACATATGCTAACAAGTTTGCTATTGGTCTTGGATTTTTTGCTTCTTTAATTACCGTTCAATATCTTTGGAGCCTTGGATTTAAACCAGTTTTCAAACTCTTCCTTTTTGGGACATTACTCTCTGTATGGACTATAAATTTCTTTGTTCAATACGGCAAATATCTAACTTTTTACACACAAGAGAGTGGTACTGTATCTGCTATCGTTAATGAAGATGTAGCTCTAATTGAATATCTTAATGAGAATGAAATGAGTAACACCTTCGTAATATCTGATCCATACACACAACTGATTGTTGCTTCATTTGGAAATATAGATACAGCAAATGCTCAATACATGAGCCTTGAAACAAGAAGAAATCTTTTAGAATACCTTAAAGAACCAATTCCGGAAAGCTATGAAAAAGTTTTAACTTCTCCAGGGATACCAAATAGAAAAGACATTACAATCTTATATACTTCAAGATTAGAAAAATCTTTAAAACTAGATGACAATGCATGGTTATACAACATATATTCTCTTCCATTAAATAATTCCTATGCAATAACTATTGTTGATCAGAATTTAATAAATGATCAGAAAAGATTAGAAAAAAAATTAATATATATTTCCGATAATTTTATACTGTTTGAATGAAACTGCCTAAAACTGAAAAAACAAAATATGATTTGATATCCATATCTCACTATTTCCCACCAAGAATAGGAGGATTAGAGAATATGGCATTTGCTCTGTTAAAGGGTCTTACTAAAAAGGATATTAAATGTTTAGCAGTTTTTGGTTCTAACCAAAGATATGAAATCAATGAAGATGGATTTAAGAAGGTAAGCTTCAAACCAGTAAATATATTTAATAACACATACCCCATATTCGGTGTTAATTTTTTCTTCTACATTTTAAACATATTAAAAAGGAATCCTAATGCAAAGGTAATAATACACAGTAGACACCTAACAAGTAGCTTCCTAGCACATTTAGCGTGTCTTTTACTCTCAAGACCATATACTGTCATAGAACATAATGCTGGGAAAATATACTTTAATTCAACTTTTGCAACTAAGATAGTAAATTGGTTAGATAGGAATATATTTGAGTCTGTCATAACAAATGCACAAGATATAGTGGCAGTGTCCGAAACAGGAAAGAGATGGATTTGTAAAAACTTCAACATTGAACCAGAAAGGGTTGACACCATATACAACAGCTATGATTTAGAGAATGAAAAGATAAATTTAAAAGAAAAAGAAAATATTGTTGTTTGGGCAAGCAAATGGATTGCTGTAAAGAATCCACAAGTAGTTTTAAAAACATATATACAAATAGCTGAAAAACACCCAACTTGGCTATTCATGATCATAGGGGAGGGGAGTGATCTGAAGTACGAAAATGTTAAATTACCAGAAAATGTCCGAATTGTAGAAAAACTTCTTAAGAGAGATGATTTCTTTGAGCTATTAAGCAAATCTAAGATATATATTAACTCCTCATTTAGTGAAGGGCTAGCAATTGCAAACCTAGAGGCAATAGCGCATGGAAATATTCCTGTACTCTCAAATGCTCCAAGTAATATTGAAATTGCAAAGAGGGTAGGAAGTAAAGAATTTGTATTTAGGAGAAACAATTCAAAGGATTTAGCAAAAACATTGGAAAAAGCTATACGCAAATCCAGTAATCAAAACTATATTAAAGAACTAATTATTAGAAACAAAGAATATTTCTCAAATGATGAAATGTTAGAGAAATATTACTTCATGCTTTTACCAAAACATTACAAAAATGAAAGACTTGAAACACTTTCCATAGTTATACCTGTTTACAATGAAGAATCGACTGTATCACAAATAATAGACAAGGTAGCAAAAATTAAATTGCCTAACAAGATAAAAAAAGAGATTGTAATTATAGATGATGCATCAAGAGATGGGAGTGACTTTTTAATAAAGAAAGCTACAAAGAAGGTATACAAAGACACTAAATTTGTACTGTTAGAAAACAGAAGAAATCTAGGGAAATCTCAAACTGTTAAAACAGGAATACTTGCTTCCAAGGGAGACTTTGTTGTTGTACAAGATGCAGATCTAGAATATGAGCCCAAAGATCTTACAAAGTTTGTAGAGATGTTTAAATCAGACCCATACCTAGATGTAATATATGGAAACAGATTTAACAAGAACAATATTTTCTTTAACTCTGTTCATAAAATTGGTAATAGATTTGTAACATATTCTTCTAACCTATTTACTAAACAACAAGGGTTTGCACCTAAAGATATGGAAACCTGTTACAAAATGGTTAGAGGAGATATTATGAGATCCATTTTCAAAAGTTTAGAGTCTACATCCAATTTTGGATTAGAACCAGAATTAACAGCAAAACTATCAAGATACAGAGAATTAAATGGAGAAAAACTAAAATTTAAAGAGATCGATATATATTACAATCCAAGATCTATATCTCAAGGGAAGAAGATGCGTTGGTTCAAAAATGGATTAGAAGCACTGCTAGAAATACTGTATTTCAATACCAATTCATTTACAATTGAAGAAATAGAGAAGGGGAAGATAATAAAGAGAAAGTTTTAACAATATTCCTTGACAGAACTTATTTAAATGAGTAAATTATATGTATATATAAACCTGCCTATATGTTTTCATAATAATTAGGCAAGTTAGTATAAAATTAAGTTGAAAATCTATTTTTATGGCAGACCAGAGTAATTCAGAATTTGAAACATTACAAAGTAAAGTAGCTACAGGAGATTATGATAATTTAGAGAATGGGAAAGAGGTATATAATGCACCAAATGGTATGAAGATTAAGATAGAGGACAAGGAAGGTGCTGCTTTAATAGTTGGAGATAATCAGGAAGTTAAGAGAGAAAAGAATCTTCCTGATGGCTGGGTTAAAGAGATAGACACACCAAGTAGTAAAGCTATGGGAGACAATGTGTTAGCACATGACAGAGATGGAATTACCGCTGCCAACAACCATGAGAAACAATCGGAAACTGCTGAACCTGAGAAATATGTATTTGCACATGATAGAGAAGATATTACGGCAGCTAACAATCATGGATGGGCCAATGAAAATGATTTTATTAAAAGTACAACAGAAAAATCAAAAGAGATGGGAGATAATGTACTAGCACATAACAGGAACGATATTACTGCTGCTAATAATCATGTTGGGATGAACGACCGTGAATCAACGGGGAATCTTCATAAAGATGCGTTAGATAGTAACAGTAAAGCTAATGAAGGTTTTAATCCTTTAACTCCATTGTCAGAAAATGGTCAAGGTTTCTTTGCTAGAAGTACTCAAATTGCAGAAAATGCTAAGAGAGATGCTTTGCATAAAGAAGAATTAGATAGAAATAATAAAGCAAATGAAGGATTTAATAATGTACTTTTATCTCAAAAAGGACAAAATGCTTTAGAAGACATGACTGAAATTTCAAAAGACTTAACTGGAAAGAATTTTGAGAAATCATTAACTGAAATATTAGATCCAGAGAGTGCTAAACGATTTGTAGAATTTTTAGAGAAAGACAAATTATCTTCTACTCCAAAGCCAGAAAATACTACTAAGACTAACATAGAAGAAAAACTTGAAGAGATGAATGAGAAATTGGATGAAATAAAAGAAAAGATGGATCAATTATTAAATGGGCAAGAGATATCAGCTCTATCAAATGAACAAATGATGGAGTACATTACTCTATTACAAGAACAGATGCAGATACAAAACGATAAAAACAAAGAAATATTAGAAACAGTCGTTAATAATTACGTGATAAATAATAATACAATACCAACTGTAACACCAACACCAGTACCAACACCAATACCAACTCCAACTCCAACACCGGTACCAACACCAACACCAACACCGGTACCTACACCAACACCGGTACCTACTCCAACACCGGTACCTACTCCAACTCCAACACCAGTACCAACTCCTACACCGGTACCTACACCTGGAACTAATCAAACTATTCTTGAATTACAAGACCAGTTAAGAGAATTAAGGGGAGAAAATACATGGGAACAAAGATCTGCTGACTATGCTAAAGATTTGGAGAGATTAGATGCTATACAAGAAACAAGACCATTAACAATTGCTGAAAAGGCTGAATATTTTGATCTTCTGAAACAGAAAGAATACATAGATCAAAATGTAATAGCTCCAGTAGAACAGGAAAATCAGGAGAAAAGAAACAAAAAAGAAAAATGGATTAAGTGGGCAGGCCGTATAGCTGGAGGAGCAGGTGGTCTCGTATTAGCACTTACAGCTCCACCTATTGGAGTTGCAGCAGTATTAGCAGCTACATTAGGAGGGAGAGCAATTGGTGATGGTCTAAAGAAGTGGGAAGGAAACTTAAGAAGTACTTCTAACTCTATGAAGTATGAGAGTAGACAAGGAAAAAGTATTACAGAGCTAGCTGAATTTGATAAAAAACAAAAAAGAAAAGAGTGGTGGGCTAACAGATTAGGAGAAGCTGCAGCCTTTATAAAGCCAGCAGCAACTTGGTTTGGAATTGGTTATGGAGCAGGAAGCTTAATAAATAGTCTCTCAGGAGCTGGGAATACAATTCCAGCTGAGCAATCTAGCAATCCACAAGCTACAGGAACTGCACAAGTAGGAGGCCATATTGAAGCCCCTCCAGCACCTCAACCAATACCACAAGGTAGCATAGAATTACCTACACCTCAGGGACCAGTAGGAGGAGCAACTGAAGGATGGTTAGGCAATGGTGAATGGTTAGATACATCACAATTTGGTTGGGATCCTAATCAATTGGGTTGGAGAGGTTCAGAAATAGCATTAACTGAAAACGTTGGTGGATCAACATATGCACCAATACAAAAAGAATTCTTCTCAGAGCTCTCAAGATTAGTTTCTAAAGAGCAATTAATGGGTCAGGCTAATGCATTTAAAGTAAATGACTTCCTAAGAGCCGCATATAATGGTACCAATCCAGTAGAAGCTGCAAAATCAGCTGCACAAGCCCTATTAGGAAATTAGTAAATTTAATTTAAAAGTAATTGTAATGGAAGAAATACTATTAAAAATAAAAGAATTCGGTCTACCTGAGAATGAATCAAACGAAATGTTTGATCTTCTAACACAGGAAGTATTAGATATCGTTTTTAAGGACCTTGCTGAAAAATCTACAGATGAGGAACTTACGGTAATTGAAACTAGAATTAAAGAATCTAAATCTCCTGAACATTTTGAGAATATTCTTAACGAAATTGCTATAACAGTGTATGGAGACAGCTCACAGGAAGAAATAAAAAATATATACCTAGACCTGTTGGATGAATTTAAGAAAAATATTGATGAAGCTAAAGCATTAGTAGAAAGAGCAAACAACGGAGACAAAGATGCACAAGATCTATTACAGAAAGTTCAAGAAAGTAAAGAATTTAAAGATCTAACAACTACTGAGTAATTGTTACTCTAACGAATGACTCTTTTTTAAATTTAAAAAATAAAAATATGGGCGATTTTGACAATCAAGAAATTAATCCAACTGTAACTCCCAACTTTGAGCAAGTAACTACATCTAGTTTTCAAAATCCTGAGATTCCTGAACAAATAGTGCAGGAAGAAACTCCTTTAATAATTCCAGTCACAGGCTCTAATCCCGAAACCGGAACTTCTTCTGAAAATGATAATACTGAAAAACAGGATATAGAAACCATGAAGAAGAATTTAGAGAGTTTAAGAAACCAAGTCTCAGACTTAACAAATATTCTCTACACATTCTATTCAAATCAATATGAACAAAGTAATCAAAGAGATCTACTTTCCAAAACTCTTATCGATCTTGGAGGATTACGTCAAAAAATATAAACATCTACTTAAGTGGATGATTCTTTCTTACAGTCTCTTCTGCGAATTTCTCACTCGCATGTACATACTTAGTAGTAGTATTTAAACTCTCATGACCTAACAGTATCTGCAATGCTACTGGACTTGCACCTTCCTCAGCCAAATATGTTGCAAAACCGTGCCTTAAACTATGTGCAGAAGTAGGAATCTG